>NZ_KV834742.1:89285-211344 GCF_001837945.1 Staphylococcus sp. HMSC077D08 | reverse complement strand
GGTAACACGGGTTCGAGTCCCGTAGGAGTCATACAAACAGAAGTGAAATATCGCTTCTGTTTTTTTATTACTATATTCTAGCATGGAGAGTTGTCCGAGTTGGCCGAAGGAGCACGCCTGGAAAGTGTGTAGGCGTCACAAGCGTCTCGAGGGTTCGAATCCCTCACTCTCCGTTATTTGCTTATACCTCGTTAAATCTCGTGAAACAAAACGTTGATTTAACGGGGTTTTGTTATATCTTGTTATCTTTCGTTAAACCTCGTAAATTAGACCCAACGTTCCTCTATATTGTTGAATTGATAAAAACGTCCCCGCAAAATTAAATTGCGTTCCCGTTTATATTTTCCAATACATTCACTGCTTTTTCTTTCTGCTCAACTTCATCTAATAAATGCGAATATACATCCATAGTAGTTTTAATATTTTTGTGACCTAATCTCTTTGAAATGTAATAGATAGATACGTCGTTGTGTAGTAAGTAAGAGCAATATGTATATCTTAAACTATGCAAAGTCTATTTATTCATCTTATTTGCTATGCAGAATTTTTTTAGTGTATTATTATACTGCATTATAAGTGATAAAAGATACAGCTGTGATAGTAGTTTTAGTGGATAAACATACAGGCATTTGAACTAGTATTTTTATAAAATTTTCATATCAGTAGGGGAACATGTACAGTTTTATATGATTTTTTCGGTTAATGTTCTAGACAAGTGTATTGTATTTTTTTATTCTAAATCATTTCTACTTAAATTTTTGAACTTATCCAAAACTTCTTCTAGCAATGACACAAAAATATATAAACACATATGATTAAATAGGGATTTCGGTTACATATTGTTTTAATTTAGTAAAATTATCAAAACTCATAAATTTGTTCTTCAGGGTGGGTTGATATTGCCACTTTAGTAGCAATTTTATATGTTATATCTTTGTGCATTAATCTTTTTTGAATTGCATCGTCTATAGCTTGATTTAAACAATTATGAATTTTTTATACTGTCTTAGTTGAAAAATTAGAAACAAACCATTTAGTAAACGTCCGATAAATTAGGTATGTAACTAATGTTAGCGTCTTTTCGTTACTTCATTTTACTAGTCACTTTTCTTAAGATCATTTTTTATATCAAATGAAATAAACTTACAAAAAACGTTGAGATAAAAGTTCATTTAAGATTATTTCTATACAGAAGATATGAGAAAGAGACGAAAACGGAGAATAAAAAAAGAGCGTCACGACAAAAGAATGATGATAATAGCTTTGACCGGGCTTATTATTCAAAACATTTCAACTATCGTAACGCTACTAAAATAGGAAAGGGCGAAAGCCCTTTACCTCATTATATTATGGAGGTGTTAATTATGACAAGTAAAACTATTAGAAACATAACATTAATCTTAATGATAACAACGATCGTATTAGCATTAATTAACATAGTGATTTTAATTTTAAAATAATAAAAACTGTCTCATCTTAAATAAATGAACGCATATGATGAATTGTACAAAGCTATTGATGTATTAATAAAATCACTGATATATCAAGTTACCAAATAAACAAAGATACTGGTGTTAGTTACGGAAATATAAATGCTATGCGTCGAGGAGAAAGAAGTATTGAAAAACTCACTTTGAAAAATGCAAAAAAACTCTATGATTATCAAATTCAAATGAAATAATAGTTTTAGTAATAAGATATAACTTGCATTAAAATAATCGTTCAAATTACATTTATGTAACCATGTCAAAAAAGCAAAGGTTTAAATTTCTTTATTTAGTAAAGCAAATTAGTTATAATCATATTAATGATAAACAACATATTTTTTAAATATGATTAGTAGCAAGGGTGATATCATGGAATACAAGTCATTAAAAACATTATTTCATATGTATGGTAGTCAAAATTTAGAAACAGAATATCAAATGCGTCGGAAAAGTTTTTCTTCTTATTTAATAGATATAGATATACACCCAATACGTGATGGTAAGCAAGATACAGATCATAGTTACCCACTGTTTTTTGTTATAACAAAAGAATTAGTTAAAAATTTAGAAAAAATATTAATTAATTCTGAAAAAATTAAAAGATTATCTGCCGAATTACCGGTTGTAGCTAATGAATCTTATATCAACCATTTACTTATAAATGAATTACAAAGTACTAATGAAACAGAGAATATTAGAAGTACAAAGGCTGAAATTGCTGAATCTATAAACAAAACTAAAGGTTATAATAAAAGATTTGATGGGTTAGTTAATCAATACTCGATGATTAAAAACTACAATATAACAATTAATTCTATTTCTGATATACGTAAAATATTTGATTCTATGGTTTATAGTGAAATAAAAGAAAGTGATTTACCTGATGGAGAGTTATTCAGAAAAAAAGGGATAGGAGTTTTCGATGAATCAAAGAATAAGTGGATTCATCGAAATGAGTATAATGAAACGAAGCTTATCGAAAATCTAACTTCAATGTTTGAATTTCTTAAATATGATGAAGCACCTGAGGTCTTTAAAATAATGGCTAGTCATTTTATATTTGAATATCTACATCCTTTTTATGATGGTAATGGACGAGTAGGTAGATACATTTTGGCTAAATTATTATCTAATAATTTGGATCCGTTTACTGCTCTTACATTTTCTTATACTGTTAACAATAATAAAAATAAATATTATAAAGCCTTCGAAAATACATCTAATTATTTTAATAAAGGTGAATTAACTATATTTATTAAAGAAATGTTAGATCTGTTGTTGCAAGGGCAATCTAATATTATAGAAACTTTTATAAATAACAAAAATATTCTAGATAAACTAGGTATCTCTTTATCAAAGTTATATAGAGATAAATATGAATTTGATACCCTTTTTATTCTTTTACAAGATAAGATTTTTGGAAGTAAATATTCACGAATTAGTTTAAAGAAAATAAAAGAAATCACTGGTTTTTCTAGAAATAAGATTAATGAGGTTGTAACCAAAAATGAATCAAAACTAAATAAAATAAAAAGTAATCCTGTAATTTATGAAATTAAGGACGATTTTATTGAAGAATTACTTTCTCAAAATGACGTCAATATGACGTAAATAAATTTTAATACAACAGGTGATTTTTATATAAAAAAGGAACGTTCTGAGACGTTCCCGACACACTATAATAGCTATGTTTACGGAGTTTATATACTCTCTCACTCTCCGTAAAACAGTAAAAATTAGTAAACATTAGTTTCACTGATTTATGTTAGAACGTTGTTATATCAACGTTCTTTTTTATTTTGGCAGAAATCTGTAATAGTCTGTTTAAAACATTTTGTATATGTTTCATATCTTTTCTAGCAATTGAAATGATTTTATTAGCTGATTTTGTCATAGTATTTCTTAAATGAATATTACTATTGATATAATCTAAATCATTATATTGTAATTTTGCACCTCTCGAAAAGGTCCACCTGCAACTATAAGTATAAAAATAGTTAAATTATGATAATTCATTTTTACAAGTTAAGAATAATTTTAATTTCCTGTATTCAGTTAAAGACATGAATTTATCTTCTTCTTTCTTTGTAGTTTTCTTTTCATAAATAGGGGCGTTCCAAGTTGGATCACGTTCAATTATTTCCTCATTTAACGCATCTTTAAAAGCTTGTGAAAATCTTTAAGTTGCATTGCCTCATACGCTGCTTTTTTGGTTTTATAACCTCTTTTACGATAGCTCTTATTTTACATCTAAAATCATAAGACCATGTTACATTAATCTTTTTTCACATTCATTCTCGTTGCTCTTCTCTTGATGTTAAAAAATAGGACGAGAAAGTTACTCGTCCGTAAACTTAATTATCCAAATGCTCAATAGCATATTTTGCTTCTGATTCTGTAAATTTTTCACCGTAGTTAGACACCAAAAGATCGTAAATTGAGTCATTAGACATATGCATATCTTTGGCATATGATTTTGCTTTCTCAAGTGCATTCTTTTCATAATCAGCCTCTAGATGATCTATAGCATATTGTGCATCTTCTTTATCAAATTTTTCTCCATATTCAGATGTTAAAATATCATAAATTCCTAGTTTAGACATGTGGAAATCATCAGAATATGACTTTGCCTTTTCAAGTGCAGAGTTCTCCAATCGTGTTGCAGATTCATTTTCTTTTGCAGGTTCTTTAGTATTTTCTTTGGTGGAGTCATAATTAGTTTTTGTTTCTTCTACTGCAGCTTTATGATTTAGCTCGTCTTTATCATTTACAGTATTCTCTGTAGTTTCTTTAGTTTCGTTATTTGAAATTGATGTTGCTGGTACAATCATTTGTAGATTACCATAATAGGTAATGCTTGCTAATACGATAACTGAAATTGCAACAGTAATGATTGTTCTTGCAATAGATGGCCACTTGTTAAATTTCCACATGAGAAATAAACCTAGTGGAAAAATGAATAAAAGTGATAAAACTATAAACCACTCTTGTTTGTACCATGATGTTGTTTCTTGTTGCATAAAACGTCCTCCTGTGGATCTATTTGATGAAAAGTAGCAGGTTTAATTTTTAATATATTGAAAAAAGCAAATTTGTATATTTAAGGTTATAGAATCACATTGTTAGAAATAAATGTGTAGTAGGTAAGTTAAAGTAATTACTCAAGTCTTGAAGTGTTTTGCAATCGTGAGCGTTGATTGCTTTTTCAATTTGATTTAAAGAGATAAGTGCGTTAGTTTTATTACTTTTTACATAGTAAGTTTTGATGTCTTCTTTCACATAAAAACTTGATGATAATCTACTGTTAACATATAATTCACTATCAAAAAATGACGTATTCTAATTTATCAGGCATTTCAATATATTTAATATCTATACCATCAATCAACTCCTTATATTGATGCATAATTCTCATTCCTTATTTAGTTTTAGAAATTGTATATATTTTATATATAACATCAACGCCTATATGAAACCTTAAATTATGCATAATTTTATTTATAAAAAAAAGAGACTTAATCATACTAAAGTGTAAATTAGTAATATAAGCGTCTCTCTTTATTTATCGCTATTTTTCTTTTGTTTTTATTAATCCATAAAAGCTATAATTTCTCTCATTTCATCTTCAGTAACATCAGGTGTAATATAAGAGATAATTTGATTGTTTTTCATTATGAAGTTTTATTCTGTTAATTTAATAACATTAAACATTATCAGTTACAGTTTAAATTCTCTTTATTCCTATTGGAATGTTAGAATGAGTGAATTTTATAGCTTCATCTATTTCCCTTCAATCTATACTTTTAATATTCGTTGAGATATCTCGGAAAAATTATCTAACAATTTCGGTACTCATATAAGACCCCATATTGTTATATAAAGTAATTTAAAAATATCACAAACTAATCGGTGTTACAATATTATTTAAATGGGATATATTAAATGATTAATTCATGAGATAATTTATTTTTGAAAAGAGAACGATTCTTATAAAAAATGTATATATAGTCAATAATGGAATCATTGATTAAAATAATAGAGTACTTTATAAATTGAAATGTGATGATGAAAGTTACGTAGGTTACTAACTTAAAAGCAATGACTATATTAAAGACTGATAGATGACGCATGTAGTCCACATTTTCAATAGGTGATTGACTTTTAAACATATTACTTTAAGTTGAAAATAACATATTAAGCTCAACTACTGATATTTAATAAGCAAGTAGGTATAATTATACGTGTATATAATTTGGAGGAATGCATTGTGAATTTTTGGTTACAGGAACAAGCTCAATCAAATGGAAATCGATTGGCGATTGTTACAAATCAGTTATCTTTAACGTACGAAGAATTATATCATCGTGCAAAAACAATCGCGCAATATTTAACTTCTTTAAATCAGAAAAGGATTGGTTTATATATAAGCAATGATATTGATTCAGTTGTTTTGATTCATGCTTGTTGGTTAGCTCATATTGAAATCGCTATGATAAATACACGTTTAACGCGACATGAGATGATAAATCAAATGAATTCGGTCGACATAACAACGATTGTACACACGTTACCTTTAGAATTAGAAGGATTTAATTTATATCATTTTAATGATTTAACACAATTGGATAAATATGATGTTTCAAGTTACAAATTTAATTTAGAATCGATTGCATCAATTATGTTTACGTCTGGAACGACGGGACCTCAAAAAGCTGTGCCTCAAACGTTTAATAATCATTTAGCCAGTGCTATAGGCTGTAAACATAGTTTAGGATTCGAACAAGATACTGAGTGGCTTTCGGTCTTACCTATATATCATATTTCTGGGCTCAGTGTTATTTTACGCGCAGTGATAGAAGGATTCACTGTCAGACTTGTTAAAAAGTTTCAAACTGATGATATGTTAACACAAATCAAGACTTATCCAATCACCCACATGTCTCTTGTTCCACAAACGTTAAAGTGGTTAATGGATGCAGGATTGACTCAACCATTTTCTTTAGAAAAAATTCTGCTAGGTGGTGCTAAATTATCACCACAATTAATAGAGCAAGCATTGACTTATCGTTTACCTGTATATAATTCTTTTGGTATGACAGAAACTTGCTCTCAGTTTCTAACAGCCTCACCTCAAATGTTAAATGAACGTTTCGATACTGTTGGAAAACCAAGTGAAAATGTTGAAGTGAAAATAAAAAATCCCAACGCATATGGCCATGGAGAGTTATTAATTAAAGGTGAAAATGTGATGAATGGTTATTTATATCCCAAAGATTTAAAAGACACATTTGATAATGATGGGTATTTTCAAACTGGAGATATAGCTGAAATAGATGATGAGGGTTATGTCATGATATATGATCGGCGCAAAGATTTGATTATAAGTGGCGGAGAGAATATTTACCCTTACCAAATTGAAACAATAGCAAAAGACTTTGAAGGCATTGAAGATGCCGTATGTGTGGGAATATCAGATGATACTTGGGGGCAAGTGCCAATACTATATTATGTGACAAATCAAGATATTAATCGTAATGAATTAATAGAACATTTTGAAAATCATGTAGCTAGATATAAAATTCCTAAAAAATATTATCAGGTAGAATCTTTATCTTATACATCGACAGGTAAATTACAACGTAAAAAGGTCAAAAGTGAAGACTTGAATGAGGGAAAGAATAATGAAAGTTAAGGCAATCAATCTATATACTTATAAGGAACCTTTTAAATCACCAATTTCAACACCGAAAGTGAAGTTAACGCATCGAGAAAGTTTGTTTACGGAAATAGTAACTTATAGTGGAGAAATTTATTATGGAGAGTGTAATGCATTTTTAACTAATTGGTATGATAAAGAAACAATACTCACAGTCGCAAATAGATTAAGAAAGTGGATACCACAAGTACTTCATCAAGATATGATATCTTTTGATTCATGGTTACCTTACCTCAATCAAATGAATGATGCGCCAGCTGCTCGATCAATGGTTGTCATGGCTGTTTATCAAATGTATAACGATCTGCATGATTTTGAAGTACAATATGGTGCTACAGTTAGCGGCTTAACTAATAGTCAAATTGAAACATTATTAGAAACAAGACCGAAACGTATTAAACTTAAATGGTCAACATCACTTATCAAAGATCTTGAAACTATACGTTTATTAAATCTTGAGTGTGATATTGCAATAGATGCAAATGAATCATTAACAAAGCCATCATTTTTACAATTAGCCAATGAAAAAACATCAGATATTATATATATTGAAGAACCTTTTAAAATTCTAGAAGATTTAAATGATATTGATATGTCTATTTTTCCTAAAATTGCCATCGATGAAAAGGCACTTTCTATAGAAAAAATACAATCAATAATTCAACAATATCCCATACAAGTCGTCGTGTTAAAACCATTTAGACTTGGAGGAATAGATAGAATGTTAGACGCCATGAAAATTTTGAAAGAAAAAAATATAAGGTTTGTAGTTGGGGGCATGTATGAGTTTGGTCTAAGTAGATATTTTACAGCAATGTTAGCTAAAGAAGGAAATTATCCGGGTGATATAACGCCACACGGTTATTATTTTGCTAATGATATCGTAGAAACAAGTGGCATATTAAAAGAGGGAATGATTTATTTCACTCCCCCTAAAGTCAAGCGTTCTTTACTTAACAAAGTTTAATGATGATGTGTGGTTTTAGAATTTTTATCCTTTTTTAATGGAACAGGATCAAAGCCACCTTTATGCAATGGATGACATTTAAGTATGCGCCGTACACCGAGATAAAGTCCCTTTAGAGCACCATGGTATTCGATGGCTTCTCTAGTGTATTGTGAACATGTTGGATAAAATCGACATGTTGGGGGTGTAAGTGGCGAAATAAAACGTTGATAAAATACAACTAGAGATAACAATATTTTTTTCAACATTGATAAAGGCCTCCAACTAAATATTTGATAAATATATTTTAACATAGGATGAGAGGAAGTGAGGAACGTGGAGTTTGAGGATAAAGATGGAAGGGTTGTAACATTGAACTATAAAAATGAAAATGATATGCCAAATGGTAATCACGTTCTTGCAATTCCTGTATACAATAGTCAGTTATTATTTACACACCATCAACAACGTGGGATAGAGTTTCCTGGTGGTAAAGTTGAAATAAGCGAACAAAGTAAAGAAGCAGTAATTAGAGAGTTATACGAAGAGACGGGTGCAATCGCAAAATTTATCTACTATTTTGCACAGTATCGTATAAAAACGGAGCATGATGAGCCGTTTATTAAGGATGTTTACTTCGTTGAAGTAAGTCATTTGGAATATGTAGATACCTATTACGAGACTTTAGGCCCTTGTCTTTATCATCATATTAATGATATTCCTTTAAATAAAAGAAGTTTTTTAATCAATGATAAGGCGATTCTTCATTGTTTGGAAAGGGTGAGAGCACTTGGATTTTATTAAGGAAAAGCGCATGCCAATCGAATATGAAACTCATTTTTTTAATGAAGTAACATATATTGTAGATTATTTAAAAGTTAAGGCTCTGATGATGATTCCGAAAAGCAAAAAAGATATCAAACGTATTGTTATATACTTAAGAGGTGGTAAAGGGCAAGTTGGAAGAGTGAGAGCCGCAAGACTTATGCAATTTGCAAATGAACATACCTTAGTTATAGGCCCATACTATAGAGGAAATAATGGAAGTGAAGGAAGAGATGAATTTTACCGTGGTGATTTAAATGATGTAACGCATTTGATTCGACTTTTAAATCAAAACTATCCTTCTGCATTTATACATATGGTAGGATTTTCACGTGGAGGTCTACAGGGATTACTTACTTTTAATGATTTGCCTGTAGATAGTTATATGATTTGGGGTGGCGTATCTGATATACATTTAATGTATGAAGAACGAGTTGATTTGAGAGGAATGTTACGACGAATGGTTGGACATCCAAAAAAAGATACGAAAGCTTATAAGAGCAGAGATGCAATGCAATTTATAAAAAAAGATAGTCCTCCTATTCTCATTATTCATGGTGGCAAAGATATTCAAGTTGGAATACACCAAGCTTATGATTTAGAAAAAAAATTAAAATCCAAAGGAACCTATTATCAAACCTATTATCAATTGGATGAAGGTCATGTACCACGACCTGCTGCGATGAGAGACGTAATTCAATATATACATCAATGGATGAACGACGTCGAAAATAAAAATTTAAATATATTGTGACAATGGATTATACATGTTGATGATAACAATGTATATATTAGAAATAATTAGATATTAAATAATGAGATTGTTTGAAACTTTAGAAATGTATTATCATATATAGATATCCTCAAATAAATGTATTAATAATCCACTCGGCATTTAAATAAAAATTTAAGTGCCTGAGGTATTGAAAGCTTTCTCAGGCACAATGCTTTTAAATTTAACATATAAATGTGCATATTAATTATTGATTAAATGCACCTTTGTTGGCAATATGTTCGACTTCCTTGCCGAATTTTTTAAAGTTATTATTAAAGCGTTGAATCAAATCGTAAGCCTGTGCTTTGTAGTTATCTTTATTGTTCCAAGCATTGATAGGATTCAGAATAGTTGTAGGTACATTGTCAATCTGAACTGGAATATTTAAGCCAAATGTATCATCTTTAATATATTTAGTATTTTTTAATTTACCTGATATAGCTTGATCTACCATTTCACGAGTATAGTGTAGACTAATTCTTCGCCCTATACCATATTTGCCACCTGTCCATCCAGTATTTACTAGATATACATCAACATCATGAATATCGATTAAATTTCCAAGTAAATCAGCATACTTTGTTGGACTTAAAGGTAAGAATGGTGCACCAAAGCAAGTTGAAAACGATGGTTGAGGTTCAGTAACACCACGTTCTGTTCCAGCTAGTTTAGACGTAAACCCACTTAAGAAATGATACATTGCTTGATCTTTAGTTAGCTTTGAAATAGGAGGGATAACTCCAAATGCATCAGCGGTTAAGAATATAATCGTATTCGGATGTGCTGCCTTTGAAGGTGTAACAATATTCTCTATATAGTCAATAGGGTAGGCGGCACGAGTGTTTTCAGTATAGGTGTTATCATCAAAATCTACTGTACCGTCATCATTTGTAACTGTATTTTCTAAGATTGTTCCATATTTAATAGCATTATAAATTTGAGGCTCTTTCTGTTTAGATAAATGAATTGCTTTTGCATAACATCCACCCTCAATATTAAAAACGCCATTTTTATTCCAACCGTGTTCATCGTCACCAATTAACTTACGTTTTGGATCGGCAGAAAGCGTCGTCTTACCAGTTCCTGATAATCCAAAGAATAATGCTACATCTCCTTTTTCTCCAACATTAGCTGAACAATGCATACTCATGATATCCTGCATTGGAAGCAAATAATTCATTACAGAGAAAATACCTTTTTTCATTTCACCAGCGTATTCTGTACCACCAATTAAAATCACTTTATGTTTAAAAGATATAATGACAAATGTTTCACTATTTGTCCCATCTAATTCAGGATTAGCTTTAAAGTTAGGTGCTGAAACAATCGTAAAGTTGGGTTTTATATTTTGAGCTTCATCTATAGATTCTGGACGAATAAACATGTTACGAGCAAATAAGTTATGCCAAGCTAATTCATTTATCACCTTAAGTTTAAGACGTGACTCTTTATCGCTCCCTGCATATCCACTAAATATGTAAAGTTCATCTTTCTGATTTAAATAGTCGAGTACTTTATTGTAAAGTTTTAGAAATGTTTCTTCATCCATGGGCTGATTGATATCTCCCCAATTTATATTATCCTTATACGATGGTTCAGTGACAATAAATTTATCTTTAGGTGAACGACCAGTGTACTTACCTGTTTTAACATTTATTGCCCCCAGTTCAGTTAATTCACCCTCATGGTTTTTTAAAATTTTTTTGTATAATTGTGTTGATGATAGTTGAAAATGTGATGTAGCTTTTTCTATTAGCTGATTTATCTTAAGTGTTTCTGTGTATGTATCTATAGACATACCCAATCCCTCCATACAATAATTTATGTAAGCCCTTACATTTAGATAGTATAACACACCGATTGAATTTATCCACTTTAAAATAGAAATAGTGACAATGTATAAAATTGACAACATACTTTGAATTAGATATTATTAAGTTTAACGGATTCTCTTATCCTGAGTGGTGGAGGGACATGGACCCAATGAAACCCAGCAACCTCTTTATTTAAAGAAAGGTGCCAAACCGTTTGCAGACAAATATGGTCTGAACGATAAGAGCGAATGGACGTTTAAGAGCCTTCTCTCTATCTATATAGTGAAGAAGGCTCTTTTATTTAGCTCTCATATTTAAAGAGAATTTTCGTAATTTATTTAAAGGAGAAAATGATGACATACAATAAACGATTATTTACCTCAGAATCAGTTACTGAAGGCCATCCTGATAAAATTGCTGACCAAGTTTCAGATGCCATTCTTGATGAAATATTAAAGGATGATCCCAATGCTCGTGTAGCATGTGAAACAACAGTAACAACAGGAATGGCACTTATTTCTGGAGAAATCTCAACAACTACTTATGTAGATATTCCTAAAGTGGTGAGGGAAACGATTAAAGATATTGGTTATACTAGAGCAAAATATGGTTATGATTCACAAACAATGGCAGTGTTAACTGCGATTGATGAACAGTCACCTGATATAGCACAGGGTGTAGACAAAGCGCTTGAATATCGAAATGAAATTTCTGAAGAAGAAATTGAAGCAACAGGTGCAGGTGACCAAGGATTAATGTTTGGATACGCAACTGATGAAACTGATACGTATATGCCTCTACCTATATTCCTGTCACATCAACTTGCTAAACGATTATCTGATGTACGAAAAGATGAAATTTTAGATTATCTTCGTCCAGATGGAAAAGTACAGGTGACTGTTGAATATGATGAAGATGACCAACCTAGACGTATTGATACTATTGTTGTTTCTACACAACATGCTGAAGATGTAGAGTTAGCACAAATTGAAAAAGACATTAAAACGCATGTTATATACCCAACTGTAGATAAAGCTTTATTAGATGAAGAAACTAAATTTTACATTAACCCGACTGGACGTTTCGTTATTGGAGGACCTCAAGGAGATGCTGGTTTAACTGGACGTAAAATTATAGTTGATACGTATGGTGGTTATGCCCGTCATGGTGGAGGTTGTTTTAGTGGTAAAGATCCTACTAAAGTAGATCGTTCGGCAGCTTATGCTGCAAGATATGTAGCTAAAAATATTGTTGCAGCTGGTTTAGCTAAACAATGTGAAGTACAACTTGCATATGCAATCGGTGTAGCAGAACCCGTTTCTATTTCAATTAATACGTTTGATACTGGAAAGGTTTCAGAAGCACGTTTAGTTGAAGCTGTAAGAAAGCATTTTGATTTAAGACCAGCAGGTATCATTAAAATGTTAGACTTAAAACAACCGATATATAAACAAACAGCAGCGTATGGTCATTTTGGACGTACAGACGTATTATTACCATGGGAAAAATTAGATAAAGTCAACCTTTTAAAAGATGCAGTTGAAATTCAATGACTTGTAAAATAGAAAATAAATAATTATAAAATATATGTCGAAAATAAGCCTTTTTTCTATTATAATTAGAGTTATTGAAACTGATAAAGGAGCGTTGTTTTAATGGATTTTTCTTCACCGACAGTAATCGGCTTAATTGTTGCAATACTTGTGGCTGTTTTATTCTTTGTACTCTTCTTAGTAGCGAACCATAGTAAGAAGAAAGTGAAGAATCAAACAGAAGCACATTATAAAGAAAAAGAGCAACATCTTAAAGAATCTCATGAAGAAGCTTTAGAAAAAGAGAGAGTAGAGAATAAAAAAGTTGTTACAAAACAACAAGAAGATTTTGACGTGACAGTTAGTAACAAAAATCGTGAAATTGATGCGTTGAAACTATTCTCAAAAAATCATAGCGAATATGTTACAGATATGAGATTAATTGGTATTCGTGAGAGACTAGTAAATGAAAAGAGAATACGCCCTGAAGATATGCATATTATGGCAAATATTTTCTTGCCTAGTAATGAGTTAACTAATATTGAACGTGTGAGTCATCTAGTACTTACACGAACTGGCTTATATATTATTGACTCTCAATTATTAAAAGGCCATGTTTATAATGGCATTAGTGGTGAGCAATTTAAAGAATTACCTACGATGTCACAAGTTTTTGACACGCTCGACTTAGATTCATCACAGCCACAGACATTGGTCTTGGATCAAAATGAAGATCAACATTCATTATCTTTTGTTAATTATTCGGATAAGATTAAACATATTGAAAAATTAGCAGGAGACTTACAAAATGAATTGAATACTAAATATACGCCAACATCAATACTGTATTTTAATCCTAAAAAGGATAATGATGTGACTATTTCTCATTATACACAATCATCAAATGTTAAAGTTTTAGTTGGTCCTGAACAATTAGAAGAATTCTTTAACAAGTTTGTTTTCCATGGACGCATACAGTACAATGTGGATGATTTACAAGATATCATGGATAAAATTGAGTCATTCAATTAAATTATTAAAGAAATTACTTTATTTTTCATATGAGTGCTTATTATAGTCTTCAAAACAATTACTACAAATTAATTGTTTTGAAGGCTTTTTTGATTTGATAGTATTACTTTTTTAAAAAGTAAAAAAAGGGTATGTATTACTAGTAAATTTTTTAATTACAATGATTAAAGGAGAGATCATATGGAGACGGTTCAATTTTATAACGGAAGAACAATGCCTAAAATAGGACTCGGAACTTATAGAGTAAAAGATAGCGATGAATGTAGAGAATCTGTAAAACATGCTATCGAACAAGGTTATAGAAGTATAGATACGGCAATGATTTATGGTAACGAAGAAACGGTAGGTCAAGGTATTAAGGAAGGATTAAAATCGACTGGTTTGAGCCGTGAAGATTTATTTATAACTTCTAAATTATGGCTAACTGATTTTGGACGTCAAAATGTGGAAGAAGCCTATCGCCAATCTGTTGAAAAATTAGGACTGGATTATTTAGATTTATATCTAATGCATTGGCCAGGTACAAATGAAGCGGTAATGATTGATAGTTGGAGAGGTATGGAAGACTTATATAAACAAAATCAGGTGAAAAATATTGGTGTGAGCAATTTTACCCCAGAACATTTTGAAGCTTTGCTTGCCCAAGTTTCTATTAAACCGGTCATTAACCAAGTAGAATTTCATCCTTATTTAACACAAAATAAATTGCGAAAGTATTTAGAAGCCCAAAATATTATCATGGAATCATGGTCTCCATTAATGAATTCACAAATTCTCCATGATGATGTCATAAATGAAGTAGCTAATGAAGTAGGGAAAACTCCAGCCCAAGTTGTAATAAGATGGAATATTCAGCACGATGTTGTTGTTATACCTAAATCCGTAACACCACATCGCATAGAAGAAAATTTAGACGTATGGAATTTTGAATTAAGCGACAACCAAATGGAAAGAATCGATCAATTAAATCAAGATAAAAGAATTGGACCTAACCCTCTTGAATTTGACGGTAAGTAAATCAATAGTAAAATGGCTAAGACAATAGCATTTGTCTTAGCCATTATTATATATTGGTACAACATCGTTGAGTTGAGAATATGTTTATTTTTTAACTACAATTATTCTCGTTGTCATAATAGCTTGAGGACCTTAATAAGGATTTAGTTTTGTTGAGCTTCTAAATTAATAAGATAATTAAAGATACAAATAGAAATCATAATCTATGAAATAAGTTACTATAACCGTAAGTAAAAGTTATTTTAATATTAGATATGGTATCCACAGAAGCAAGCAATGAAACCTAAAATAAATTGTAATAAGGAATAAACTACAAAACGTAATGGTTTAAATTGAGGGCTTAACATATTAACAAGTTCAGATGATAATGTTGAAAAAGTAGTTAAACCTCCGAGAACACCTGTAACAAAGAAAGGAAACATATCCTGGCTAGCGAGTGCATGCCCCATCATAAACCCGATAATTAAGCTACCTGTAATATTTACTATAGATGTTCCAATAGGAATTTTACTATTGAATAAGCTTTGGCATATATTTGTGATTAAGGCTCTAAATACAGCACCGATTCCTCCACCTAACATAACGAGCAAAATAGTAATCAAGAAAATCTACCTCCTATTTTGACACCGAGGTAACAGCTTAGTATTCCTAAAATATAACTCGTTACACCATATACAGTAAACAGTATAAAATGATGTTGATTAAATAGTGTTATAAGTTCAAATTGAAATGTTGAAAAAGTAGTTAACGCACCAAGTAAACCAGTGGTAAGCCCTTTTTTTATGTTTGGATGACTTTTAAAGAGTGAAACGCTTAAAGCGCCGATACTGCCCATTAAAAAAGCACCCAATAAATTTGCAACAAATGTTCCCAACGGAAAGGTTGACCCTTCATTAAGCATTGATAAACAGAATCTTATCAATGCACCTAAAGCACCGCCTACAAAAATATATAGATATTGCATCTATATTTCACCTCAAAATATAAAAGAGTTGATTGTTTATTTAAAAATGTAACCAAAAGTATGTAAAGATGAAAGAATATGGATAATAATAGTGATTAAAATAATCAATGGTAAAATTTTGCTTGCAAATCTAATCCAGTCTGAACTTTCCTTAGCATACTTTATAGATTTATCGGCAAAAATTATCGATAAAATAAGTATTATAATATTAACGATACTCGTAACTACAACAATTTTCATAAACGATTGAAATATATTACTCAATAATGAATTATTGGTATTAAAGAAAAAACTTAAAATTATCATTAATAGACTAAGATAAAAATACTTTTTTGACCGAGCCATAAACTGCCTCCTAGATAAACATTATTACAATATACTATCATATTTATTAAACTTAAACATAGTAATTTTCATTCCATTTTAGACAGTATATTTAAAATTAAAGCAAATAATTCGCTTACATTTCAAGGTCATGTTATAAATAAGTTATAAAATTTTTAAATTTAAAACGTGATTACAAAACGCTATCCATAGTTTTAGTCTGATATACATACAAATAATCAATTCTATACATATAATTGATAGTATTGATCTTTCACGTTAAGGAGAAATGACATGACAAAATTAAATGTTAAAGTGTTTGCGGATGGTGCAGATATTGAAGAAATGAAATCAGCATATAAGAATCAACTCGTTGATGGTTTTACAACGAATCCAAGCTTGATGGCTAAAGCAGGTGTAACTGATTATAAAGCTTTTGCAGAGGAAGCGGTTAGTGAAATACCCGACGCATCAATTTCTTTTGAGGTGTTTGCTGACGATTTACCTACTATGGAAAAAGAAGCTGAGATTTTAAAACAATATGGTGATAATGTATTTGTAAAAATTCCTATTGTTACAACAACCGGTGAGTCTACACTACCATTAATTAAAAGTTTATCATCGAAACAGGTAAGGTTGAATGTTACAGCTGTCTATACTATAGAGCAAGTAAAAGCAATTACTGACGTTGTAACTGAAGGTGTGCCAACATATGTGTCAGTATTTGCAGGACGTATTGCAGATACTGGTATTGATCCACTTCCTTTGATGAAAGAAGCCGTTAAGGTAACTCATAGTAAAGAAGGCGTTCAATTATTATGGGCTAGTTGTCGTGAAGTATATAATGTAATTCAAGCTGATGAAATTGGCGCTGATATTATTACTTGCCCAGCTGATGTTGTAAAAAAAGTTAATAATAATTTAGGCCGTGATATAGGAGAACTTTCAGTAGATACAGTCAAAGGTTTTGCCAAAGATATTCAAAGTTCTGGTTTGTCAATTCTATAAATGTAAAAAAACAGCAATTAAGTGGATTTATTTCACTAGATTGCTGTTTTATTTTAGTTATATAAGAAGATTTGAAAGAATAGTTTAATTCATTTACTATTGATAAATATGACTAATTCTGAAGAGAGGTACCTATCAAATGAGTAAAAATGAATTCATCAAAAGAGTAAATAAGCAATTATGGTTTTTAAATGCTAAAGAAAAAAATGCGCTTAACAAATATATTGACTCAGTTGATCAGGATAAAAGTGTTGACACAAATAAGCCAATAAGATTTTCAAATGAATATTTAAAGAAATTTATATTTAATCATAAGAAAAAATCGACTTCTCATGTGTTCGTACTTTTAATTTGTATGGTTTTAGCTTATGCATTTTTGCTCGGACTCTTTATTTTAGGGTTAGTGACCAGCTTAGCTATAGTACATGCCTATATCAACCCACGTATTGATTTATCAGGTTTTGTTATGTTAACTGTTTTGATTATTGCGATAGTTATGATGATTGCTAGTTTATATGCTATTAAACATACGACTGCCTTATTCACTAAAAAGCTTTTAGAATATAAATTTAATAAAAAGTAGTTTTCTCTATGATATGACCTACGGTAAGACTTTCTTGCCACTTTTTTGTTACTAGGGTATAGGGGATGTTCACTTCGATAGTCGAACCATTTTCAAAAACTATCTTTGTGGTATGAATTGAAGAATGAATTCCTATAATATTGCGTGCATTGATAAAATATTTAATCGATGCACGTTTTTGCGTAACTGGAAATAATATGGTTTCCTCATTGATATAGATAGGTATGAGTTTTTTTATGTTTAAAATATTTTTAGATAACATACATTGATGATGATAAGATTTTTGATGTAATTCCAATAAATAATGTAATGTTTTTTCAGGTGAACATGGTAAATGAATATTGTAATGTTCATACTGAATATAGGTTTCAACATTTGTTGAAAACGCAGTTTGAAGATATAAAAGTGAATGCGTTGATATACATTTCATAGATGTCAATCCTTTGTAGATAAAATTAAATAACGACGTAGTTTTCGTATTGTGTTAGATTTTATTTTTTTAATCGTTGTAGGTGAAAAATCTAAGATTTGGGAAATTTCATATTGTTTGTATCCTTGTAAATATAAGGCTAACCAATCTCGTTCGCGTGGAAGTAACTGTTGTGAAATATCTTTAATAAATAAATCGATGTCGTTGATTGAAATTGACGGAGAAAGTTCTGAAAGGGTATCAATACTACATATATTAAGTGTAGTATCTTTTTGTCTAAATAAATCTATAAGATAGAATTTTAAGCGTATAAATAGATAAGATTTAAAAGAAGAAGATTGTTGTTCATCAAAATCGAGTGTAAGTTGCCACATTTTAATGAGCATTTGTTGATAAAATTCATCATAATTATAAGTGATTTGATAACTTTTTAACAAATAATGTATGATATTATTGTATTTTTTATATGATTCCTCAAATGACATGTAATTAACTCCTATTTATGTACATAAAGTGATTTCCGGATAAATAGAAGTTAACTTATTGTTTGAAAATAATCATTTGCGTAATTGAAGCAATAGGTGTTAAATAGTAGTCATAGACTTTATTAATATATAAAATAAGTGTTTTATTTGCATGCTAACTTGGCTTTTCAACATAAATACTTTTTGAATAAAGAGGAGGGACTTTTATGGATTACGCACATTTAAATCTAGAGCACTTTTTTGCACGAAATGATGATTTGGATATCATTAGAGATCGATCTGATTTTGTGATGATTAATAATTTCACCAATGAGATGAAATACCGTGAAGGTGAAATTGAAGGAACTATCGATTTAAATCAATACTATTATAAAAATAGATCACAAGCTGTAAGTTTCATAATGATGAATTATAAGAAATGATATTTAGAGTGTCACCATAGTGACTAAATCTGGATTTATAAAACCTATTCAACACTATAATGTTTAAATAAATTAAAATTTAAATCTAATTGCCATAAAAACAAAAGGTGATATTGCTGTTTAATAATAATCAATGAATTTTTCAGTTTTGTCAGTATATAAAAACATTCATTTGGCATTAAAAAAATTTCGATTCTTGTCTTATTTTTTTAATATGTGCATCGTGTAACCTATTTATTTAAATTTCAATTTGATTACCATTTATTTATGAATTTGTAACAAAAGAAGTTTCAAATTGTGAATGTGTTTGAATAATGTTAAACTTGATTATCGTAATAGAATGACTAGTTTAACAACAATGACCTAAGAGGTGTGAATATGACTAAGCACAAGAAAGGCTCAATATTAGCTATCATAGGTTTGCTAATTGTATTTGTTGTTACAGGTTTTATCTTCTTTTCAATGATTTCAGATCAAATATTTTTTAAACATGTCAAACCAGTTGAAAAGGTTGAAAAATTAGATAAAACTTTAGATAAAGCATCTAAAAAGCAAATACACAATTATACGAGCCAACAAGTATCTAACAAAGCTAATACAGCTTGGCGTGATGCGTCTGGTACAGAAATTAAAGAAGCTATGGATAGTAGTAAATTCATAGATGATGATAAACAAAAATATCAATTTTTAGATTTGTCTAAGTATCAAGGCATTGATAAAAATAGAATTAAACGTATGTTGTTTGATAGACCAGTACTACTAAAACATACAGATGATTTTATTAATGCCGCAAAGTCTAAACATGTCAATGAAGTATATCTTATTTCTCATGCTCTATTAGAAACAGGTGCAGCTAAAAGTGAACTCGCTAATGGTGTAGAAATAGATGGTAAAAAATATTACAATTTCTATGGTGTTGGTGCATTAGATAGTGACCCTATTAAAACAGGTGCCGAATATGCTAAAAAACATGGATGGGACACACCACAAAAAGCTATATATGGTGGCGCTGATTTTATTCATAAGCATTTCTTATCTCATGATGATCAAAATACACTTTATAGTATGAGATGGAATCCTAAAAATCCGGGTGAACACCAATATGCTACTGATATAAAATGGGCTGAAAGTAACGCGAATATCATTGCAGATTTCTACAAGAACATGAAAACAGAAGGTAAATACTTCAAATTATATGTTTATAAAGATGACGATAAACACCAAAAATAAATTAAATAGTTAAACTAAACACCACTAATAAAAGTTGTGAAGTTAATCGTGCTAATTAAAATTAATTTAGATTTAAGCAATAGTTAACTTTCAATAGTTTTATAGTGGTGTTTTTAATTTATTGGATTAAATGTTGAATTATTCAGCTTTGTTTTTTCGCGATAGTATTGTAAACAGAACTGCAAAAGCAATTAAAACTTTAACTATAAATTTCATAAGCTTCACCTCAAATAAAATTTTAGCATACTATTTTAAGATTAAAAGTCAATCAAATAGGTAATATAGATATAGTGAAAAAGTGTACAATAAAATGTAACTACTAATAATAAATACATAAGGATGATTGATATGCGTGTAGCAATAATAGGTATGGGAACAGCTGGTGTAAGTGTGTTACGCCAACTCGTTAAACATGAAAACTTTTCTCAATTAAAAGTAGATGTATATGATGATGATAGAAATATGGGTCAAGGTGTTCCATTTCAAAATGATAGTAGCGAACTACTTATTAACATGCCATCAAAATCTATGAGCTTAAATCTTGATGATGACCAAGAGTTTTGGAAGTGGTATCAAAATCAGACAGAATTCAATTTTAGTAATCCTCAATATTTGCCTAGATTTGTATTTGGTCATTATATGAAGTCTTATTTATCTTATTATAATGACCAATTTGATAATTTAACTATTATCAATGATAAAGTACAAGAAATTTTTACACAATCCGATGTTGATGACACAGATTTAAAATATCATGTATGTACATGTGATGATGAAAAAGAATGGCGTGAATATGATTATTTATTTTTAACTTTTGGAACTTTTAGTTACCATGACCCTTATGATTTGAAGGGAACTAAAGGCTATATCCAAACGCCTTATCCTACATATCATACACTTGATAATGTTAAAGATTCAGATCGAATCGTGATTATTGGAACAGGGTTGGCTAGTTTAGATGCTGTGAGATATGTAGCTGCACATCATCCATATTTACCCATTACTATGACAAGTCGTTCCGCAGCATTGCCCAGTGTTAGAGGAAAAATGACTAAAATTCAGTTTACGCATTTAACTAAATCACGATTTAATGGAATTATGAAAAAACACTTTGGTAATGTACCATTAGAAAAGGTAGTTTCATTATTTTTAAAAGAATGTGAAGATTATGGAATAGACTTTAAAAAACTTATTTATCGTAGAACTGGAAACCATGTGAAAGACTTGGAGTATGATTTGAATCATGAAGAAGAAATGGGGATATTCCAAAGTATCATTGAACATTTAAAAGAAAATTTAAACTGGATTTGGAATAGTTTGAGCGTTAAAGATCAAGAAACTTTTAATCGTAAGTACACTAAAATCATTCAATTAAATTCTAATCCAATGCCTCCTAGAACGGCTCGTTTACTAATTAAGTTAATACAGAATAATGAACTTGTCATTAAAAAGGGACTAGAAGACATAGTCCATAAAAATGAGCAATTTATGTTAAAGTACAACGACACCACGCAAAATTATGAGTTGTTTGACATTGTTATTAATGCTACAGGTTCTAAAACACATCTTTCTCAATTAGATGAGGATGATCAATTAATTTTAAACTTAGAAAATAGACAAATTGTTCAATGTCATCCTATGGGTGGCATTCAAATTATCCCAGAAACAAATCAAGTCATAAGTCCTAGATATGGAACCTTAAAAAATGTGATTGCAATTGGACAAATGACCAACGGTGTCAATAAACTTAGAAATGGTGTAAAGATGATTGTTAATCAAGTTGTTGATACAGTATCTCAATTATATATAACACAGGAAAATCGAAATAAGTAATATGCATTTAGCGTGTTTGTGAGTTTAATATATCTTCATAAAATCATTGAATAAAATAAGCTATAAAATTGTATTTTAAATTTAAATATAGTAAGATTTAAAATGTAGTGAAGAACTACTGGACTCAATTAATCATAACAATTTCATATATTTCTTTCGGGGCAGGGTGAAATTCCCAACCGGCAGTAAATTAAGCCTGCGACCCACTAGTATTGTTTTTTTGATGTTAGTGGCTGATCTAGTGTGAATCTAGAGCCGACAGTTAGAGTCTGGATGGGAGAAAGAAGATGAATTATCGACTTACACAAATTCGTGTAGTTATGATAAGCGTATTGTATACTTATGTGCAATTTTAAGTATGCCAATAGGCTTATTTAAAGATATAGATATCTCCTTATGCCTACAGTATAGGTATAAGGTTTTTTTTGAGGTGATCAATTGAGTAGATTTATGGATGATGCTATTCAACTAGCAAAAATGGTAAATGGACAAACAGGTGTTAATCCTCCAGTAGGATCCGTTGTTGTTAAAAATGGTAGGATTGTAGGTTTAGGTGCACATTTAAAAAAGGGAGATAAACATGCTGAAGTACAAGCTATTGAAATGGCAGGTTTAAAAGCCCAAGGTGCTACCATATACGTTTCATTAGAACCATGCACACACCATGGTTCAACGCCACCTTGTGTGGATAAAATTATTGAAGCGGGCATATCAAAGGTCATCTATGCTGTTAAAGATACTACTTTAGTAAGCAAGGGTGACGAGATTCTGAGAGAAGCTGGTATAGAGGTTGAATTTCAATATAATGAAAATGCAGCTACACTATACCGTGACTTTTTTACTGCTAAAAGAAACGAAGTTCCGGAAGTAACTGTAAAGGTCTCATCTAGTTTAGATGGTAAACAAGCAACAGACTTTAATGAAAGTAAGTGGATAACAAACAAAGAAGTTAAAGAAGATGTTTATCAATTAAGACATGAGCATGATGCAGTTATTACTGGGCGTAGAACCATTGAAGCAGACAATCCATTGTATACAACCAGGGTTCCTGATGGAAAACATCCGATTCGTGTTATTCTCTCTAAGACAGGACAACTCGATTTTAATCAACAAATATTTAAAGATACTGCATCGGAGATATGGATTTACACTGAAAATGAAAAATTAAAAACAGATAAAAGTTTTATTAAAATAATAAATATAAGTAATTGTGATACAACGACAATATTACAAGACTTATATCAAAGAGGTATTGGGAAACTGCTAGTCGAGGCAGGCCCAAATATTACTTCGCAATTTCTCCAATCCAAACATCTAAATGAACTCATTTTATATATAGCCCCGAAATTAATTGGTGGTTCTGGCAAACATCAATTTTATAAGACTGACGAAGTGATTGATTTGCCTGAAGCAACTCAATTTGAAATTGTTGATTCCAAGTTAATTAATCAAAATTTAAAATTGAAATTACGAAAGAAGTGAATGTCTATGTTTACAGGTATCATTGAAGAAATAGGTACTGTACAACAAGTTCGCTCTGAGCAATCAGTAAGAACGCTTGAAATTAAAGCACAAAACATTTTAGTTGATATGCATATTGGTGATTCAATAAGTGTTAACGGTGCATGTTTAACTGTGATAGATTTCACTGATTCAAGTTTTTCAGTTCAAGTCATCAAAGGGACTGAAAACAAAACATATCTTGGAAATGTTCAACGTAATACAGAAGTTAATCTCGAAAGAGCCATGAGTGGAAGTGGGAGATTTGGTGGACATTTCGTGTTAGGTCATGTTGATGAGCTTGGAACAATTTCTAAAATCAATGAAACTGCTAACTCAAGAATTATTTCTATTAAAACAACTAAAAATATTTTGAATCAAATGGTCAAGCAAGGTTCTATAACTGTAGACGGAGTTAGTCTTACTGTATTTGATTTACATGATCATACTTTTGATATACATCTTATACCAGAGACACGTCGATCTACTATTCTTTCATCTAAAAAAGTGGGCGACAAAGTGCATTTGGAGTCTGACGTACTATTCAAATATGTTGAAAACATCATGAATCAAAATCAATCGCAGATAACGGAAGAGAAGCTTAGAGCATTTGGTTTTTAGGAGGAATATCACATGCAATTCGATACAATTGAGTTGGCTATAGAGGCTTTAAGAAATGGAGAGAGCATTATTGTAGTTGACGATGAAGATAGAGAAAATGAAGGAGATCTTGTAGCTGTTACGGAATGGATGGATGATAATACCATTAATTTTATGGCTAAAGAGGGTCGTGGTCTGATTTGTGCACCAATTGATAGATCTATAGCTGAAAGATTAAAACTACAATCTATGGAGCAAAATAACACAGATATTTATGGCACACATTTTACTGTAAGTGTTGATCATTATAAAACTACTACAGGAATCAGTGCACATGAACGTACACAAACGGCTAGAGCACTCATAGATGAAAAGACTAATCCTGAAGATTTTCATCGTCCGGGGCACTTATTTCCACTTATAGCAAAAGAAAATGGTGTGTTAACACGTAATGGTCATACTGAAGCTGCCGTAGATTTGGCACGTTTAACAGGAGCACAACCAGCTGGCGTAATCTGCGAAATTATGAATGATGATGGAACAATGGCTAAGGGTGAAGATCTCCAGTCCTTTAAAGAACGTCACCATTTAAAAATGATTACTATAAAAAGTTTGGTTGCCTTTCGTAAGGCTGTTGAACTTAATGTTAATCTCAAGGCAAAGGTCAAGATGCCAACAGATTTTGGTCATTTTGATATGTATGGATTTACAACGGATTATAGCGAAGAAGAAATCGTTGCTATTGTTAAAGGAGATTTAAAAAGCATTCCTAATGTACGTATGCATTCTGCTTGTCTGACTGGGGATATTTTTCATAGTCAAAGATGTGATTGCGGGGCGCAACTTGAAGCGTCAATGAAATATATTGAAGAACATGGTGGAATGATTATTTATTTACCTCAAGAAGGTAGAGGAATAGGGTTAATGAATAAGTTGCGCGCATATGAGTTAATAGAAAAAGGCTATGATACAGTTACTGCAAATCTTGCTCTTGGTTTTGATGAGGATTTGAGGGATTATCATGTTGCAGCTGAAATATTAAAGTATTTTGGTTTAAGTAAAATTAACTTGCTCAGCAATAATCCTAAAAAATTTGAAGGTTTAAAAGATTACGGCATTGAGATCGTAGATAGAATTGAACTTATCGTACCAGAAACGCAACATAACCATAGTTATATGGAAACTAAAAAAAATAAAATGGGACATTTAATATAGGAGGACTCGAAAATGAATTTTGAAGGTAAATTAGTTGGTAAGGATTTAAAAATTGCGATTGTTGTTAGTAGATTTAATGATTTTATTACTACACGTTTACTTGAAGGGGCTAAAGATACACTCATTCGTCATGAAGTAGTAGATACTAATATTGATGTAGCTTATGTGCCTGGTGCATTTGAAATACCACTCGTTGCAAAAAAATTAGCTCAAAAAGGTGAATATGATGCTGTGATTACATTAGGATGTGTGATTAGAGGCGCAACTTCACATTATGACTATGTATGTAATGAAGTAGCTAAAGGTGTTTCTAAAGCAAATGATATTTCAGATACTCCAGTGATTTTTGGAGTTCTAACAACTGAAAGTATTGAGCAAGCAGTAGAAAGAGCTGGTACTAAAGCTGGAAATAAAGGTTCAGAAGCAGCAGTTAGTGCAATCGAAATGGCTAATCTAATTAAGCAAATCAATTAAAAAATAAAGGCATGAAGTAGATATCAAAATACTTCATGCCTTTATTTTATTTTTTATGTCTTTTAATGCCAAGGATAAGAGACGTCAATAAAGTTGCAAATATACCGATACCCAAAGTTATCTTTTTTAAGATTTTGGGTTTAGTAAATTCTTTTATAGCTAATGACAAGTTTTGAGGGCGTTCTGCTAGTCTTCTCATAAAGTACGCAAACCAATCATTACCGTATGGTACATAAACTGTAAATAAATAACCTTCATTAGCTATTTTTTGTGCTAATTCCGTGCGGAAACCGTACAACATTTGAAATTCCATTTTATCTTTGCTAATATGATTTTCTTTCATAAATTGTTTGACTTGGTTGATAATTTCATTGTCATGTGTAGCTACAGATGTAAAGTTCTTTGAATTTAGTAGTCGTTTTTTAATAATTCTAATATAATTTGCGTCAATTTCTTCTTTCGATTGATAAGCGATTGATGCATCTTCCTTATAAGCACCTTTCACTAGTCTCAAACGTAATTCAGGATATTTATCAATTAAATCATCGGCTTCATACAGATAGGCTTGAATGACTGTACCCACATTTTTAAATTCACCTTTCAATCTATCAATAATATGTTGAATTTTAGAAAGACTATCGTACTTCTCTGTATCAATATTAATGTGCATCTTTCCATTCTTATCAGCTTTAAGTAAAATTTCTCTCATATTTTCATAAGCAAGATTTAAATCAAACTCACTTCCAAGTTGGCTAATTTTAACTGACATATGTGCCTTAACATTATTGTTATAGATTGCATCAATAATTTCTAAAATCTCTTCTTTAGCTTTAATACTTTCTTCTCTAGTACTAACAAATTCACCCAATGAGTCGACAGTAACTGAAATATTATAATCATTTAAATATTGTATGGTCTCAATTAATTGATGAATCGTATTTCCTGCGACTACACGATTTGCTCCCATTTGAGGTCCCATCTTTTTAGCTATTTTATTAAGATATGTATGATTAGATAACGCAATGAAAAAATCTTTAAATAAGGACATATGCAATACCTCCGTTATACTAAACTATGATATTTTTAAATAGTGTATCATGAAAATTAAGTTTAAGAAAGCGTTTTCATTAAGAGCTTGCACACTTAAAGAGTAATTATATTTTAGGCTATATTGGAAGAGTTAAAGAAAACACTTAAATATCTATCAAATTTCACTTAAAATAGCATTCAATATGTTTGATTTGCTATAATTATATTAATAAAGAACATATAAAAAGGGGCAATTAGAAAATGTGGAAGTGGGAAACAGAAAATGACGCAAAAGGCGTTGTTGTCATTGCTCATAATATATTAGAACATACAGGTAGATATGCATATGTTATCACGATGTTAAGAAGGAATGGTTATCACGTTATCATGGGCGATTTACCGGGACAAGGACAAACTTCACGAGCTCAAAAGGGTCAAATAGATGATTTTAATACGTACCATGAAAATATATTAGAGTGGATAAAAATAGCTAATGAATATAAAATTCCAACATTTGTTTTAGGTGTGGGACTAGGTGGTCTCATTATTTTAAATCTGCTTGAGAAAACAGAATTACCTATTGAAGGTATATTATTATTTTCACCTATGTTAGAACTAAAGAGAGACTATAAAGGGCGCAAAAACAAATTGATTTCTAATGTTGGTAAAATTTCTAAAGATACTAGATTTAAAGTTGGTATAACCCCTCATGATTTAACACGTAATGATGAAATTATTGAAGAAACAGCAAATGATGGGCTAATGCTTAAAAAGGTAACATATAGTTGGTATAACCTTATAAATGAAAAGATGAAAGAAACAATGGATCATATCAGAGATATTAAACCTATTTCAGCATTGATAATGTATGGTACCAAAGACAAAATTTTAGAAACTCAATCTATTAATGAAATGAAAGATAAATTAAAGTCGAAAGAGATGTACTTTAAAGTTTGGGATGGATTATATCATGAAATACATAATGAACCTGAACGCGATTTGGTGATGAGATATGTTCTATCATTTTTAAATAATAGTGTAAATACTATGGGTTTTATAGTAAATGAAGAGGAAATTGAAGACATTTAAGTGAGCGAAAGAAAAATGTTATCAATTTGTATACGATTCTATAATGTGAATAAGTAACTCGGTTTTATAACGGGACTATAGTAATGAGTCCGTAGATCCTAAACATCTACGGGCTCTTATAATACTTAATGATATATTTAGTTTGGTTTAATAAAAAATATATTTAACAATTTGTATAGAAAGCTTTGCCAAAATTATTGCGTTTTAAATGTAGAATTGATATATTTTGATTATATAATTAATTTAATTTTATTATGTATTAACACTAAGTTTTTGGGTTAGAATTTGAGTTGCACTAGATGTAAGATTTGTTTTAAATCTCATTTTTAAATCTTTTTACGGATAAAGTTGATTTTAAGTAGCTCAATCATTGAAATAAAAGGGTATAATTCTAAAGTTTAATAACTTTACCATTTGTAAAATTAAATTTGGGGGAAATGGTTAAGTTAGTTTATAGAATTCACAATTTTTTATTTGGGAGATGTTAATTTTGGCTAATAGTGAAAAGAACAGGGTTTATGGTATTTTACAATTAGAGACATTATTCAAAGAGATTGATTCAATTTTTAATACAATCAAAGAAGAATATGGAATGTCTAAAGAGGAAATTTTGATTTTACTTACACTTTTAGAAAAAGGCTCAATGACTTTAAAGGAAATGGATAAATATGTTCATATTAAGCCGTATAAACGTACACGTACTTATAATAATTTAGTTAATCTTGAGTGGATTTACAAAGAAAGACCTCAAGATGATGAACGTACAGTTATTATTCATTTTAATGACAAGCAAAATTCAAAAAAAGAAGATTTGTTAGAGTTTATTGATGACTCAATTAAAATCAAGTCTGAACCAATGCAATCTAGTTTACAATCTATTTTAGCGGTTTAATTTAACGCGCTTTAAATCTTTAATTGAATAAATTATTTTATTTAAAGCATGAGTACACTTATGAGAATTATTTGTTGAACAATGTATTAAAGAATGTGTTCAAAATTATGATAATCAGTAAACTTAATAGCAATTAAAAGTAAGGTATACTTCATGATGAAATTTATAATTAAAAAAAGAACCTGGGGCAAAATGTTTGCTTGTCTCAGGTTCTTTTTATGTGCACGTATTCTATGACTGAATTGAAAATATACATGTATAAACTCTTTAATTACGCTTTTCAATAGCACAGATAAAAGGAGCGTTATTCTTTTGATTTATGAATTGATATTGCAATATATGAGCTTTATTTTGATCAAAGTTTTGTAAAAATTCAAGTAGTGCTTCTTTTTCTACTTTACCTTCTTCATGACCGTGATATATAACTAATATAATAATTCCTTCAATACTTAAGATATCAAAGATTTCATTAATAGCCATAATTGTTGTTTCAGGTTTAGTGACAATTTCTTTGTTACCTTTCGGTAAATAACCTAAATTAAAAATAGCAGCATCTATGTGGCCATGATATTGGGCAGGAATGTGCAATTTAGCATTTTCATGACCAGATTGGATTAATTTTACATTCGAATAATCTTTTATTTTTTTGTGCGTATTCAAAATTGCTTGTTCTTGTATATCGAATCCATAGACAAATCCATTTGGAACATGTTGAGCAAAATAAGCAGTATCATTCCCATTACCACATGTTGCATCAATTACAATACTATTATGATTAATATGAGAATCAATTAACGATTTAGCGAAGGGTAAAATACGTTCTAGTTTCATGATTGTATACTCTGCTTGTTCATTTTACCTTGATAGGAGTTTCGTCTAGCAAGCTCATTATCAATTTCATTTAATACTTCCCATTTATTAACACTCCACATTGGTCCAACCATTAAATCTATAGGTCCATCTCCAGTGATTCTGTGCACAATCATTTCTGGGGGTAATACTTCAAGTTGATCGCAAACAAGATTAGTATAATCTTGTTGACTCATAAACTCGAGCATACCTTTTTCATATTGTTTAACCATAGGCGTTCCTTTTAGCAAGTGTAATAAATGAATTTTAATACCTTGAACGTCCATCTGAGCGACTTCTTTAGCAGTCTCCATCATCATGTCATAATTTTCACCTGGTAAGCCGTTGATTATGTGTGTACAAACATTTATATTATGCTTGCGTAATTTTGTTACGCCGTCATAGTATGTTTGCATATCATGAGCACGATTTATTAAATCGGAAGTGGACTGATGCACAGTTTGTAAGCCCAATTCTACCCATAAGTAAGTGCGCTGATTAAGTTCAGCTAAATATTCTACTACATCATCAGGCAAACAATCAGGTCTTGTCGCGATTGATAAACCAACGACGCCATCTTCTTTTAATACAGGTTCATATTTTTCTTTTAATACTTCTACAGGTGCATGCGTATTTGTAAACGCCTGAAAGTATGCAATATATTGACCTTCACTCCATTTTTCATGCATTCGTTCTTTTATTTTTTTGAATTGAACTTCAATTGGTTCAGCTCTATTACCTGCAAAGTCACCGCTTCCTGCTGCAGAACAAAATGTGCAACCTCCATGAGCTACAGTACCATCTCTATTTGGGCAATCAAATCCTCCATCTAAAGCGACTTTAAATATTTTTTGACCAAACTTGTTTTTTAAATGATAGTTCCATGTGTGATAGCGTTTATCTTCAAAGGCATACGGGAAATAGTTACCCATAATACATTTTCCTTTCTATTTAAGTTCTAAGTACAGATTTTAACATATTTTAGTGTTATAGTGTCTATTGTAGATTGAGAAAAATATAAAGAGAGGGACTCATGATATGAATATACCTAAATCAGTTTGGTGGCTAGTTATAGGTATGGCACTTAATATAACTGGCGCCAGTTTTTTGTGGCCTTTAAATACAATTTTCATGAAGGAAGAACTTCATAAGAGTTTAACAATTGCAGGTATCGTTTTGATGATTAATTCATTTGGAATGGTTGTAGGTAATTTGTTAGGTGGTTCTTTGTTTGATAAACTTGGCGGTTACAAAACGATTTTAATAGGTACATTTACTTGTTTATGTAGTACAACATTACTCAATTTGTTTCATGGCTGGCCTTGGTACGCAATTTGGTTAGTACTACTTGGATTTGGTGGCGGAATGATAGTTCCTGCTATTTATGCGATGGCAGGTGCCGTTTGGCCTAATGGAGGGAGACAAACTTTTAATGCTATATACTTAGCACAAAATATAGGAGTTGCTTTAGGTGCGGCATTAGGAGGTTTTGTGGCTGAATTTAGTTTCAATTATATTTTTATGGCAAATCTCATTATGTATGTACTTTTTGCCATCGTGGCGATTACACAGTTTAATTTAGAGATTAATGCTAAATTTAAACCACAAGATTCGATAGATTTAAAAAGCAAAGAAAATAAAAAACGATTTACTGCTATGATGCTAGTATGTGCAATGTTTGCAATTTGTTGGATTGCATATATTCAATGGGAAACAACGATAGCTTCATTCACTCAATCAATTAATATTTCAATGTCCCAATATAGTGTATTATGGACAATCAATGGAATAATGATTTTAGTAGCTCAACCGTTAATAAGACCAATTATCATCTTATTAAAAGGTAATTTAAAGCATCAGATGTTTGTAGGTATTTTTATTTTTATGAGTTCTTTCCTAGTAACGAGTTTTGCAAATCACTTTGCAATATTTGTAGTTGGCATGGTCATTTTAACATTTGGAGAAATGTTTGTTTGGCCTGCAGTACCAACTATAGCAAATCAACTTGCACCAGTTGGAAAGCAAGGTCAATACCAAGGATTTGTTAATTCAGCATCTACAGTGGGAAAAGCATTTGGACCTTTTATTGGCGGTATACTTGTAGATACATTTAATATGAGTATGATGTTTATTGGGATGATTATATTATTAAGTTTTGCACTGTTATTTTTAAGTTTCTATGATAAAGTGTTGCCTAAGAATTTTAAAAATCAACATCAATCAAGAGGACGACGAAATCAGAATGGTGTTTAATAATGTAATGATGTTTAATTAACTACTTGCATTCATTGACCATATACAATAATATTAAACACGTATAGTATTAAGCATTTAGAGGCTTTTCTACAGAGAGCTAGTGTTGGTGAGAACTAGTGTTAAGGACTAAATGACTTATTAACATAAACGACATTTAATTAGACATCTCTTACTATTAAAATGAAGTGCGCTAATTGTTAGCGAATAAGGGTGGTAACGCGGCGCAGGTCGTCCCTTTCAAATCATTAATAGTAGGGATGTCTTTTTTATGAATTAGGAGGAAATGTGTTGAATTATAATCATAAGGAAATTGAAAAGAAGTGGCAGAATAACTGGGAAGAAAATAAGACCTTTAAAACGAATGACAATTTAGGACAAAAGAAATTTTATGCATTAGACATGTTTCCTTATCCATCTGGTGCTGGTTTACACGTAGGTCACCCAGAAGGATATACGGCAACAGATATCATCTCACGATATAAAAGAATGCAAGGTTACAATGTATTACATCCTATGGGATGGGACGCTTTTGGTTTACCGGCAGAACAATATGCTTTAGATACCGGTAATGATCCTCGTGAATTTACACAGAAGAATATTCAAACTTTCAAAAGACAAATTCAAGAATTAGGATTTAGTTATGATTGGGATAGAGAAGTGAATACTACAGATCCTGAATATTATAAATGGACGCAGTGGATATTTATTCAGTTGTATAATAAAGGTTTAGCTTATGTTGATGAAGTTGCTGTCAATTGGTGTCCTGCATTAGGTACTGTTTTGTCGAATGAAGAGGTTGTCGATGGGGTATCAGAACGTGGCGGTCATCCTGTTTACCGTAAGCCTATGAAACAATGGGTGCTCAAAATTACAGAATATGCTGATAGATTACTAGAAGATTTAGATGAGTTAGATTGGCCTGAATCAATTAAAGACATGCAACGAAACTGGATTGGACGTTCAGAAGGTGCCAAAGTAACATTTAAAATTGAGCAATCTGACCAAAATATTGAAGTGTTTACGACACGACCAGATACAATCTATGGTACTTCTTTCTTAGTTTTAAGCCCAGAACACCCACTTGTGAATGAAATTACGACAAGTGATAAAGAACAAGAAGTCAAATTGTATCAAAATGAAGCATCAAAAAAATCTGATTTAGAACGTACAGACTTAGCTAAAGAAAAAACAGGTGTGTTTACTGGAGCGTTTGCAATTAATCCGCTCTCTGGCGATAAATTACCTATTTGGATAGCAGATTATGTTTTATCAACTTACGGTACTGGTGCAGTAATGGCTGTGCCTGGACATGATGAGCGAGATCATGAATTTGCTACGAAGTTTAATTTACCAATTATCGAAGTTATAGAGGGTGGCGAAGTTCAAAAAAATGCATACACAGGTGAAGGAAAACACATTAATTCTGGAGAATTAGACGGTCTAGAAAATGAAGCGGCAATAAGTAAAGCGATAGAATTGCTTGAATCTAAAGGTGCTGGTGAGAAAAAAGTCAATTATAAATTACGTGATTGGTTATTTAGTAGGCAACGTTATTGGGGAGAACCGATTCCTATTATACATTGGGAAGATGGATCAATGACTACAGTTCCTGAAGATGAATTGCCTTTATTACTTCCAGAAACAGATGAAATTAAGCCATCAGGTACCGGTGAATCTCCACTTGCAAATATAGATGCGTTCGTAAACGTTATCGATGAAAAGACAGGTATGAAGGGGCGCCGAGAAACCAATACAATGCCTCAATGGGCTGGCAGTTGCTGGTACTATTTACGTTACATTGATCCACATAACGAAAAAATGATAGCGGATCCTGAAAAATTAAAACATTGGCTACCTGTTGATTTATATATTGGAGGCGTGGAACATGCAGTACTTCACTTATTATATGCAAGATTCTGGCATAAAGTGTTATATGACTTAGGTGTTGTACCGACAAAAGAACCATTCCAAAAACTATACAACCAGGGAATGATTTTAGGCGAAGGCAATGAAAAAATGAGTAAGTCTAAAGGTAATGTGATTAATCCAGATGATATTGTTGCATCACATGGTGCTGATACATTACGACTATATGAAATGTTTATGGGACCTTTAGATGCTGCGATCGCATGGAGTGAAAAAGGTTTGGATGGTTCTAGAAGATTCTTAGATCGCGTTTGGAGACTTATCATCACTGATGAGAATTCAATCAATAAAAAAATTGTAGATTCTAACGATCATTCACTTGATAAAGTATACAATCAAACAGTGAAAAAAGTAACAGAAGATTTTGATACACTTAGTTTTAATACTGCAATCAGTCAATTAATGGTGTTTATTAATGAGTGTTATAAAACAAATGAAGTTTACAAACCTTATATCGAAGGGTTTGTAAAAATGTTAGCGCCTATTGCACCACACATTGGTGAAGAATTATGGAATCGATTAGGGCATGAAAATACCATTACTTATCAACCATGGCCAACATTTGATGAAAGCTTATTAGTAGATGATGAAGTTGAAATCGTAGTTCAAGTCAATGGTAAAGTTAGAGCAAAAATCAATATACCAAAAGATTTATCCAAAGAAGAAATGCAAAACTTAGCCTTGTCTAACGATAATGTTAAAATGAGTATTGAAGGTAAAGAAGTTAAAAAAGTTATTGCTGTACCTCAAAAGCTAGTTAATATAGTTGCTAAATAATATTTTTCTAAAGGAGTGCTATTAAATGGAGTCAATAACAGTAGATGAATTAAAGAAAAAAATATTAGATTCAAATCCAGTTAACATTGTAGATGTTCGCACGAACGAAGAAACTGAAATGGGTGTTATTCCTGGAGCAAAAACAATTCCTATGGATGAAATTCCTGATAATTTGAAAGAATTCAATAAAAATGATACGTATTATATTGTGTGTGCAGCGGGATCACGCAGTGCTAAAGTAGTTTCATATTTAGAAGAACAAGGTGTTCATGCTGTAAATGTCGAAGGTGGAATGAATGCTTGGGGCGATGAAGGTACTGTAATTGATAATATTTAAAGAACTTCGAAGTTGTAGATAACGATAATTCTAAGTTAAAAATTAATACAAATGAGTTTATAATTTATTCTAGGAATTTCTGGAATTAGAATGTATATCACAAATGTGGTCACTGAGTACGATTAAGATTTTGATTTGAAATCTTAATCGTACTTTTTTTGATATAAAAATCATTAAATAATTCAATGTGGATCTCAAAAAACAAATTCTGATATCAATTAAAAATATATTAAGATAAATTTTTATACTACTAGATTTAGAATAATATAGATGATAAAATTAAAAAGACTTTAAATAGTTGTGTTTAATTAAATGAGCGATATTGGGAAGAGTCATTACTTTAAATATTTTTCAAAGTTCATTAGACATACATCATAAAGAATTTACAACTAGGAGGCCAATTTAATGAATCTATTTAGAAAACAGAAATTTAGTATTAGAAAATTTAATATAGGTATTTTTTCAGCATTAATAGCTACAGTCGCATTTTTAGCTCATCCGGGGCAAGCAACAGCTTCAGAACTGGAACCTTCTCAAAATAATGACACTACAGCTCAATCTGATGGAGGGTTAGAAAACACATCTCAGTCTAATCCTATAAGTGAGGAAACAACAAATACATTATCTGAGCAAACAGTACCTTCATCTACTGAAAATAAGCAAACACAAAATGATCCTCATCATAATGCTCAACCAATTGCAATAAATGCTGAAGAAGCTGAATCTGCTCAAACAGCACCTTATACCAATATCTATGAAAATAATGATACGAGTGACAACGGGTTACATGTTAATCAGCCGGTTAAACATCATATTGAAGCCCAATCTGAAGATGTAACAAATCATACGAACTCAAATCATTCAAATTCATCGATTCCGGAAAATAAAGCTACAACAGAATCATCAAGTAAACCTAAAAAGAGAGGGAAAAGATCATTAGATACAAATATCGGAAATGACGCTACAAGTACAACTCAAAATATGGATCCAAATTTAAGTAATACAGGTCCAAATAGCATTAACACTGTAATTACATTTGATGATTTAGGAATAAAGACAAGTACAAATCGCTCTCGACCTGAAGTAAAGGTAGTTGATAGTCTAAATGGCTTTACAATGGTTAATGGTGGTAAGGTTGGTTTATTAAATAGTGTGTTAGAACGTACCAGTGTGTTTGATAGTGCCGATCCGAAAAATTATCAAGCAGTAGATAATGTCGTAGCCTTAGGACGTATTAAAGGAAATGATCCGAATGATCATGATGGTTTCAACGGTATAGAAAAAGAATTTTCAGTAAATCCTAATTCTGAGATAATATTTTCATTTAATACAATGACTGCTAAAAACAGAAAAGGTGGAACTCAATTAGTTTTAAGAAATGCAGAAAATAATCAAGAAATTGCTTCAACTGATATTCAAGGAGGCGGCGTATATCGTTTATTCAAGTTACCTGATAACGTACATAGGCTAAAAGTTCAATTTCTACCTATGAACGAAATACACTCAGATTTTAAAAGAATTCAACAGCTACATGATGGGTATAGATACTATTCTTTTATAGATACAATTGGTGTTAATTCTGGTTCACATCTATATGTGAAATCAAGACAAGTTAACAAAAATGTAAAGAATGGAAAAGAATTTGAAGTTAATACTCGTATAGAGAATAATGGTAACTTCGCTGCTGCTATAGGTCAAAATGAACTTACTTATAAAGTCACACTACCAGACAATTTCGAATACGTTGATAATTCAACTGAAGTTTCATTTGTTAACGGGAATGTGCCAAATTCTACGGTAAATCCGTTTTCAGTTAATTTCGATAGACAAAATCATACTTTAACATTTTCTAGTAATGGTTTAAATTTAGGAAGAAGTGCTCAGGATGTTGCTAGATTCTTGCCCAATAAAATACTAAATATAAGATACAAGCTTAGACCTGTCAACATCTCAACGCCACGTGAAGTGACTTTCAATGAAGCAATTAAATATAAAACATTTTCTGAATATTACATTAACACTACTGACAATACTGTTACAGGCCAACAAACACCTTTTAGTATTAATGTCATCATGAATAAAGATGATTTATCAGAACAGGTCAATAAGGATATCATCCCATCGAACTATACACTTGCTTCTTATAATAAATATAATAAGTTGAAAGAACGTGCTCAGACTGTTCTGGATGAAGAAACAAACAATACACCTTTTAACCAAAGATACTCTCAAACTCAAATTGATGATTTATTACACGAATTACAAACAACACTAATAAGTCGTGTGAGTGCTTCGAGAGAAATTAATGATAAAGCTCAAGAAATGACTGATGGTGTATATGATAGTACAGAATTAACTACTGAAGAAAAAGATACATTAGTTGATCAAATTGAAAATCATAAAAATGAAATTTCTAATAACATTGATGATGAACTTACAGATGATGGTGTTGAAAGAGTTAAAGAGGCTGGATTACACACTCTAGAAAGTGATACTCCACATCCAGTAACTAAACCAAATGCTCGACAAGTTGTGAATAACAAAGCGGAACAACAAAAGACGCTTATACGTAACAATCATGAGGCAACGACTGAGGAACAAAATGAAGCGATTAGTCAAGTTGAGGCACATTCATCTGATGCTATCGCCAAAATAGGTGAGGCAGAAACAGATACCACTGTGAATGAAGCAAGAGATAATGGTACGAGATTAATAGCTACAGATATTCCAAATCCAACTAAAAAAGCAGAAGCTAGAGAGGCAGTTACCAACAGTGCAAATTCAAAAATTAAGGATATCAACAATAATACACAAGCTACATTAGATGAAAGAAATGATGCTATCACACTTGTTAATAGATCAAAAGATGAAGCGATTCAAAATATTAACACTGCACAAGGTAATGATGATGTCACTGAAGCACAAAACAATGGAACGAATACGATACAACAAGTACCATTAACTCCAGTGAAAAGACAAAATGCAATAGCAACTATCAATGCTAAAGCGGATGAACAAAAACGTTTAATTCAAGCGAACAATAATGCAACGACTGAAGAAAAGGCAGATGCAGAGCGTAAAGTTAATGAAGCATTATTAACTGCAACTCAAAATATTAGCAATGCACCTACTAATAGAGATGTTGATCAAGCACAAACAATGGGAAGTGGTATCATATCCACAATAAGTCCTGCAACGAAGATTAAAGAGGACGCACGTGCAGCAGTTGAAGCTAAAGCTATTGCACAAAATCAACAAATTAATTCAAATAATATGGCAACAACTGAAGAAAAGCAGGATGCATTAAATCAAGTAGAAGCACATAAGCAAGCTACAATAGCAAATATCAATCAAGCTCAGTCAACTCAACAAGTTTCTGAAGCTAAGAATAATGGCATAAATACTATGAATCAAGATCAACCTAATGCAGTTAAGAAAAATAATACAAAAACATTATTAGAACAAAAAGGAAACGAGAAAAAGTCAGCAATAGCTCAAACACCTGATGCTACGACTGAAGAGAAACAAGAAGCTGTCAGTGTTGTTTCGCAAGCTGTTACCAATGGCAATAATCATATCAACCAAGCAAATTCTAATGATGATGTAGATCAAGCACTTAGTAATGCAGAACAAATTATTACTCATACTGATGTTAATGTTCAAAAAAAACCTCAAGCTAGACAAGCACTGATTGCTAAAGTAAATGAAAAGCAGAGTGCGATTAATACTGATAATGAAGGCACTATAGAAGAAAAACAAAAAGCAATTCAAAGTTTGAATGATGCTAAAAATTCAGCTGATGAACAAATTACACAGGCTGCTTCTAATCAAAATGTTGATAACGCCTTAAATATAGGTATAAGTAATATCAGTAAAATTCAGACTAATTTCACTAAAAAGCAACAAGCTAGAGATCAAGTAAATCAAAAGTTTCAAGAAAAAGAAGCTGAATTAAATTCAACTCCTCATGCAACTCAAGATGAAAAACAAGATGCGTTAACTAGATTAACACAAGTAAAAGAAAGTACACTCAATGACATAAATCAAGCACAAACAAATCAAAATGTTGATACAGCACTTACTAATGGAATTCAAAATATTCAAAATATACAAGTGGATGTTAGGAAAAAACAAGAAGCCAGAACTACGATTAATGATATTGTTCAACAACATAAACAAACTATACAAAATAATGATGATGCTACAACTGAAGAGAAGGAAGTCGCAAATAATTTAGTTAATGTATCACAGCAAAATGTAATTAGTAAGATTGATAATGCTACAACCAATAACCAAATTGATGGTATTGTGAGTGATGGTAGACAAACCATAAATGCAATCACACCTGATACATCAATTAAAAGAAATGCGAAAAATGATATTGATGGTAAAGCAGCTGATAGGAAAATAAAAATTCAAAGAATAAATGATGCTACAGCTGAGGAAATTCAAGAAGCGAATCGTAAAATTGAAGAAGCTAAAATTGAAGCAAAAGATAATATTCAACACAGTAGCACTAGAGACCAAGTAAATGAAGCGAAAACTAATGGAATAAATAAAATAGAAAATATAACTCCAGCAACTACTGTGAAATCTGAAGCTAGACAAGCAGTACAGAATAAAGCAAATGAACAGATTAATCATATTCAAAACACGCCTGATGCTACTAATGATGAAAAACAAGAGGCAATAAACAGAGTAAGTGCTGAATTAGCAAGAGTTCAAGCACAAATAAATGCGGAACATACAACCCAAGGTGTTAAAAATATCAAAGACGATGCGATAACTTCTTTATCTCGAATTAATGCGCAAGTTGTTGAGAAAGAGTCGGCAAGAAATGCAATCGAACAAAAGTCAACACAACAAACGCAATTCATTAATGATAATGATAATGCTACAGATGAAGAAAAAGAGGTCGCCAACAATTTAGTTATAGCTAGAAAACAAAATGCGTTAGATAATATTAACTCTTTATCTTCAAATAGTGATATTGAAAATGCTAAAGTAACAGGAATAAATGAAATAGCTAAAGTTTTACCAGCAACCTCTGTTAAGTCTAAAGCAAAAAAAGATATTGATCAAAAACTCGCGCAACAGATTAATCAAATTCAAACACATCAAACTGCTACAATTGAGGAAAAAGAAGCGGCTATTCAATTGGCAAATCAAAAAGCAAATGAAGCAAGAACAGCAATTCAAAATGAACATAGTAACAATGGTGTCGCACAAGCTAAATCTAACGGCATTCATGAAATTGAATTAGTTACGCCAGATGCGCACAAAAAATCTGATGCTAAACAAAGTATCGATGATAAATATAATGAGCAAAGTAATACTATCAACACTACACCAGATGCAACAGATGAAGAAAAGCAAAAAGCATTAGATAAATTAAAAATAGCTAAAGATGCAGGATACAACAAAGTTGATCAAGCGCAAACAAACCAACAAGTATCTGATGCAAAAACTGAGGCTATAGATACGATAACTAATATTCAAGCAAATGTTGCAAAAAAACCATCCGCTCGAATGGAATTAGATTCAAAGTTTGAAGATTTAAAGCGTCAAATCAATGCAACGCCTAATGCTACAGAAGAAGAAAAACAAGATGCAATTCAAAGATTGAATGTTAAAAGAGAAGAAGTTAAGAATCTAATAAATCAAGACAGACGTGACAATGACGTTGAACAGCACAAAAATACTGGACTTCAAGAATTAGAAACGATTCATGCTAATCCAACTAGAAAATCTGACGCACTTCAAGAGTTACAAACTAAATTTATTTCACAAACAGAGTTAATTAATAATAATAAAGATGCAACTAATGAAGAAAAAGATGAAGCTAAACGACTTCTGGAGATTAGTAAAAATAAAACTATAACAAATATCAATCAAGCGCAAACTAATAATCAAGTTGATAATGCTAAAGATAACGGCATGAATGAGATTGCTACCATAATACCAGCAACAACAATTAAAACAGATGCTAAAACGGCGATTGATAAAAAAGCTGAGCAACAAGTTACAATCATCAATGGTAATAATGATGCAACAGATGAAGAAAAAGCAGAGGCTAGAAAGCTGGTTGAAAAAGCGAAAACTGAAGTCAAATCTAATATTACAAATAGTGATACTGAAAGGGAAGTCAATAGTGCTAAAACTAATGGGTTAGAAAAAATAAACAATATTCATCCATCAACTCAAACTAAAACAAATGCTAAACAAGAAATAAATGACAAAGCTCAAGAACAATTGATCCAAATTAACAACACGCCTGATGCAACCGAAGAAGAAAAGCAAGATGCAACAAATAGAGTCAATGCCGGATTAGCACAAGCAATACAAAATATTAATAATGCACATAGTACTCAAGAAGTAAATGAATCTAAAACAAATAGTATTGCTACAATCAAGAGTGTACTACCCAATGTGATCAAAAAACCGACTGCTATAAATGATTTGACTCAAGAAGCTAATAACCAAAAGACTTTAATAGGTAATGATGGTAATGCTACTGATGATGAAAAAGAGGTTGCAAAACAATTAGTGACCCAAAAATTAAATGAAGAAATTCAAAAAATTCATGAAAGTACACAAGATAATCAAGTTGATAATGTAAAAGCACAAGCTATTACTGCAATTAAATTGATTAATGCAAATGCACATAAAAGACAAGATGCCATCAATATTTTGACTAATCTAGCTGAAAGTAAAAAATCAGATATAAGAGCCAATCAAGATGCAACTACTGAAGAAAAAAATACGGCAATACAATCTATAGATGATACGTTAGCACAAGCACGTAACAATATTAATGGTGCAAATACAAATGCGTTAGTGGATGAGAATTTAGAAGATGGTAAGCAAAAGTTACAACGTATTGAGTTGTCTACCCAAACTAAAACACAAGCTAAAGCAGATATTGCCCAAGCAATAGGTCAACAAAGATCGACAATAGATCAGAATCAAAATGCTACAACTGAAGAAAAACAAGAAGCACTTGAGAGACTTAATCAAGATACAAATGGAGTCAATGATAGAATACAAGCAGCTTTAGCAAATCAAAATGTTACAGACGAAAAAAATAATATATTAGAAACAATAAGAAATGTTGAACCTATTGTAGTTGTAAAACCTAAGGCTAATGAAAATATTAGAAAAAAAGCTGCGGAACAAACGACTTTAATAAATCAAAATCAAGATGCGACACTAGAAGAAAAACAAATAGCACTTGGCAAATTAGAAGAAGTAAAGAATGAAGCGTTAAATCAAGTATCACAGGCACACTCAACTAATGATGTGAAAATTGCGGAAAATAATGGAATTGCTAAAATTTCTGAGGTTCATCCTGAGACTAATATTAAACGTAATGCTAAACAAGAGATTGAACAAGTTGCGCAAAGTCAAATTGATACTATCAATACAAATAATAAATCAACTAATGAAGAAAAATCAGCCGCTATAGATAGAGTTAATGTAGCTAAAATTGATGCTATTAACAGTATTACTAATGCTACAACTACACAATTAGTTAATGATGCTAAAAATAGTGGTAACACGAGTATTACCCAAATATTACCAAGTACAGCAGTCAAAACTAATGCATTAGCAGCTCTAGCTACCGAAGCTAAAAATAAAAACGCTATAATAGATCAAACGCCAAATGCAACAGCAGAAGAAAAAGAAGAAGCAAATAATAAAGTTGATGGTCTTCAAGAAGAAGCAGATGCTAATATCCTGAAAGCGCAAACTACTGAGGAAGTAAATAATATTAAAAATCAAGCTGTTCAAAATATTAACGCTGTTCAAGTTGAAGTTATCAAGAAACAAAACGTTAAAAACCAATTGAATCAATTCATTGATAATCAAAAGAAAATTATTGAAAATACGCCTGATGCAACACTTGAAGAAAAAGCTGAAGCTAATAGATTACTTCAAAATGTACTAACGTCCGCATCAGATGAAATTGCTAATGTAGATCATAACAACGAGGTTGATCAAGCTTTAGATAAAGCAAGACCTAAAATTGAGGCAATTGTACCACAAGTTAGTAAGAAACGAGATGCTTTAAATGCAATCCAAGAAGCATTTAATTCACAAACTCAAGAAATACAAGAGAACCAAGAAGCTACGAATGAAGAAAAAACTGAAGCATTAAATAAAATAAACCAATTACTTAATCAGGCTAAAGTAAATATTGATCAAGCACAGTCAAATAAAGATGTAGATAATGCGAAAACACGTAGTATTCAAGATATAGAGCAAATTCAACCACATCCACAAACAAAAGCAACCGGGCGTCACAGATTAAATGAAAAAGCTAACCAACAACAAAGTACTATTGCAACTCATCCTAATTCAACAATTGAAGAAAGACAGGAAGCAAGTACAAAACTACAAGAAGTCCTTAAAAAAGCTATAGCTAAAATAGATAAAGGTCAAACTAATGATGATGTAGAAAAGACTGTAGTAAACGGAATAGCTGAAATTGAAAATATATTACCTGCTACTACAGTTAAAGATAAAGCTAAAGCTGATGTAAATGCTGAAAAAGAGCAGAAAAACATACAAATTAATAGTAATGATGAAGCAACGACTGAAGAAAAATTAGTTGCTAGTGACAATTTAAATCACGTTGTCGAGACAACAAATCAAGCTATTGAGGATGCGCCAGATACCAACCAAGTGAATGTAGAAAAGAACAAAGGTATAGGTACAATTAGAGATATTCAACCACTTGTAGTTAAAAAACCTACTGCCAAATCTAAAATTGAAAGCGCAGTAGAAAAAAAGAAAACTGAAATTAAACAAACACAAAATGCAACTCATGATGAAGTAAGAGAGGGTTTAAATCAGTTAAATCAAATTCATGAAAAAGCCAAAAATGATGTAAATCAATCTCAAACTAATCAGCAAGTTGAAAATGCTGAGCAAAATAGTTTAGATCAAATCAATAACTTCAGACCAGATTTTAGTAAAAAACGTAATGCAGTAGCTGAAATTGTTAAAGCGCAACAAAACAAAATTGATGAAATAGAGCAAGAATTTAGTGCTACACAAGAGGAAAAAGATAATGCGTTACAACATTTAGATGAACAGGTTAAAGAAATCATTAATTCTATAAATCAAGCTAATACAGATAATGAAGTAGATAATGCTAAAACTTCTGGGGTGAATAACATAACTGAATACAGACCAGAATATAATAAAAAGAAAAATGCTATATTAAAATTATATGATGTTTCAGATACTCAAGAAGCTATAATTAATAGTTATCCTGATGCAACTGAAGATGAACTTCAAGAAGCTAATAGTAAGTTAAATAAAATACTTTTAGATGCAAAAAAACAAATTGGTCTTGCACACACAAATAATGAAGTTGATGATACTTATAATGAAGTTTCCCAAAAAATGAAAACTATTTTACCACGTGTAGATACAAAAGCGGTAGCACGTTCTGTACTTAATGCACTTGCTAAACAATTGATTAAAAATTTTGAAAATACTCCAGATGTTACTCATGAGGAACGTAATGATGCGATTAATCATGTAAAAGAACAATTATCATTAGTATTCAATGCCATTGAAAAAGACCGAAAAGATATACAAGTTGCGCAAGATGAATTATTTGGATTAAATGAATTAAATAGTATATTTATCAACATAACTCAAAAGCCTACTGCCAGAAAAGCAATTAGTGATAAGGCGAGTCAATTAAACAACTCTATCAATAATACGCCATATGCTACAGAAGAAGAACGACAAATTGCACTGAATAAAGTTAAGGCGATTGTTGATGATGCAAATGAAAAAATACGAGAAGCTAACACTGATAGCGAAGTACTTGGAACAAAATCAAACACAATAACATTGTTACAAGCAATCAGTGCAGATGTACAAGTTAAACCACAAGCATTTGAAGAAATCAATGCACAAGCTGAAATTCAAAGAGAACGTATTAATGGAAATAGTGATGCGACAAGAGAAGAAAAAGAAGAAGCTTTAAAACAAGTTGATACATTAGTAAATCATTCATTTATTACAATTAATAATGTTAATAAAAATCAAGAAGTTTATGATACAAAAAACAAAACGATTGAAGCTATTCATAAAATCAAACCAATATCAACTATCAAACCACAAGCATTAAATGAAATCACTATTCAATTAGACGCTCAACGTGATTTAATAAAGAATAATAAAGAGTCTACAGTTGAAGAAAAAGCCTCGGCTATCGATAAATTAATTAAATATGCAGCAAGAATAGCCGAAGCAATAGATAAAGCTCAAACAAATGAAGAAGTTAAAGATATTAAAAAACAAAGTATTGATGAAATTTCTAAAATACTACCTGTTATTGAAATTAAATCGGCTGCAAGAAATGAAATTCATCAAAAAGCAGAAGTTATTCGTGGATTAATTAATGATAATGAAGAAGCGACTAAAGAAGAAAAAGATGTAGCATTAAATCAATTAGACACAACTCTAACACAAGCAAATCTTTCAATTGACCAAGCATTAACTAATGAAGCTGTTAATAGAGCTAAAGAAATAGCAACTTCTGAAATTAATAAAATTTCTGTCATTGCCATTAAAAAGCCTGAAGCTATAGCAGAAATTCAAAAACTAGCAGATAAAAAATTAAATAAATTTAAACAAAATCAAGAAGCTACTATTGAAGAAAAGCAATCAGCTGTCAATGAATTAGAACAAGCTTTAAAATCAGCTATTAATCATATTCATCAATCTCAAAATAATGAATCAGTGAGCGCTGCATTAAAAGAAAGTATATCTTTAATAGACTCGATTGAAATTCAAGCACATAAAAAATTAGAAGCTAAAGCATACATTGATGGATATAGTGACGATAGAATTAATGACATATCTTCTAGAGCGACTAACGAAGAAAAACAAATATTTGTAAGTAAACTTAAAGCTTTAATCAATCGTGCACATAAACAGATTGACGAAGCTGAAACAATTGTGTCAGTTGATACAATTGTCCGAAACTTTAAAGTTGAAGTGGATAAATTAAACTCAATTGTACGTAAAAAAGCTAAAGCATTGAAGGAAATTAAATTAGAAGCAGATCATGTAAAGCAAATGATAAATGCAAATCTAAGTGCTAGTACTAGAGTGAAACAAAATGCTCATACATTGATAAATGAAATTGTTAGTAACGCTTTAAGTCAACTTAATAAAGTAACCACAAATAAAGAAGTTGATGAAATAGTTAACGAGACGATTGAAAAACTTAAGTCAATACAATTAAGAGAAGATAAAATATTGAGTAGTCAAGGCTCAACAACATCTATGACAGAAAAATCTAATCAATGTTATAGTTCCGAGAATAATACAATTAAATCTCTACCAGAGACAGGAAATGTTGATAAATCAGTACCATTAGCTGGAGTTACTTTAATATCTGGTTTAGCAATCATGTCCTCACGCAAAAAGAAAAAAGATAAAAAAGTGAATGACTAATATTATAAATTTATAAACCACAGAATCGGAGATATCAATTAATAAACTCCCTTCAAAGTAGACATTAATACAATGAAAACTTTGAAGGGAGTATTTTTAGCTATTCAACATAAAATCGTCGCTAATCTATTATTAAACGTCTTTTAAGGATAGCAAAATGTAAATTCTTTTCAATACTATTAAGGTAGTTATTAATATTAACCATCTATATGTGAAATATAATATGGAGTTTAACACCTTTATCACATTCTAATAACAATCGTTATTCAAAGAACAACAAATTAATAATTGTAAATGAATATTTGAATTCAGATATAGCAATTAAATATTTCTAATAAAATATAAAACATATAAGCTATTAAATAATAAAAATCTAGCATATCATTTTACTTATATTTGTGGTAGTTATCTTGTGAAAATATTAAGAAATATATTTTATGAATTAGTGTATGTACAATCTAGACGTGTCTAATATAAAAAAATTGCTATAAAGTATTTGATTATTATCAAGTACTTTATAGCTTATGCTAATTTGTATTATATTAATAAAATTATTTGTTTTTATCTATTTTAAATTCACCGGCAAACATTCCAGCAACATGACCCGTAACTAATGCACTTGTTATATTATAACCTCCAGTGTATCCATGAATATCTAGGACTTCGCCACATAAAAATAATCCTGGCACTAATTTGGACATCATAGTTTTGGGTTCTATTTCTTTTAAAGAAATACCGCCACCTGTCACAAAAGCTTTGTCTAATGGAAGTGTACCATCTACTGTAAAGGTAAAAGTCTTTAGAAGATTAACAAAAGTTTGAAACTGTTGGTTTGATAAATGATGTGCAGTCATTTCATCATGAATACCAGATTGTTCGAGAATAAATAATAAATATCGCTCTTCTATTATTCCACGCAAACTATTTTTAATATATTTATCTGGTTCTGCTTTAAGTATTTTTCTCACTTTTTGAAATAGTTGATCTACGTTTAGTTCAGGGAAAACATCTAATTGCATTTGGATATTTTTCTTTTTTTGATTTTTCTGCTCTTTATAAACAAACTGACTGCATCTAAGAGCAGCAGGACCACTAATTCCAAAATGTGTGAATATCATATCCATTTGATGACTTACTCTTTTTTTACCATTTTTCTTTAAAACCGATAAATTAACATCTTTTAAACTTAACCCTTTTAAGCGATTTGATTTGATAAAAGTTTCTGAAGAAGTGATAGGTACTTCAGTAGGGAATAATTCTGTTATAGAATGACCTAGAGATTTTGCAAATTTGTAACCATCTCCAGTAGAACCGGTTTGAGGCACTGATGTACCTCCTGTAGCAATAATTAAACTGTGACTTTCAAATTCACCTATTTGTGTTTTAACTTTAAAATTATGGTCATACGAAACACTGACAACTGGTGTTTCTTCCTTAATCTCAACATGATTCTCTTTGAGCTGGTTAATAAGCACATCAACAACATCTTGAGATTTATTTGAAACTGGGAACATTCTACCATGATCTTCTTCTTTAAGTTTGACTCCACGGGTTTCAAAAAAATTTATAATAGAAAGATTATCAAAAACTGAGAAAGGGCTATATAGGAATTTACCATTACCCGGAATATTTTTTATGATTTCATCATACGGAAGTCTATTAGTTACGTTGCAACGACCACCACCTGAGATTTTTAGTTTTCGTCCAAGACCTTTTTTCTTTTCGATTAATAAAACTGATTCATTTTTTTCACTTGCAGCAACTGCAGCCATAGCCCCACTAGGGCCGCCTCCGATAACAATTGTTTGATACATAATGATAACCTCCACACTTTTTTATCTTAATTATTGTAAATGGAATAGGATGACAGAGCTTAAGATAATAATTATAATATAAAACTTGGCAAATAATATTAAAATTGAAGTTGAGAGTCTTTTAAAGTCATATCGATTTTAATTAAAGTTATCTTTATAGGACAAACAACTATTATTTTGTGATATATTTTAAAGTAATGCAAGATAATGTGTTTAACAGTAAAAATAGAACTGACAAGCATTAATAATTATTAAGATAGGAAGATAGGTTATGAGTGAAAGTAAAGAAATGGTTCGTGGAACCTTTTTAATTACAATAAGTATTTTAATTACAAAAGTATTAGGTGTCTTATTTATTATTCCGTTTACTGCTTTAATAGGTGGACAAGCCAACATGGCACCTTTTACTTATGCTTATGCACCATACAATATAGCTATAGCTATAGCAACAGCAGGTGTTCCGCTTGCCGCGTCAAAATATGTTGCTAAATATAATGCACTGGGTGCATATAAGGTCAGTCAGAAGTTTTATAAATCAAGTTTTGTAGTCATGAGTATTACTGGTATTGTAGGTTTCCTAGTTTTATATTTATTAGCACCATACATAGCCGAACTAACTTTATCACGTAATACTCATGGTAAGAATGGGTGGACAGTTGCTGATATCACTTGGATTATTAGAATAATAAGTATGGTAGTTATATTTATTCCAGTTCTCGCAACTTGGAGAGGTATATTTCAAGGATACAAATCGATGGGACCTACTGCAGTATCAGAAGTTACAGAACAAATTGCAAGAATTGTATTTATTTTAGTAGGTAGTTATTTAACGCTCAATGTATTTGGAGGTACAGTTCTTCAGGCGAACGGTATTGCAACGTTTGCAGCGGCAATAGGTGCAATCGCAGGAATACTTACATTATGGTATTACTGGATTAAAAGAAGAAATAATATTAAAAATATGGTCGACTCAGATACAGCAAATTTAAATGTTTCATACGGGAAAATGTACAAAGAAATTATTGCTTATAGCATTCCATTTGTCATAGTAAGTTTGAATTTTCCACTATTTAATTTGGTTGATCAGTTTACTCATAATGGTGCGCTTAACCTTGTAGGTGTCAAACCTGGTTTGCAAGATATATTCTTTAACATGTTAAACATGTCTACAAACAAAATTGTAATGATTCCAACATCATTAAGTGCTGGATTTGCTGTCAGTTTAATACCATTTATAACTAAAACCTATGAAGAAGGTAGATATGCAGAGATGCATCGACAAATTAGAACTTCGATTGGAGTTTTAATGTTTATTACTGTTCCAGCTAGTATTGGGATCATGGCATTAGCGCAACCTTTATTCACAGTATTTTATGGTTTTGATCCAGTTGTTCACGGTCACGATCCAAATTTCGATGGAAGTAGATTATTATTTTACTATGCTCCTGTTGCAATTTTAATTTCATTATTAAGTGTTACAGCATCAATGTTACAGGGTATCGATAAACAAAAATTAACGGTTTTTGTTATTTTAGGATCTGTTTTAATTAAATTAATTCTGAATTATCCTTTAATTATGTTATTACACACACCTGGCGCTGTATTAAGTACAGCAATAGCTTTATTATTTGCAATTTGTTGCAATTTCTATATTCTTAAAAAATACGCAAACTTTAAATTTAGTTACAGTTGGATACATCTAGCTAAGATTATTCTAATTTCAATTATCATGATGATTGGGGTTGAGGTGATTTTCTTCATTTTAAGATTATTCTTGGAACCAACTAGATTTAATTACTTGATTATTGTTGCAATTGGTGTCATTGTAGGAGCAATCATTTATGGTGGTATTACAATCAAGACTAGATTAGCTGATGAATTTTTAGGTGATATTCCCACTAAAATAAGACGTAAAGTGAAGATATTGCGATGAGATTAGATAAATTTCTAGCTAATATGGGCGTTGGAACGCGATCAGAAGTTAAACAGTTACTCAAAAAAGGAGCTGTTAAGGTCAACCAAAATAAAGTTAAGTCACCTAAACTTCATGTTAATCCTAATTCTGATGAGATAATGGTAAATGATGAAGTAGTAAGTTATATTGACAAAGTGTATATCATGTTAAACAAACCAAAAGGTTATATTTCAGCTACAGAGGATGAGTTGCATCCTACTATTATTGATTTGATACCTGAATACGCACATTTAAATATTTTTCCGGTCGGACGTTTGGACAAAGATACAGAAGGATTACTCCTAGTTACAAATGATGGGCAGTTTAATCATGAAGTAATGAATCCCAATAAGCATGTTTCAAAGACTTATGAAGTCTATTCAAAACACCCAATAACTCAATTTGATATTGATGAATTTAAATCCGGAATAGAATTATCAGATGGAAAATTAAAGCCTGCAATTTTAAAGAAAGTTGATGATTATGTATCACATGTCACCATTTACGAAGGAAAATATCATCAAGTTAAAAGAATGTTTCATAGTATCGAAAATGAGGTATTAGAATTGAAACGCATAAAGATTGCTGAACTAGAACTAGACCATAATTTAGATTTAGGTAGTTATCGTTTGTTAACACAATTGGATTTTGATAACCTTAAAAACTAACAAAGGAGAGATGTAAAATGGGAAAAAGTACTAATTTATTTAAAGTTGCATTAGGCATTGGTGGTGCTATTACTGCTGTAGCATTATCACGTAAAGAAAGTCGAGATAAACTTAAACAAGAATATAATAAATATAAAGAAGATCCTGAATCATATAAATTTAGCGCTAAAGATTTAGCAACTCAAATAGGTAATAAAGCTAATGAAACAATTCAAGAAGTTAAGAAGAACCCTAAAGACTATGTTGAACGTATCAAAAGTAATCCTAAAGAATTTTTAGAAGAAGAAAAGTCTAAAATTATTGGCAAAAATGATCAGACTCAAGATGATATCGAAGAAGGAAAATTCGATGCTGAAGGTGGCGCAACTGCCAATAATAATTTAAGAGTTGTTACTGAAGATGACTTAAAAAATAATAAAAATGCATTACAAGATAAAAAAGAATAGTTATACATTTTAACTTTAGTGGAACAGAATTTGAATTCGTTGTTCCATAGCGATAACAAAGATTAGTTTTAAACATAAGCGTTATAAGTTTATTTTCAATCCGTTTAACGATTGTTAAGAATAAGAGAAGTCTAGGACATTAACTTGTACCTAGGCTTTTTTATATTTTTTAAACTATAAGTTAATCTTTTAGTCGCAACTTATTAATAAAAATTAAGTTATTTTTCTGACATCTTACTGTAGTTTCTTTTAAACATCATGTAAAATGGAACATAACTTAGAAAAAAGGAAGTTGATCTCGAATGTGGAAAGAAAAGGTTCTAGAGTACGAAAATCAAATGATTGAAGATCTTAAAGGCTTACTATCTATAGAAAGCATCAGAGATGATTCTAAAGCCACAGCTGATGCACCTGTGGGACCAGGACCGAGAGAAGCTCTTGATTACATGTACAAGCTAGGTAAAAGAGATGGTTTTTCAGCCCATGATGTTGATCATATAGCTGGTAGAATTGAAGCTGGTAAAGGAGAAGAGGTATTAGGTATTTTATGTCATGTCGATGTAGTACCGGCAGGCGATGGATGGGATTCAAATCCATTCCAACCAGTAGTGACAGACAATGCAATTATAGCCAGAGGGACACTGGATGATAAAGGACCAACCATTGCTGCCTATTATGCAGTTAAAATTTTAAATGAGATGAAGGTAGATTGGAAAAAACGTATACACATTATTATCGGAACTGATGAGGAATCAGATTGGAAATGTACAGACAGATATTTCAAAACAGAAGAAATGCCTGCCTTAGGTTTTGCACCAGATGCAGAATTCCCAGCTATACATGGTGAAAAGGGTATAACAACCTTTGATTTAGTACAAAATGAAGTGACGGAAGATACAGATGAACCTGACTATGAGTTATTAAAATTTGAATCTGGTCAAAGATACAATATGGTTCCTGATTACGCTAAAGCAGAAGTGCTCGTCAAAGAAAATATGACAGATGTCATTCAAAACTTTGAAAACTTTTTACAACAAAATCAACTGCAGGGTGAAAGTACAGTTGACAGTGGTATTTTAATATTAACAGTTGAAGGTAAAGCAGTTCATGGCATGGATCCATCTTTAGGTGTTAATGCAGGATTGTTTTTACTTAAATTTTTAGCAAGTCTTAATCTAAATAAAAGCGCAAAAGATTTCGTAGAATTCAATGAGCGATACTTATTTGAATCTCACTTTGGTGAAAAAATGGGTATGAAGTTCCATACAGATATTATGGGAGATGTCACTACTAATATCGGGGTTATCAGTTATGATAAAGAAAAAGCAGGCCGTTATGGTGTTAATCTAAGATATCCCGAAGGATTTAAATTTGAAGACGCAATTGAAAGATTTAGAAGCGAAATTAATGAACTAGGTTTTAGCTTAGAACTTGGTAAAGTTCAAAAACCGCATTATGTTGATAAAAATGACCCATTTGTAAAAACACTTGTAAACGCATATAGAAATCAAACAGGTGATATGACTGAACCATATACGATTGGTGGAGGAACATATGCGAGAAATTTAGATAAGGGTGTCGCATTTGGTGCGATGTTTGCAGATTCAGAAGATTTAATGCATCAAAAAAATGAGTATATAACTAAAAAGCAATTGATCAATGCAACAAGTATTTATTTAGAAGCTATTTACGCTTTATGTGTGGAGGATTAATTTATGACAAAAGTTTTTATAAATGGTGAATTTGTTAATGAAGAGGATGCTAAGGTTTCATACGAAGATCGAGGATACGTGTTTGGTGACGGAATCTATGAATATATCCGTGCATATGATGGGAAATTGTTTACCGTTAAAGAACATTTTGAAAGATTTTTAAGAAGTGCTGAAGAAATAGGTCTAGATTTAAATTTTACTATCGAGGAATTAATTGAATTAGTACGTCGATTATTAAAAGAAAATAACGTTGTGAATGGCGGTATTTATATACAAGCTACCCGTGGTGCTGCTCCTCGAAATCATTCATTTCCAACACCACCTGTAAAACCTGTTATTATGGCGTTTACGAAAAGTTATGATAGACCTTATGAAGAATTAGAACAAGGTGTTTATGCCATTACAACTGAAGATATTAGATGGTTACGTTGTGATATTAAAAGTTTAAATTTATTAGGTAATGTATTAGCTAAAGAATATGCTGTTAAATATAATGCTGCAGAGGCTATACAACACCGAAGTGATATTGTCACTGAGGGTGCATCTAGTAATGTTTACGCAATTAAAGATGGAGTAATATACACGCATCCTGTCAATAATTTTATATTGAACGGAATTACTCGCCGTGTCATAAAGTGGATAGCAGAGGATGAACAAATACCATTCAAAGAAGAAACATTTACAGTAGAATTTCTTAAAAATGCTGATGAAGTTATCATTTCTAGTACTTCTGCAGAAGTTATGCCAATTACAAAAATTGATGGTGAAAATGTTAAAGATGGACAAGTTGGTACTATAACACGCCAATTACAACAAGGATTTGAAAAGTATATTCAATCACATAGTATTTAGAATTTTTAAATTTATAGTTTGAGGATGAAAATTTAAAATAATTGTCTTATTTCACCGAAAATCTGATCTGATAATGTGTTATAATTTATAATAAAGCGATTTAGAAATCAAAGAGACATTAGACTAGTAAAATGTATCTTTTTGTTTCTGATTTTTAGTTGAAATGTAACCCTAAAAATTATAAAATCTTTTATGAGTGATAAATTATGAACGGACTTAAATAAGTCGAATTAAGATGGGACTAAATATTGACTTAAATAGCTCACATAAACTGTTAACAAATTAAATGTAAAGCGTAAAAAACAAACGCTTTGTAAAAATTAGAATATATGGCTCAGAAAAACTATTTCTTGAGCCATTTTCTAGTTGAAAGTGAGGTGAACGTGTTGGAGCAGTTTTATCAGTTAGGGTGGACACTTGATTCAGCAGGAGGTGCTTCTGGTGAAGCATATATGGCTGAACAAGATGGACAAAAATTATTTTTAAAACGCAATTCAAATCCTTTTATTGCTGCGCTATCTGCAGAAGGTATTGTACCTAAACTTGTTTGGACGAAACGTATTGAAACAGGTGAAGTAGTAACAGCTCAGCATTGGAAAAATGGTAGAGAATTAAATGAAGATGAAATGAATCAAACCAGAGTTGCTGAACTACTACATAAAATTCATGGTTCAAGACCTTTATTAACAATGTTAAAGCGTATGGAGATGGAACCTATTACGCCTGAAATTATGTTGAATAAAATTAACGCATCACTTTCAAGAGAAGTTTTAACGCATCATGTTGTGAGAAGAGCTTTAACCTATCTTGAAGATCATATACCGAATTTAGACGCACGTTTCTTTACTGTTGTACATGGAGATGTTAATCATAACAACTGGTTATTATCAGATCGTGATGAACTTTACCTTGTGGATTGGGAAGGTGCAATGATTGCAGACCCAGCGATTGACATTGGTATGCTGCTTTACAATTACGTTCCTCAAAACAAATGGTCTCAGTGGTTTAAAACTTATGGCGTTGAAGAAAGTGTCAATTTGAATAAACGTATGAAATGGTACACAGTTATTCAAGCAATTGGTCTCATTCAGTGGTATGAAGAACAAAAACGCTATAAAGATATGAATACATGGCTGAAATTTTTAAATGAAGTAATGAATAGTAACTTATTTATATAAGGAGTAATTAATGATGAGAGTTCGTTACAAACCGTGGGCCGAAGATTATTTAAAGAACCATCCTGATTTAGTAGACATGGACGGTGCTCACGCTGGTAAAATGTCTGAGTGGTTCGAAAAAGAACAACCGATTTATATTGAAATTGGTTCAGGAATGGGACAATTTATAACAACATTAGCAGCACAATATCCAGAGATTAATTTTGTATCAATGGAACGTGAAAAAAGTGTGATGTACAAAGTTCTTGATAAAACTAAAGAGATGGGCCTAAAAAATTTAAAAATGATTTGTAATGATGCTATTGAGCTTAATGAGTATTTTCAAGATAATGAAATATCTAGAATTTACTTAAATTTTTCAGATCCTTGGCCTAAAAAGCGTCATGCAAAAAGACGTCTAACGTATCATACATACCTTGCATTATATAAACAAATACTTAAAGATGACGGTGAAATTCATTTTAAAACTGATAATCGTGGTTTGTTCGCATTTAGTATAGAAAGTATGTCGCAATTTGGAATGTATTTTACTAAAATGAATTTAAATTTACACGATGAAGATGATGAAGATAATATTGTGACAGAATATGAGAAGAAATTCTCTGAAAAGGGATCTCGTATTTATCGAATGGAAGCTAAATTTCATAAATGTTTTGAATAGAATAAGTAACTTATGATTAATATCAAACCAACTTTTATGTTTAAAATTATCATGAAAGTTGGTTTTTTTACAAAAAGCCCCAAATGATTTTAAATATAAATTCATTTGGGGCGAAGTTATTGTGATAGGGTTTTGTTATTATATAATATCAATTTTGACTCAGAGTTCAATAATGTCAATAATTTGTCCTGACACAGCATCTGCATAAAACTCATAATTAATAAGATGGTCATTTTTTAATACTGTGATGCCACCTTGGTATATTGGTTGGTTCTGATTTATATTTTCTAAAACAATTGGTTCTTGCACAATATAGGAACCTTTTACTTCTCTAAAATAAGTTTTGACTTCATTAAGTAATAATTCGGCGTTATACAGTTTTTTCTTCGTCAAAAAAATGAGAGAAAAGATTAATATTAAAAAAGCTGTAGAAAAAAACAATATGGTTATTTTTTTAAAATTAACTGACTTCATCACAAATTCTCCTCTTACATAATTCATATCATTAGTTTACCATATTGAAGATGATATAATTAAGCATAAGGAGTGAGAATTTATATGACTATTGATAACTCAAAAACATTGGAACGAATTAAAATATTAACAGAACTTCATGGAGCACCCGGTTTTGAAGATGAAGTGAGAAGTTATATGAAGAGTGAAATGGAACCGTTCGTGGATAAGTTTATTCAAAATAAGATGGGTGGTTTCTATGGAATAAAAAAATCAAATAAAGAAAACGCACCTCGAGTTATGATAGCAGCACATATGGATGAAATAGGTTTTATGATTACTCATATTAATGATAATGGAATGATTCAATTTACAAATTTAGGTGGCGTAGCTAATGATATTTGGCAAGGGCAAAGGTTAAAGATAAAAAATAGGTGCGGTAAAGAAATTATCGGAGTAGTTGCTAATATTCCTAAACATTTTAGAACAGGAAATGAAAGCATACCTCAAATCAAAGATTTAATGTTAGATATTGGTGCCTCTTCATCAGAAGAAGTACGCAATCGGGGTGTGGAGGTTGGTGATACAATAGTTCCTCACACAATAATGACTCAGTTGTCAAATAACAGATATAGCGCGAAAGCCTGGGACAATAGATATGGTTGTGTCTTAGCTATTGAGATATTAGAATTATTAAAAGACGTTCAACTAGATGTTGATTTATATGTTGGTGCCAATGTACAAGAAGAAGTTGGTCTTAGAGGAGCTAAAGCTGCCGCAAAGCAAATTAATCCTGATATTGCATTCGTTGTCGATTGTTCCCCTGCAAATGATATCAAAGGTAAACAACAACTTTCTGGTATGTTAGGGGAAGGGACTTTAATTCGTATCAAAGATGGTACTATGATACTTAAACCAATATTTAGAGATTATCTCCTTAAGCTAGCACAAGAAAATCAGATTGCATATCAATATTATATATCACCTGGTGGTACAGATGGTGGGGAGATTCATAAAGCGAATGAAGGTATACCAACAGCTGTTATTGGAGTGTGTGCACGTTATATTCATAGTACAGATGCGGTGTTTGATATTAGAGATTATTTTGCTGCACGTCACTTGTTAAAAGAAAGTATTATTCATTTAACAAGTGAACAAATTCAACAATTACAATATGGAAAGGAAATTTGACATTTATGATTAAACTTGAATCAGAACAACAATTTGAAGAATTAAAAAAAGGGTATACAGTATTTGAATTCACTGCTGAATGGTGTCCAGATTGTAAGGTGATTGAACCGGATTTACCTAAATTAGAGAAAAAATACAGTCAATTACAATTTGTGTCTGTAGATAGAGATCAATTTATAGATATTTGTGTTCAAAATGATATTTTAGGTATTCCTAGTTTTCTTATCTTTAAAGAAGGTCAACTTTTAGGAAGTTATATAGGTAAAGAGAGAAAATCAATTGATCAAATTGATCAATTTTTATCTCAACACATTTAATAATTAGTCAGAAAATGACTCAGCAAATCTACATTAATTTATAATAACAAATTAATGTGATTATCTGAGTTTTTTCTGTTAACTCAACATTATTTATTGTAAACTGTAAAAAGGTGCGAAAATAGGGAGTGTTAATAATGAATGTCTTCCAAATGAGAGATAAATTGAAAGCGCGTTTAAAACAATTAGACGTAGAATTCAAGTTTGATAGAGAAGAAGCAACGTTACGTATTGTAAGAATTGACAATCACAAAGGTGTAACGATTAAACTTAACGCTATCGTCGCAAAATACGAAGAACAAAAAGAAAAGATTATAGATGAAATTTGTTATTATGTCGAGGAAGCAATCGCTCAGATGGGTGATGAAGAGATAAATAATGTTGAGGACATACAAATTATGCCGGTTATAAGAGCTACAAGTTTCGATAAAGAAACTAAAGAAGGTCATGCATTTGTGTTAACAGAACATACTGCTGAAACTAATATATATTACGCTCTTGATTTAGGAAAATCTTATCGGCTAATAGATGAAAATATGTTACAAACATTAAATTTAACTGCTCAACAAGTGAAAGAAATGTCACTATTTAATGTTCGTAAGTTAGAGTGTCGCTATAGTACGGATGAAGTTAAAGGTAATATTTTTTACTTTATCAACACAAATGATGGATATGATGCAAGTCGTATTTTAAATACTTCCTTTTTAAATCATATTCAACACCAATGTGAAGGTGAAATGCTTGTTGGTGTGCCACATCAAGATGTATTAATTCTTGCGGATATTAGAAATAAAACAGGTTATGATGTTATGGCTCATTTGACTATGGAATTCTTTACTAAAGGACTTGTTCCGATTACTTCTTTATCATTTGGTTATGATAACGGACATCTAGAGCCAATATTTATTTTGGGAAAAAATAATAAACAAAAAAGAGACCCTAACGTTATTCAACGTTTAGAAGCTAACAGAAAAAAATTCAAAAAAGATTAATGAAAGAAATGGAGTTTTATAAATGAACTTATTTTACAATCCTAAAGGTGTTGGAGATGTTGCATTTATTCAAATTGAACCTTCAGTTGGCCCTTTTGAATATGAGCAAAAACAGAATGTGGTAGAAATAAAAAAAGAAAATAAGGTCGTAGGTTATAATATATTTCGTGTGTCTAACAATGTGACAATAAATGATAATGGACATATTAAACTAACTACTGAATTAATCAAAGATTTCCAACAACTAATTACTGAAGCAGGTTTTGATTATCAACTTGATACTGATGTATCGCCTAAATTTGTAGTGGGTTACGTAGAAACTAAAGAAAAACACCCTAATGCAGACAAACTAAGTGTGTTAAATGTAAATGTTGGTACTGAAAAACTTCAAATTGTTTGTGGGGCTCCAAATGTAGAATCTGGTCAGAAGGTCGTTGTTGCAAAAGTTGGAGCCGTTATGCCAAGTGGCATGGTAATCAAAGATGCCCAATTACGTGGGGTGGATTCTAGTGGTATGATTTGCTCAATGAAAGAATTAAATTTGCCTAATGTTCCTAAAGAAAAAGGAATTATGGTACTTAATGATGACTATGATATTGGTCAGGCATTTTTTGAATAATTAAGAAAGGTAGTGTAATTATGAGCTGGTTTGATAAATTATTTGGCGATGACAACGGTTCGAATGACGATTTGTTACGCAAAAATAAAAATAGACGTCAGTCTCAGCAATCAAAACAAAATAATCAAGACTCATTACTGCCTCAAAATAATGATATTTATAGTCGACCAAGAGGTAAATTTAGATTTCCTATACAAGTTTCTGAAAATGAATATACGCAAAAAAATGAAAGTTATAATGAACATAGCCAAGAAGAAACAAATGATACGATGAGTTCATATAACCAGCATGATAACCTTGATTTTGTTTCTTCTGGTAAAAGACATCGACGCCGTCGCCAAGCGTATTCAAAACACAATCAATCTAAGATTACACAGCAAAAGCAATTTGCAGATAATAATTATACAAATAATAACAGTATTTTTAATCAAAACGACAATCAGAAATCTTCACAACAACGCAAATCAATACAATCTGAAAATATTAAAAACAAAGCAAACACTAAGAATACGTCGACATCTCCTGGATTTACATATATAAATCATAGTTTTAAATCAAGTGAGGTACCCTCAGCGATTTTTGGTACAAAAAAACGAAGCCCGATTGAGAATGGTGTCATACCACCAGAACATAAGGAATTAAATGATAAAGAGATTGTTCAAAAGGATGAAGGCTCACATTCAACGAAATCAGTAGGTGCGTCAATAAATGTTTCTAATAGTAACGATGATAATGTTGAAAAAAATCAACAGAAAAAACAACAAACAACTGCTCAAACTGAGTCATCATCAGAAAATATTCATAATGTTGAAAAGTCAAATTATCAAACTACTAAGCGTAAAACACCAAATTATTCTAAAGTAGATAATACGATTAATATTGAAAACATCTATGCTTCACAAATTGTAGAAGAAATCAGAAGAGAAAGAGAACGTAAAGTTCTTCAGAAACGACGTTTTAAGAAAGCCTTACAACAAAAACGTCAACAAAATCAACAGTCAGAAGAAGATTCAATTCAAAAAGCTATTGATGAAATGTATGCGAAGCAAGCCCAACATTATACAGGCGAAAGTTCATTGGATTTAGAAAATGAAAGCAATCAAGATTCGTCACCTAATAGCCTTGAGAAACAAACAAACAGCAGCAACATAGACAATAAAGAAGTGAAAAATAATGCAACTTCATTTAACTACGAAGAAATTGACTTAGATGCGACAACAGATGTATATAAAGTTAATGAAGAAGAAACTGAATCTAAAATTGATGAAGATTTAGTATCATCTAATCATTATCATTCTAATGATGATTCGGAAGTAGAAGATGCCGAATATCACGAATTAGATGATAACCGACAACAAAACCAAAGTAAGTCCCAAGAGGATATAATTAGTTCAGAATCAATTAATTCAAATATGGATGATAATGCAATCAGTGCAAGTGTAGATAATGACACTGAAAGAGCTAAACCAAATGAGGATAAAAATGATACAGAAATTACACACTTAGATGAAACAACAAGTGCAAAAGTTAGTGACGAGAAGACTAAATCTAATACAAACAATTATTTAGAACAAGAAAAGAATGTAAAATTAAAAAATGTAAATTCATCAAAATCTTCAAATTCTGATACAGTTCAAACAAGAAAACAACGTTTTGGTGGTAGTAGACCGTTTAATGTTTTAATGACACCGTCAGATAAAAAGAGAATGATGGATCAAAAACACAAAAAAATAAGTGTTCCAGAGCTTACACCTGAAAGAAAAGCGAATGCAAATCATAGAAAAGACAGGGAACCTAATAAATCTGAAGAATTTAAACAAATCAATACTAATAGAAAAACGGATTCTAATAGTAATGAAGCTAATGGCATTGAGCATGATATTAATTCAGCAAGTGATAATCGCGTACATGAAACATCATCCAAACAACACGATGAGCAAATACAAAAGCTACAAGATGATTTTCATTTTGAGAACCCAAACCATGCTAAAACTAACAATTCAAATGAAACTGGCAATCAAAGTAATATAAGTCATTCAAAACGGGCGCAATATTCAACAAATGAAAGTGAAAATATTGATACACAAACTTCAAATTCAAGTACATCAAATCAAAATTTTCAACGTATTCGTAAAGGCCCGAATATTAAATTGCCGAGCTATCAATTATTGGAAGAACCAGAACCACATGAAAAAGATCAAGATTGGATAGATAATAAAAAGCAAGAATTAAATGACGCATTATATTATTTCAACGTGCCTGCGGAAGTGAAAAATGTAACAGAAGGACCGAGTGTTACTCGATTCGAATTATCTGTTGAAAAAGGTGTTAAAGTATCAAGAATCACTGCATTACAAGATGATATAAAAATGGCTTTAGCTGCTAAAGATATTAGAATTGAAGCACCAATTCCAGGTACAAGTTTAGTAGGTATTGAAGTGCCAAATCAAAATCCTACGAAAGTGAATTTAAGGTCAATTATTGAATCTCCTAAATTTAAAAATACAGAGTCCAAACTTACGGTTGCAATGGGATATCGAATTAATAATGAACCCTTATTGATGGATATCGCTAAAACGCCTCATGCACTTATCGCTGGTGCTACAGGGTCAGGCAAATCAGTATGTATCAATAGTATCTTAATGTCTTTACTTTATAAAAATCATCCAGAAGAATTGCGTTTATTACTCATTGATCCGAAAATGGTAGAACTTGCACCGTATAACGATTTACCACATCTTGTATCACCCGTAATAACAGATGTAAAAGCAGCTACACAAAGTTTAAAATGGGCTGTTGAAGAAATGGAAAAACGTTATAAATTGTTTGCTCAATATCATGTCAGAAATATTACTGCTTTCAATAAAAAAGCACCTTATGAGCAAAGAATGCCTAAAATTGTTATAGTTATTGATGAGTTAGCTGATCTCATGATGATGGCACCACAAGATGTAGAACAATCAATTGCACGTATAGCTCAAAAAGCTCGAGCTTGTGGTATCCATATGTTAGTTGCTACACAACGACCATCAGTGAATGTAATCACTGGTCTTATTAAAGCTAATATACCTACTAGAATTGCATTTATGGTTTCATCGAATGTTGATTCTAGAACGATTTTAGACAGTGGTGGCGCTGAAAGATTATTAGGTTATGGTGATATGCTTTATCTAGGTAGCGGTATGAATAAACCTATACGTGTTCAAGGTACATTTGTTTCAGATGACGAAATAGATGAAGTTGTTGACTTTATTAAGCAACAGCGTGATCCTGAATATTTATTTGAAGAAAAAGAACTATTAAAGAAAACACAAACTCAAGCACAAGACGATTTATTTGATGATGTATGTGAGTTTATGGTTGAAGAGGGACATATTTCTACTTCTCTTATCCAAAGACATTTCCAAATTGGTTATAACAGAGCGGCAAGAATTATCGATCAGCTAGAACAATTAGGATATATTTCAGGTGCTAATGGTTCTAAACCAAGGGATGTTTATATTACAGAAGCGGATTTAAATAAAGAATAAAATGAGTAAGGAGTATTGAAATGACACACTATCATTTTGTCGGAATTAAAGGTTCAGGCATGAGTTCATTAGCACAAATCATGCATGACCTCGGTCATGAAGTACAAGGTTCAGACATAGAATCTTACGTTTTTACAGAAGTTGCCTTAAGAAATAAAGGGATAAAAATCTTACCCTTTGACGCAAATAATATTACAAAAGAAATGGTTGTCATCCAAGGTAATGCATTTCCTGATAATCATGAAGAAATTGTTAAAGCACATGAATTAAAGCTTGATGTCATTAAGTATCATGACTTTCTTGGTCATGTTATAAATCAATATACATCTGTTGCTGTTACAGGCGCACACGGTAAAACGTCTACAACTGGTTTGTTATCACATGTGATGAATGGAGATAAAAAGACCTCATTCCTAATCGGTGATGGTACAGGTATGGGACTACCAGGAAGTGACTATTTTGCTTTTGAGGCTTGTGAATACCGTAGGCACTTCTTAAGTTATCATCCTGATTATGCAATTATGACTAATATTGATTTTGACCATCCAGATTATTTTAAAAATATCGATGATGTTTATGATGCATTCCAACATATGGCGTTAAATGTTAAAAAAGGAATTATTGCTTGGGGTGATGATGAATATTTACGTAAATTAGATGTGGATATTCCGGTTTATTATTATGGCTTTAAAGAAACAGATGACATCTATGCTAAAAATATTCAAATTACTGAAAAGGGTACGCAATTTGATGTATATATTCAAGGTGAATTTTATGATCAATTCTTATCCCCACAATTTGGAAATCACAACATTCTAAACGCACTTGCTGTAATAGCAATTAGTTATTTAGAAGACATGAATGTAGAGAATATTAAAGAAGCCCTGATAACATTTGGTGGTGTAAAACGTCGTTTTAATGAAACAAAAGTATCAAATCAAGTATTAGTAGACGATTATGCACACCATCCAAGAGAAATTAGTGCTACAATTGAGACAGCGCGAAAAAAATATCCACAAAAAGATGTTGTTGCCGTTTTTCAACCACATACGTTTTCAAGAACTCAAGCATTTTTGAACGAATTTGCTGAGAGTTTAAGTAAGGCAGACCAAGTATTTTTATGTGAAATATTCGGTTCAATAAGAGAAAATACGGGAGATTTAACTATAAAAGATTTAATCAATCGTATTGACGGCTCGACGCTTATAGATGAAAATAGTATTGACGTATTAGAAAAATTTGATAACGCTGTAATTTTATTTATGGGCGCAGGTGACATTCAAAAGTTACTAAAAGCTTATTTTGAAAAATTAGGCGTAAAAAATGATTTTTAATATGTTTATATAAAAGCATCATGGGTATTAAATATTAATGACTTTTATTTTATGGTAATTAGGAGGCGTTTTTAATGGATTGGATTTTACCAATTGCAGGAATCATCGCTGCGATAGCGTTTTTAATTCTATGTATCGGTATCGTCGTGGTACTTATTTCTGTTAAAAAGAATTTAGACTATGTGGCTAAAACACTGGATGGTGTTGAAGGCCAAGTTCAAGGTATTACTCGTGAAACGACTGATTTACTTCATAAAGTGAATCGCTTAACTGAAGATATTCAAGGTAAAGTGGATCGTTTAAATTCTGTAGTTGATGCTGTTAAGGGCATTGGAGACTCAGTACAAAACTTAAATGGATCTGTAGATAGAGTTACAAACTCAATTACGCACAATATTTCTCAAAATGAAGATAAAATTTCTCAAGTTGTACAGTGGTCAAATGTTGCAATGGAGATTGCTGACAAATGGCAAAACAGATACAATCGTAGAGGAAGTGCAAACTACAAAACAAACACTGTAGCAGATGATGCAAATCATAGCTACAATTCACGTGTTAATAAATAATTAATACTATTTAATGACAAATGCACTTAAATGAGGCTTTTACTTATTTAAGTGCTTTTGTTTTAGGAGGAAAGTTTATGGAACATTATAATCGTGATAATTTCGAGAAAAGCCATACAAGCGAAGAATTGTATCATCGCTCATCTCGTTCACAATCTAACTCATTGAAACGCAAGGATTTCGTAGTTAGTTTCATAGCAAGTGCGATAGTAGGTTCTGCTGTTGGATTGTACTATAAAAATAAAATATATAAAAAAACGGATGAATTGAAAGAAAAAGAACAAGATTTACGCAGTAAAGTTGAAGACTATAAACAACGAGCGGAAGATACAATGTTTTCTGTTAAATCTAAAGTTGAGCAATTAAAAAATGATTCCAAAGATAATATACATGCAGATGAATTACAAGCTCAAAAAGCTGCGATACAACGCGAAACGCATTTAGCGGATGAATCACCGGAAGCTCAAGCAATTCAAGAAGCAAAAAAAGAAACAAAAAAAGCGGATGGTGTGAGACCATCAGCAACAGAATTAGCAGCTCAACAAAATGCGATACAACGCGAAACGCATTTAGCGGATGAATCACCAGAAGCTCAGGCAATTCAAGAAGCTAAAAGTGAAGTTGATTCAAACAATAAAACATCTATGACACACATAGATAGTGAGAAAGAACCTTCTGCTGAAGAAATTGCAATTGCTCAAACGGCAGTTAAAGAAGAAGTACGTAGCCATAATTTAGCAAACCCATCTGCAAGTGTAGAAGATACTAAAAGTAAGTCAGAAACTGAAACAGAAAAATTAGCTGCAGCGGCAAAAGCAAAAAGAGATAAAATAAATAACAATAATAAAGTTGCTAGTAACACGAAAAACCTAATGCAAGAAGAATCTATAAAACATTCAAATAACTCTGATGTTCCAAATCTTGTAACTAATTTAAATCAATCTCAAGCATCAGGTACTAATTCAGATGCTTATCGCTTAGCACAGGCAGCAAAAGAGAAAAAATCTAAGCTCACAAATGGTTCTAAAGAAACACAACTTACAGAATCATTGTTAAAAGAACCATCAATTGCTAAAGCTCAAACAAAATTGAAGCGTATCCCTACACTTATTACTGAATCTAAACAACATTCAAATAATCCACACATCCAAAAAAATGCGAATCAGACTAAAAACATCACAGCAACTAAAGAGGATTCCGAAGGCAAACAGCAACATACACCTAATCAAAACAAACGCAATAAACAGCAAAAAGTAGAAAAAACTAGTAGCAAAATTGAAAAACGAACATTTAATGATTAATCTCGAGTTTTAAATATTCACAATGATAAAGTGTACAATGAAGTGTATTGAACATTGTAAAAGTTATATTCTTTATCTACTTAACACGATTTATAAACTATTGTAATTATTATGTTAAATTTTAAATGTAAGTCATTAATTTAAGATATTATTTCACTTTAATTTTAGATATTTAAATAATATCAGACATCTAGAGGTAGGACGACGAATTTATATTCAGTTCGTTCCTATCTCTTTTAACATTTAAATAATATTGGAATGTCATTATTTAATAAATTATTATTTACATAAATTTACAGAAGATTTAGTATTTTCTGTAAATTAACGCTTGAACTATAAATGTGAAATTGTTAAAATTAGATTTGAATATTTTTAATTTTATCGCTTTAAAGTAACATACTTTATGCGGAACTATATCTTAGAGGTGAGTAGAAATGACGAATAAACTAGAACAGTATAGAGAAGAAATTGTTTCCTTAAATGATCAAATATTAGAATTACTATCGAAGCGAGGAGAATTAGCACAGAAAATTGGTGAAGAAAAAATTAAGCAAGGTACACGAGTATATGATCCTCAGCGTGAAAAGGAAATGATTAATCAGCTATTAGATAAAAATAAAGGTCCATTTAACGACAATGTGATTAAGCAATTATTTAAAGAAATTTTTAAAGCCTCTACAGATTTACAAAAATCAGAAAATGAAAAACATCTTTATGTATCACGTAAATTGAAACCTGAAGATACGATTGTTAAATTTGATAATGGCGGAATCATTGGTGATGGTAATAAATCATTTGTATTTGGTCCTTGTTCTGTAGAATCACAAGAACAAGTTGATGCTGTAGCACAAGATTTGCAGGCTAAAGGTGAGAAATTTATTCGTGGTGGAGCGTTTAAGCCTAGAACTTCTCCTTATGATTTCCAAGGTCTTGGAGTAGAAGGTCTTAAAATTTTGAAAAATGTTAAAGATAAATATAACTTAAATGTAGTAAGTGAAATAGTTAATCCAAATGATTTCGAAATCGCTTCAGATTATTTGGATGTTTTCCAAATTGGTGCTAGAAACATGCAAAATTTTGAGTTGCTTAAAGAAGCTGGTCGTACAGACAAACCTATTTTATTGAAACGTGGTTTATCAGCAACGATAGAAGAATTTATCTATGCAGCTGAATATATTGCTTCACAAGGTAACCGAAATATTATTTTATGTGAGAGAGGTATTCGTACATACGAAAAAGCAACTAGAAATACATTAGATATCTCAGCTGTACCTATTTTAAAGCAAGGAACACATTTACCTGTTATGGTTGATGTAACGCATAGTACAGGTAGAAAAGATATTATGTTACCGACAGCGAAAGCGGCTTTAGCCGTTGGTGCTGATGGAGTTATGGCCGAAGTTCATCCAGATCCTTCTGTTGCTTTAAGTGATGCTGGTCAACAAATGGATCTTAATGAATTCAATCAATTTTATCATGAATTAAAACCACTTGCTGATATGTACAATTCGAAGAAACTGAAATAGTAGATCAATGTATCGTTATACAATTAAATAAGTAATAATTTCCCATAGTTCTATATATTTTGAGCTATGGGAAATTTTATTTATACCAACTCATTAATAAAAAATCACATAAAAAATATTAAATGTAACGAAGTTTTTAACAGAATTGTGACAAAAACATAAAATGATTTCACAAACTATACAAATATGATAAACTTTGAAAATGATATGAAAACACGTTATAATAACAAATAAAACGTTTACAAGGAGGAAATTATGACAGTTACAATTTATGATGTAGCCCGAGAGGCCAGGGTATCAATGGCAACTGTTTCACGTGTAGTAAATGGAAACCAGAATGTTAAACCAGAAACACGTAATAAAGTAAATGAAGTCATTAAAAGGTTAAACTATCGACCTAACGCAGTTGCAAGAGGTCTTGCAAGTAAGCGTACAACGACGGTTGGAGTTATTATTCCTGATATTTCAAATGTTTATTACTCTCAACTTGCAAGAGGTTTAGAAGATATTGCAACAATGTACAAATATCACTCAATTATCTCAAACTCAGATAATGATCCAGAAAAAGAAAAAGAAATTTTTAATAATTTATTAAGTAAACAAGTCGACGGTATTATTTTCTTAGGTGGAACTATTTCTGAAGAAATTAAAAGTCTTATTAATCAATCATCTGTACCAGTCGTAGTTTCTGGAACGGATGGTAAGGATGATCATATTGCATCTGTAAATATTGATTTTAAACAAGCAGCCGAAGAAGCAACACAATATCTTATAGAGAAGGGTGCTAAAACTTTTTCTTTAATAGGTGGAGAATATTCTATAAAGGCACAAGATGATGTCTTAGAGGGTCTTAAAAATGTTTTAAGTCAGCATCAACTAAAATTAGACGATACATTACATTTATCTGGCAATGAAAGTTACAAATCAGGTATAAAAACATTTGAACAATTACAATCGAATTTACCAGATGCTGTTCTTTGTATCAGTGATGAGCAAGCAATTGGTATATTACATAGTGCACAAGACGCTGGTGTGAAAGTACCTGAAGATTTACAGATTATTAGCTTTAACAATACACGTTTAGTTGAAATGGTGAGACCACAGTTATCTAGTGTTATTCAACCATTGTATGATATTGGTGCTGTTGGAATGAGATTACTGACTAAATACATGAATGATGAAGAAATTGAAAATCCTAATGTCATATTGCCTCATAGAATAGAATATCGTGGGACAACTCAGTAAAAATAATGAGTGACATATTAGATATCTAGATTAATGCTCTATAGTGAAAAAAATATTTTCATTATAGAGTGTTTTTCATATTCTTTTATTGTATCTAAATCATTCAATTTTTCTATATAAATTCACTTTAACAGATATTACTAAGGAATAACTTTGTAATTGTTCTTGTTATTACAATTAAATATTTATTAATTTTATGGATGAATATGATTATCATATTATCAACGAATTACAAGTTTTGTGATTCGTGTAACTTTTGCAAAATTTCTTATGTATCCAGAATACGAATAGCATGAGCATTTCTTAAATGACGAACTTTTAGTACTAAATACATTAAAATATTCGACATTTAAATGTAAGTCGGTTATCATGATTCATATAACTCGTTAATTATATATAATCAAGGGGCTGAATATTTTGGCACATTTATCAGATTTAGAAATAGCAAACTTATCAAAACTTAAACCAATAAGTGAAATTGCAAGAAAAGTAGGAATTACTGAGGACGCTTTAGAACCATACGGCCACTATAAAGCTAAAATAGATATTAATCAGATACAAGAACAGGAGAAAAAAGGGAAAGTCGTATTAGTAACTGCTATGAGCCCAACACCTGCTGGTGAAGGAAAATCCACAGTAACTGTAGGTTTAGCTGATGCATTTAACAAATTGAATCATAATGTTACCGTTGCATTACGAGAACCTGCCTTAGGACCAACTTTTGGTATTAAAGGAGGCGCAACTGGTGGTGGTTATGCTCAAGTACTTCCTATGGAAGATATTAATATACATTTTAATGGTGATTTTCATGCAATTACTACTGCAAACAATGCACTTTCTGCATTTATCGACAACCACCTACATCAAGGAAATGAATTAGGAATTGATCAACGAAGAATTGAATGGAAACGTGTTTTAGATATGAATGATCGTGCGTTACGTCATGTTAACGTAGGATTAGGTGGTCCAACTCACGGAGTACCTAGAGAAGATGGTTTTAATATAACAGTTGCGTCAGAGATAATGGCTATTTTATGTCTAAGCCGAAATATCAAAGACTTAAAAGAAAAAATAAGTCGAATTACCATTGGTTATACACGTCATCACAAACCGATAACAGTTTCTGATTTGAAAGTAGAAGGTGCATTAACTTTAATACTTAAAGATGCGATTAAACCAAATTTGGTTCAAACAATTGAGGGAACTCCAGCTCTTGTTCACGGAGGCCCTTTTGCCAATATTGCTCATGGTTGTAACTCTATATTAGCAACTGAAACTGCAAGAAACTTATCAGATATTGTTGTTACAGAAGCAGGATTTGGTTCAGATTTAGGTGCCGAAAAGTTTATGAACATTAAAGCTCGCGAAGCAGGTTTCGATCCTTCAGCAGTTGTTGTTGTAGCAACGATTCGTGCTTTAAAAATGCATGGTGGTGTTGCAAAAGACCAACTTCAACATGAGAATATAGAGGCAGTTGAAGCGGGACTCGTTAATCTTGAAAGACATGTGAATAATATTAAAAAATACGGTGTCGAACCCATAGTAGCTTTAAATGCATTTATTCATGATACAGCTTCTGAAACAGCTTGTGTGAAACAATGGGCTAAAGATAATCAAGTACGTATTGCTTTAACAGAAGTATGGGAAAAAGGTGGAGAAGGTGGAATTGAACTTGCTAATCAAGTGTTCGATGTAATGCAGGAACCTCAAAACTTTAAGCCTTTATATGATTTAAAACAACCACTCGAAGCTAAAATTGAAACGATTGTTAAAGAAATTTATGGAGGTTCAAAAGTAAATTTCAGTAGTAAAGCACAAAAGCAATTAAAGCAATTTAAAGAGAATGGCTGGGATGAATATCCGATTTGTATGGCTAAAACTCAATATTCATTTAGTGATGATCAGACATTGTTAGGTGCCCCAAATGATTTTGAAATAACAATTAGAGAACTTGAAGCTAAAACAGGCGCTGGATTCATCGTTGCATTAACAGGTGCTATAATGACTATGCCTGGTTTACCGAAGAAACCAGCTGCACTAAATATGGATGTTACTGATGATGGTAAAGCAATAGGTCTTTTCTAAGAAAATAAAAAAGAGAGTGAGTCAGTGTTGTTAATAAATATTGCTCGCTCTCTTTTTATTACAAAAATTTTGATAAATATATTTGATTTTTATTCGTCTTTCGATTGTTTCAGCAAGTGCTGTTTAATATTGTATTTTTCAGCATTTTTGTATTGTTGTTTAGAAATTTTTCCTTCAACACGCATACGTTTAAGTACGTATTGTTGACGTTTCATGCTCAATTTTAAAAGATGGTGAGGCTTTATTTTGCCATGTTCGTCATAAGGCGTATAGCCATATGGACTTTGCAGTAAGCCAATGAGATACGCTGATTGTGCAACATTCAAATCTTTTGCAGGTATACCAAACAGACTATATGAAGCGGAAGATATACCAGTTATATTGGCACCGTTGTAGTCATGACCAAAAGGAACGATATTTAAATACGTATATATGATTTCATCTTTTGATAATAAAGTTTCGACCCGTGTAGCCAAGATAATTTCATTTGCTTTACGACTATAAGTTTTTTTGTTTGAGAGCACTTGATTTTTTACTAATTGTTGCGTGATCGTACTACCACCAGAAGATTGGTTTGAATTTGTGATATCTTGAAGCATCGCTCTTAAAAGTGCTTTAGGCATGATACCGTTATGTTTATAAAATAATGTATCTTCAGAGGCTGTAAGTGCATGTATAATATTTGAATTTACATGGTTCGGTCCAACTATAAGTGTATTTTGTGAATGATCATATTCTTCCAAAATTTGATTATTATGATTTATTAGCTCATCGCCAGGTATATGAAGGATTTTTGCTTTCAAATCTTTATCACTTATTGACGAAGCATCTTTAGTTAATTGTTGGAAGTAAAATACTAATGACAACAGTATGATAAAACCAATCAAAAAAAACACCAAAAAAATCATGACACATATATGTTTGACTTTTTTATATAAATGTTCAAATTTAGTATATTTATCTGTAGTTAGTATTTGATACTTGTTGAAATGCATTAGATACCTCCTAAAGTTAGATATAGTATACCACATCTTGAAATTTGACTTTTAAAATAATGTTAACTATAATAATATTCAATTCAATATGTTTTGAATATAAAGGACAAGTAACTTTTGAGAAAGCTTAAAGAGAACTAGTGGTGGCTGTGAACTAGTAGTTTCTTATTGGTGAATACACCTTGCTATTTTTATTATTCAACGTTTTATTAATGAACGTATCATTAATAGAGATATTTATGAGTAACGAACTCTATCTAAGTATGGTGGTACCGTGCATAAGCGCCCTTACATTTTTGTAGGGGCGCTTTTTAATAGGTTTGGATAAATCACTATATTTATTAAATATCTTTAACTTTTTTAATTTAAAAAATTAGGAGGATTTTATCAATGACTAATGCTTTAATAGAAGATTTAAAATGGAGAGGGTTAATTTATCAACAGACAGATGAAGAAGGTATCGAAGAATTATTAAATAAGGAACAGGTCACATTATATTGCGGTGCAGACCCTACAGCTGATAGTTTACATATTGGTCACTTGTTAACTTTTTTAACATTAAGACGATTCCAAGAACATGGGCATCGTCCTATCGTCTTAATTGGTGGAGGTACTGGTATGATAGGTGATCCTTCTGGAAAGTCTGAAGAGCGTGTGTTACAAACAGAATCACAAGTTGAAGCTAACGTCAAAGGCCTGTCTAATCAAATGCATCGATTATTTGAATTTGACAGTGATAAAGGGGCACAATTAGTCAATAATAAAGATTGGCTTGGTCAAATTTCGTTGATTAGTTTTCTTAGAGATTATGGTAAACATGTAGGCGTTAACTATATGCTAGGAAAAGATTCTATTCAAACTCGTTTAGAACATGGTATCTCTTATACAGAATTTACTTATACGATTTTACAAGCTATTGATTTTGGTTATTTAAATCGTGAGTTAAATTGTAAAATTCAAGTAGGCGGTTCCGATCAATGGGGTAATATTACAAGTGGTATTGAATTAATGCGACGAATGTATGGACAAACTGAAGCATATGGACTAACAATCCCATTAGTAACTAAATCGGATGGGAAGAAATTTGGTAAATCAGAGTCTGGAGCTGTGTGGTTAGATCCTGAAAAGACAAGTCCATATGAATTTTATCAATTTTGGATTAATCAATCTGACGAAGATGTAATTAAATTCTTAAAATATTTTACTTTTTTAGAAAAAGAAGAAATTAATCGATTAGAACAATCAAAAAATGAAGCGCCTCACTTACGTGAAGCACAGAAAGCACTAGCTGAAAATGTGACGAAATTTATTCATGGAGAAGCAGCTTTAAAAGACGCTATACGCATTTCAAAAGCACTGTTTAGTGGAGATTTAAAATCGTTATCTGCTAAAGAACTTAAAGAAGGGTTTAAAGATGTACCTCAAGTAACGTTATCTACAAAAACGACAAATATAATTGAAGCACTTATTGAAACAGGTATTGCTTCATCTAAACGTCAAGCTCGTGAAGATGTAAACAACGGTGCAATATATATTAATGGTGAACGTCAACAATCAGTAGATTATGAGTTAAGTAGTAAAGACCTCATTGAAGATGAAATTACAATAATTCGACGAGGAAAGAAAAAATATTTCATGGTTAATTACCAATCATAAATGACAAAAAAATTATTTGATTATTTAAAAATATTCTATGTATATTATAAAAATTAAAAGATTTATTTAAAAAGGAATAACTATAAAAGTAAAACTCTGAGTATCTCTTACAATGAAGTATACTCAGAGTTTTTATTTAAAATCGGTCAACTAAAATAGCTTAAAATCAATAAGTATAAAGTGAAAATATTTTATTGAGCAAATTGACTTTGTGATTGAGATGATTCAGGTGCAGATGCTTGTTTTTTTAATTTCACATTAATATCTTGTGTCTTACCATCTCTGATAACTTTTAGAGTAACCATTTCACCTGGTTTTTTGCTTTCGTATAAATAAGTTCTTAAATCTGTATCATCTTTTATTTGTTTACCATCTATTCCAGTAATAATATCACCTTTTTTAATGGCATTATCACTGTCTACTTTAGCTACATAAACACCTTTGTCTTTATGAGTATGTAGTTCTTTACGATAGTTTTCAGGAATATCACTTAAGTTTATAAGACCTATACCGATTGAAGGTCGTTCGATTTTACCATGCTTAACGAGTTGTTCAATGGTCACTCTAACTTCATTACTAGGTATAGCAAAACCTATACCTTCTACTTGTGCTGCAGCGATTTTCATAGAATTGATACCAACGAGATTTCCGTTAATATCTACTAATGCACCACCTGAATTACCAGGATTTATTGCAGCGTCTGTTTGTAAAACATTAACTTTAGTATTACCAGCAGAAGTATTGGCATCAATTGTACGTTCGTTAGCTGAGATAATTCCTGATGTAACAGAATTTGCAAATTCTAATCCTAGTGGATTACCCATTGCAAAAACACTATCGCCAGTTTGAACTTTTGATGAATTAGCAAATTGAATTGATTTTATTCCTTTTGCATCCTTTATTTTTAGAACAGCAATATCTGTTAGGGCATCTTTACCTATTAATTTGGCATCTACTTGTTTTGTATTATGTAGTTGAACTTTAATTTCCGAAGCACCATCAACAACGTGATTATTTGTAACGATATATGCGGAACCATCACTTATTTGATAAATCACGCCGGAACCAATCCCCGCTTCTTTTGATTTAGATGCCTTACCATTGAATAGATCATCAAGGTTTGTAGATTTTTGCATGTTTATTACGCCGACAATTGCGGGAGAAACGTCTTTAATCATGTCATGTACTGATTTGTATTGGTTACTTTTACCATCTAACTGATTGCCACCATGACTATTTGAAACTTGATGAACAGTAGCACCTTCATTGTTAAAACCAGTTTTATTAAGGAGTTTACCAATACCTAAGACGAGAAGTGCTCCAATAATTCCAGCGATTATTGCAACAATAATTGTTTTAATCCATGGAAAAGTGTGTCGCTTCTGTGAAGAATTTCGATAGTGGTGTTGATTCTTTTCTTGTTCTGACATTTGTTACCTCCATAATTTGTAGTCTGTATTACTATTATGTATCGTTTGTATAAAATTTGCTAGTAATCAACTATACGACTTTAGGAGTATTATCATAAATGCTATTGTTGTCTTTAAGATTTGGAAGAATCAATGCTTGATAAAAATAACTTTGTAGTCATATTGTTATTTATTTCAGTGCTATAGTTATCAAATGACTAAAGAAAACATGTGTTGTATTGTTCTATGAATTTGATAGTGATAAAATCATTATGATAAAGAAAATAAGCAGGTGACATTATGTACAATTTTATAAGTAAGATTTTAGATGTTATTTTAGTGAAAATGTCTAAATCATTATATGTTATTGGTAAGGAAAATATACCTAAAGATAGTAAATATGTTGTAACTTGTACGCATGAAAGTTATAACGAAGTAATCATGTTAGGAATGGCATTACTCCCTAATCAAATCCATTATATGGCTAAAAAAGAATTATTTAGGAATCAGTGGGCTGGCAAATTTTTGAAATCACTAAATGCATTTCCAGTTGATAGAGAAAATCCTGGTCCAAGTACATTAAAAAAACCAGTGAATTTACTTAAAGAACATAAAACTATAGGTATTTTCCCGACTGGTCATCGTACTTCAGTAGAGGGAGCCCCATTAAAACGTGGTGCAGCTACTATAGCAATGCTAGGGAAGGCGCCTATCTTACCAGCGGCTTATGTGGGTCCAAAAAAAATTCATGGTTTGATTACAGGTCAAGCATTAATCAAAATCGGTAAACCAATTGAGATGGATGATATTCCAAAGGATTTGAAACGAAACGAGAAAGTTGATTTCCTAACCAAAGAAATCGAAAGACGCACAACTCAATTACAAAAAGAACTTAATGAAATTTCACGTAGTTTAAAGAAATAGAGAAATATAGATATCATTACTATTGAGGAACGTCGTACATTTAAATGATTTGTATAGACGTTCTTTCTTTTGGATTATAATTAAGCGTTTACATTAAAGTGGATAATTATTTTTCTAGAGTAAATAATTTGGCTTTAATGTATGGTATAGAAAACGATTTTGCATTGCAGTGTTTTAACGTTTGATAATAAAAAATAAGGGATGATATAAATGTATAAATTTTTGCAACATTTGGGTAGGTCTCTCATGCTACCTGTAGCAGTTCTGCCAGCAGCCGCAATAATTGTAGGTATAGGTCATACTTTAGATGCTTTAAATATACTGCCTCAAGCTGCTCTCTTTTTTACAAGTGTTGGGACCACTATATTAGAGCAATTAGGTATATTATTTGCTATTGGTGTAGCTATCGGTATGGCTAAGAAGAACGATGGCACAGTAGCATTAGCAGCAGCGTTAGGTTTTTTTATAGTTACGGTAGTACTATCTCCAGAAAAATTAGCAACTTTGTTACAAATTAAAGAATCTAAGATTGATTTAGCATTTAGTCAAATGAATAATGGAAATGTGTTTGTAGGAATTATTATAGGTTTGATTGCTGCATATAGTTATAACAAATTTAGTGAAACGAATTTACCTATGGCCTTATCATTCTTCAGTGGGAAACGACTTGTTCCAATCATGACAGCATTCTTTTGTACAATTTTAGCGGTTATTTTATTATTGATTTGGCCTCCAGTTTTTAATGGCATAGTTACCTTTGGTAAGTGGATTGTTGGTATGGGGCCATTCGGTGCATTATTATATGGTTTTTTTAATAGATTGTTAATACCTACTGGGTTGCATCATGCGCTCAACAATGTATTTTGGTTTGATACTGCTGGAATAAATGACATAGGTAAATTTCAAAGTGGTAAAAATGCTATTAAGGGAATTACTGGCAGATACCAAGCAGGATTTTTCCCAGTTATGATGTTTGGTATACCGGCAGCAGCTTTGGCGATGTATCATACTGCGAAGACGAATCAAAAAAAACAAGTTTACGCTTGGTTTTTAGCAAGTTCAGTTTCGGCATTCTTTGTGGGTGTAACAGAACCCATAGAGTTTGCATTCATGTTTGTAGCTCCAGTTTTATTTGTTATTCACGCAGTTTTAACTGGATTATCATTATTTATAGCAGCAATGTTTCAATGGACAGCAGGTTTTTCATTTAGTGCAGGTCTTATAGATTATGTGCTTTCATTAGTTAATCCGATATCTAATCACCCTTGGATGTTATTGTTGCAGGGTGTAGTCTTTTTTATTATCTATTACGTTATCTTTAGAGTTGTCATACAAATCTTTAATTTAAATACTATAGGAAGGGGAGATAATGAACTTATCGATCCAACATCAAATGATACTTCTGAAATGGAAGTATTACAGAACAAAACCACTACAAGTAAATATTATCAAAATGCTAAACGTATTTTAGATGGATTAGGTGGTAAAGAAAATATTATTAGTTTAAATCATTGTGCAACAAGGCTTAGATTAGAGCTTAAAGACAATTCAATTATAGATGAGCAGAAAATTAAAAATGCTGGAGCTATTGGTATAACTCAAAATGGACAGCATTATACCCAAGTGATTATTGGAACACACGTACAACAAGTTGCCAATGAAATGGATCGCCAAATGAATTAGTATGTGAAAGGGCTGGCTCGTAATGAGTTTGCCCTTTTTAATTGAACCATGTAATATAGTTATATCAGAATTTTCTGAAATGAAAGGGGTAAGGCATGAAGGCTATATTATTTGATGTAGATGGCGTATTTTTAAGTGAGGAACGATGTTTTGATGTTTCAGCAATTACTGTAGCTGAACTTTTATCGAGTCCAGATTTCTTAAATTGTGGTATAGATATTCATTTTGATGGTAATTTAACTGAAAACGATATAAACAAAATACGTAGAAACGTATTCAATCATGACCGAATACTAAATCAACTAAAGTCACTAGGTTTAAATTCAAATTGGGATATGCTATTTATTGTATTTAGTATTCATTTAATTGATAAAGCTAAACAATTAAAACCATCATTACGAGAGCAATTACTTGATGAATCATTGTTTACAAAAGAGACTTTAAAGGAAATAGCAAAGTATTTAACAGATAAAACGATAAATTATAGTTTACCTTATGATGTGATAGCTTCGTTTAGAAATGGTAAAGATGCTATTTACGAAGATTTGGAAGTTTACGCTAAAAATCAATTAGAACTTAACAACACTAGTTTATTTAAATTGAAAAGTCCCTTATGGACATTAGCAAAAGATATATATCAAGAATGGTATTTAGGAAAAGCTTTATTTAATCAAGTTGAATATAAAAAAGATATTCAAGATTTTAAGAAAGGTTTCATTTATGATGAGGTCATTCTTAAACCTATAGATGAAATTCAATTATTACTTCAAAATCTAATAGAAGCGGGATATCAAATTGCGATAGCAACTGGAAGACCACGAACTGAAACAATAATTCCATTTCAATCATTGGGATTAAAATCTTATTTTAAAGATGAACATATCGTAACGGCAAGTGAGGTGTTGCTAGCAGAGAAGCAATTTCCTCAATATCAACCTTTAGGAAAACCTAACCCATTTAGTTACATCGCTACTTTAAATGGAAATTATAACGACCAATATGAACGATATGCGACAAATCAAGAAGATATCGTAAATAAAGATGAGGTATACATAGTAGGTGACTCTTTAGCTGATTTATTAAGTGCGAAGAAGATAGGAGCAACGTTCATTGGTACTTTAACTGGTTTAAAAGGTAAAGCTGCTCACGCTGAATTAGTTGCAAATGGAGCAGATTATGTAGTAGAAGATATAACTAAGATTCGAAAAATTTTATTATAGACAAAAAATGACCTCAGATTGTATATTAATTTCAATCTGAGGCATTTTTATTGGTTTATAAAAAGACGAAAGTAATTAATTAAATTGTTAACTTAGTGCTAATAATTTTGTTAAATCCGCTTGTTTCATTTAAAATTTTTATAACTTCCTCACTTGCTTGTTGATCAATAGAAAGAATCATTAAAGCATCTCCACCTGCATCGTTACGGCCTAAAGTCATTGACGCAATATTAATTCCGTGACTTCCCAATAGGTTTCCTGTTTGGCCTACTATACCAGGTTTGTCTTTATGGCATGTCACTAATTGATATTGGTTAGGTTTAAAATCAAGTGAGTAATCATTAATACGTACTATTCTTGGCCCAAAACCTGCGAATACCGTTGCGCCAATTTTAATTTTATCCTGATCATTAACTAGTTCTAGCTCAATGTAACTACTAAAGCCAGAATGTTTCTTTTGTTTTTCTATATTATAGGTGACACCCTGTTGGTTAAGTATTGCTAATGCATTAATAATATTGACTTCATTACCTAAATCTTCTTTCAAGATGTTCGTTATAATTGTTCTTGTAATTAAACTAGTGTCATTTTGAGCTAAGTCACCAGCATATTTAACTTTAATTTCACTTGGAGCACCATCGAGGAGCTGAATAGCTAACTCACCAATAGTTGCACTTAAACCTATAAAGCTTTGCGTTGTTTCATCAACTTTACTTAAATCCATTTTTGGAGCATTCACGGCATGCTCCACATTCCCTTTAGTTAGAATTTCAATTATTTCTTCAGATACAGAGACTGCAACCTTCTCTTGGGCTTCTACAGTTGAGGCGCCAAGATGCGGTGTGACGATAATTTTATCATGTTGAATGAGGGGAGAATCAGTAGGAGGTTCATGTTCAAATACGTCAATAGCTGCACGATCTATTAAGTTATTATCCAATGCTTCAATAAGTGCAGTTTCATCTATAATCCCCCCTCTGGCAACATTTATGATTTGTAAATTTTGTTTAGCTTTATTAAAGAAAGATGATCCAACAATTCCTCGAGTTTTAGGTGTTAATGGCGTGTGAACTGTTACAAAGTCAGATTTTTCGGCAATTTCATCAACAGTTGCAATTTGAATATCTAATGACTTCGCTTTATCTTCTGTCAAATAAGGATCGAAAGCTAAAATTTTCATACCGAAACTCTGAGCACGTTTAGCGACACCCAAACCAATCCTACCAGCACCGATAATACCTAACGTTTTGCCATAAAGTTCAACACCTCTAAATGCTTTACGGTTCCATTCTTTGTTACGTAAAGATTGGTGTGCTTGAGGAATATTTCGTGCCATTGCTAGCAACATGGCTACTGAATGTTCTGTAGCAGAAATTGTATTACCATCGGGAGCATTAATTACTAGAATACCTTTTAAAGTCGCTGCTTCTATATTAATATTATCCACGCCTACACCAGCTCTTGCAATGACTTTCAAATTTGTTGCAGCGTTAATAATTCGCTCTGTTACTTGGGTTTGACTTCGTACGATAAGAGCTTCATATGTTGAAATCATATTTACTAAATCATTCTCAGATAAATCTGTTTGTACATCTACTTCAAATTCTGGATGTTTTAAAATACTTTGTAAACCATCCTCAGAAATTGGGTCTGATACTAATATTTTATGACTCATGTCCAATAACCTCCATAAATTGAGTTATCCCTTTTCCAATATAATTGACATTTCTATTAGAAGTTAAAATAATTTCCAATGCAGACACGACTGCTAAAATATCAAAAGGAGATATTTTTCCCATGTGACCAATTCTCAAAATTTGTCCTTTTAAGTGACCTTGTCCTCCAGCAATAGTTATATTGAATTGAGATTTAAGTTGATTTTTAATGATATTAAGTTCTTCTTGATTTTTTGGAACAAATGAGGTTACAGTAGGTGAGGCATGAGCATCATCTTTTACTAATAATTCTAATTCAAGTGCTTTTAGTGCCGTTCTTAAGGCATCCCGTATTTTAAAATGGCGTGAAATAACGTGATTTAATCCTTCTTTTTTTACAAGTTCTACATAAGCATTTATTCCTCTAAATAGACCAACATTAGGTGTGAAGGGCGTTGAATTTTGCTCTTGTGATTTGATGTATTTATTTAAATCTAAATAGAATCTTGGTGTTTCTACATCAGCAAATCGTTTTTTTGCTCTATCACTATAAGCAACAAATGCTAGACCTGGTGGTAGCATGATAGCTTTTTGACTTCCCGAAACTAATACATCGATTTTATCTTTTGTTAAATCAACATCCACTGCACCGATACAACTTACACCATCAACAATAAAATATAAGGAATTATCAAAAGCTTTAAGTGCATGACCTAATTGGTGAACTGGATGTATGACACCAGTAGACGTTTCACAAAATTGAGTGAATACTGCAGTGACTGGTACATTTAATTGCTTTAAATAATTAATAAAGTCATCAACTACTACAGCTTCCCCCCAGTTAACATCATATACATGTACATGATTATAATAAGTTTGTGCGATTTGTTTAAAGCGATTTCCGAATGCACCAGAAACAATTATCACAATATGATCCTCAGGATTTGCGATGTTAAGCATACTTGCTTCTAATACGCTAGTGCCACTAGATGTAAGAATAAGTACTTCGTTTTTGCTACCAAATACTGGCTTTAAACCTTTAAATGCTTCACTAGCAATTTCCTCAAAGTCAGTAGAACGATGACCTACCATTGGTAATTGTACGGCACTCAAGATTTGTTCCGGTACAGGAGTTGGTCCAGGTGTTAATAATAAAGGTTGGTAATACTGCATTGTACATTCCTCCCACAATAAGATTTATTTATTTTAGCAAAAATTCTGAATATTTAAAACCCTTATTAACTAGCTATCACATAATTAAAACGTTTACATGTTTTAAATTTGTGATAGCTATATGATTTATATTAAATTAGGCTCAATTGAAATAATGACATTATTCCGTATTGCATTAGATATCATGCAATTTTTATCTGCAATCACTAATAATTTATCTAAAATACTTTTAAGCTTTTCTGTTTGAGAAGAGGGCACTTCAATTGAGGGATAATGTGTAATACGTTCCATTTTAAATTTTTTATTTTCAAATGAGGCTGTACCTATTGACTGTTGATTAATTTTTACATTAGTAAAACCACTCTTTTCTAGTGTTGCAGCGAGTGAAATAATGTAACAAGATGATGCTGCACTTACTAGTAATTCATCTGGATTTGTGCCTTTTCCTTTGCCACCGAGTGAAGAGGGGATGGATATATTTTCATTGATAATATCTCCTCGAAGTTTACCTACTTCTTCACGTCCACCTAGCCACTCAGTTTTAACTTTAAAATCATGTCTAACCATATGAATTGACCTCCAATTTAATTATGGTAATTTAAGTTTAGGGCAAATTAAATAAGTTTAAAAGAAAGGTGACTTTGATGAAAATTCGACGTCCAAATCAACATTTCCAAATCGTAGCGCATAGAGGATTACCTGAAGATTATCCTGAAAATACTTTAATCGCTTATCGACATGCGCTCATGTTACATATAGATATGTTGGAAATTGATGTACATTACACAAAAGATAAAGAGCTTGTCGTTATACATGATGATACTATCGATCGTACGTCAAATGGTAAAGGCAAGGTTTCTGACTTTACTTTAAAAGAATTAAAAGCATTAGATTTTGGTTTCTATAAAGGAGAGAAATTTAAAGGGGAGAGTATACCGACTTTTGATGAAGTGTTAGATTTAGCAGATAACTTTTCGCAAAAATTATTAATAGAAATAAAAAAGCCTAGTCAGTATCCAAATATTGAAAATATGATCGTTGATAAATTGAAGGAAAGACAAATATCTAAATCTAAAGTGATTTTACAATCATTCGATTTTGATTGTGTAAAAAAATTGTCGGCAATGAATTTAGATTATGAATTAGGTTTATTAATTAGTAAGAAAAAATATTGGCACAAGTTACCGAATTTCAAAAAAATTGCCAAAGTTGCTGATTATGCAAATCCAAATTATCAAATTGTTTCGCAAAAATTTATCCAACTTGCTCATGATGAAGAGTTAAAAGTATTACCTTATACTGTAAATAAATTAAAAGAATCACAAAAATTAGTAGATATTGGTGTTGACGGTATTATTTCCGATGTACCTGAAGATTTATTCGAGCTATAAGTATGATGGGAAGTGTAAGTAACAACGCGAAGTTCAATACGTACGTACAACCAGAACTTGCTTCAAAAAATAATAAATAAGAGTGTATTTTCAATTAAGTTGAGTATTGATCATTGTTAATAAAAACTGGAATATTGATTAATATCCCAGTTTTTATTAAACAAAATGCATCATACAATTAAATACTTGAAAACTAAAACAAGATAGAAATTTTTACATAAAATAAAACACCCAAATCCAAAATTGGAATTGGGTGTAAAAAGTAGAAATCGATTATCTTGAGTAGTACTCAACGATTAATTGTTCATTGATTTCAGCTGGTAACTCGCTACGTTCAGGGAATCGAACGAAAGTACCTTTTAAGTTGTCAGCATCAAAGTCTAAATATTCTGGTACGAAATTGTTAATTTCAACAGATTCTTTAATAATATCTAAGTTTTGTGATTTTTCACGAACTGTAATCACTTGACCAGGTTTTAATGAGTAAGATGGGATATCTACGCGTCCACCATCTACTTCAATGTGACCGTGGTTTACTAATTGACGTGCTTGACGACGTGTACGAGCTAAACCTAATGAATAAACAACTGCATCTAAACGACTAGCAAGTAATATCATGAAGTTTTCACCGTGTACACCATATTGCTTACCAGCAATATCAAATGTGTTACGGAATTGTCTTTCAGTCATTCCATATAAGTAACGTAATTTTTGTTTTTCACGTAATTGTAAACCATATTCTGATAATTTTTTACGTTGGTTAGGACCATGTTGTCCTGGTGCGTATGGTCGTTTTTCTAATTCTTTACCAGTACCGCTTAATGAGATACCTAAACGACGAGATTTTTTCCAGTTTGAACCTCTGAATCGAGCCATGTGAGACTCCTCCTTTTTCTTTTTTGTTGTTATGAAAAAACAAAAAAGAGTGTTACATGCTTATCGAGATATATTGTTTTATGTGTCTTCACCTTATAGCGACAGTTACGCGACACGTCCACATTGGGAACAACATAGAGCTAGATAATATATAACTGCTATTTTCGTTAATTCACACAAAGCCTATTTTATCATTTTAAAAGAAAGTGTCAAGATTATTTTAAATTTGATTGAGTTGTTTTTCTAAAGTTTTTACAATAGATTCAAGTCCTTCTTGATCATCTTGTGAAAATCTATTTTTTATAGGAGCGTCAATATCTAATACTCCGATAATCTGGCCGTTTTGATGTAATGGAATAACAATTTCTGATTGACTATTTGCGTCACAAGCTATGTGACCAGGGAATTGATGGACGTTTTTAACACGTTGTATTTCACCAGATGAAACGGCAGTGCCACAAACCCCTTTGCCGATAGCAATATGTACACAGGCAGGATGGCCTTGAAATGGTCCAAGAATAAGCTCCTTATTTTCAATAAGGTAAAAACCTACCCAATTAATATGATCAATTGTATCGTTAAGAAGAGCAGAAGTATTGCTTAATATTGCAATTAAATTCTTTTCATCTTCGATTAAACTAGCAAGTTGTTTTGATATCAGTTTATAATTTGTTGGAATATTCATTGTCATCGTCATACCTCGTTACTACAATTTTTAATTTAGTATAAGCTTTTAAAAATAATCTATCAATTAATTGATTTTGTGATTTAACGACGCACAAAATTACGTTATAATGTAAGATGATAAAATAGGAGGAGAAGTATATGGTGTTATTTATCATATTAGCAATATTAGTAGTTATTTTAATTGCTATTGGCGTATTGTTTTATATGCGCTCAAACAAAAGAAATTTAATTGAAAAAACAGAAGAGCGTAAGAACGAAATTGAACAATTACCTTTAGATGATAACCTAAGAAAACTTACTGGTTTAAATTTAAAAGGTGAAACAAAGACTAAGTATGATGCAATGAAAAAAGACAACACAGAAACTACAAATAAATACTTAGCTCCAGTAGAAGAAAAAATTCAAAATGCTGAAGAGTTTTTAGAGAAATTTAAATTCACAGCAGCACAAACTGAAATTGATGATGCTCACGAATTAATGGATCAATACGAAGAGAATTATCAGCATCAAGTAACTCAAGTGGACGACATTATAAACTTACATAAAGAAAATGAAGCATTGTATGAAAAGTGTAAAGTTGACTATCGTGAAATGAAACGTGATGTATTAGCAAATCGTCATCAATTTGGTGAAGCAGCTGAACCACTTGAAAATGAAATCGAAAATTATGAGCCTAAGTTAAATGAATATGAGAGTTTAAAAAGTGAAGGTAACTATGTTCAAGCCCATAATCACATTGCTGCTTTAGAGGATCAAATTAAAAATTTAAAATTTTATATGGATGAAATTCCAGAATTAATTCGAGAAACTCAAAAAGAATTACCAGGACAGTTTCAAGATTTAAAATATGGATGCAGAGACTTAAAGGTTGAAGGCTATGATTTAGATCATGTTAAAGTCGATGGTACAATACAAAGTCTTAAGACAGAATTAAGTTTTGTTGAACCAATGATTAGTCGATTAGAATTAGATGAAGCTAATAATAAACTTGAAAATATTAATGATAAATTAGATGAAATGTATGATCTTATTGAATATGAAGTAAAAGCCAAAAATGAAGTTGAAGAAACGAAAGATATTATTACTGATGACTTATTTAAGGCCAAAGATATGAACTATACATTACAAACCGAAATTGAATATGTTCGTGAAAATTACTATATTAATGAATCAGATGCTCAAAGTGTAAGACAATTTGAAAATGAAATTCAAAGTCTCATCTCAGTTTATGATGATATTTTAAAAGAAACTTCTAAATCTGCGGTACGTTATAGTGAAGTACAAGATAATTTACAGTACCTTGAAGATCATGTATCTGTAATTAACAAAGAACAAGATAAACTTCAAAATCATCTCATTCAATTACGCGAAGATGAAGCTGAAGCAGAAGATAATTTATTAAGAGTACAATCTAAGAAAGAAGAAGTATACCGACGTTTATTAGCTTCTAATTTAACTAGCGTTCCAGAACGTTTCATTATCATGAAAAATGAAATTGATAATGAAGTAAGAGAAGTAAATGATCAATTTAGCGAACGTCCAATTCATGTTAAACAACTAAAGGATAAAGTAGCAAAAATTGTTATTCAAATGAATACATTTGAAGATGAAGCTAACGATGTACTTGTAAATGCTGTATACGCAGAAAAGCTTATCCAATATGGTAATAGATATCGTAAGGACCATCATCATGTTGATAAAAGCTTAAATGAAGCAGAACGACTATTTAAAAATAACCGATATAAACGTGCGATAGAGATAGCCGAAGAAGCATTAGAAAGTGTTGAACCTGGTATTACCAAACATATTGAAGAGCAAGTGATTAAAGAATAGTAATTTGTGTATAAATATTATACAAGTGTGAGTTAAATCTACATGAGATTTACTATCTTATTTTAATCATAATTGATAGAGTCAAAGATTAGTATAAGTGTAAATTTCTGCAGTCATCGACTCTCCATGCATCGGAATTACCTGAGACAATAATGAATGTCTCAGGTTTTTTAGTGTTCTATTAGTAGTGAATTAAAATTCATGGTCACACTCTTTTAATTTTGTGAGAAAATAGTATAATGCTTGAGTATCTTAATTTGTAAATTTATAGTGAAGCAATTCATTTTTAAAACAAGATTTAATTAAAATTTGAAAGAGAAGTGATATCAGTGATTTATTTAGACAATGCAGCCACTACCAAAGCTGATCAAGATGTTGTTGATTCATTCGTAAAAGTGAATCAAACATTATACTTCAATCCAAATAGTCCTCATCATGCAGGGGTTCAAGCCGAACAATTATTATTGAAAGCAAAAAGTGAAATCAATCGTATATTAAGCTTAAATAATCAGTTTGATATCATTTTCACAAGTGGCGCAACTGAATCGAATAATATACTGCTAAAAGGTATTGCGTATATGAAAAAAGAAACTGCTAATGAGATTATCACATCAGTCTTAGAACATCCCTCAGTTTTGGAAGTAATGAGGTATTTGGAAAGGGAAAAAGGTTTTAAATTAAAATATGTTGATGTGACAAAAGAAGGTAAGTTGGACACAGAACACTTAAAATTATTAATGACAGATAAAGTAGGACTTGTGACATGTATGTATGTCAATAATATTATGGGACAAATTCAACCTATTGAAGAAATAGCAAATATTGTAAAAAATTACCCACGTGCACACTTTCATGTTGATGCAGTCCAGGCTTTAGGTAAGGTACCTATGCAGATCAATCATGTTGATAGTTTAAGCTTAAGCGGTCACAAGTTTAATGGACTCAAAGGTCAAGGTCTATTACTTTTAAAAAATATTCAAAACATAGAACCTATTGTCCATGGTGGTGGACAAGAATATGGTTTACGAAGTGGTACAGTTAATTTACCAATGGCTATTTCTATGGTTAGAGCTATAAAGAATGCTGTTGATCAAACAAAAGAGCTTAATTTACGTTTAAGCAATTATAAAAATAAATTACTTTCATTTTTAGCAGAATACAAAAATGTATTTATCAACTCTCCTCAAAATGCATCACCCCACATTATAAATATAGGATTTCCAGGTGTTAAGGGTGAGGTACTTGTTAATGCTTTTTCCAAACAAAACGTAATGGTTTCAACTACAAGTGCTTGTTCTTCTAAGATGAATAAATTAAATGAGGTTTTACTTGCTATGGAAATTGCAGAGTCAAAAATAGAAGGTAGTATAAGAATTTCTTTAGGGGCACATACGACTGAAAACGATATATTAAGTTTTATGAATGCATTTGAAACTGTATATAAGGAAATTAAGGAGCTGTTAAAGTAATGCAATTTGATCATTTATTAGTTAGATATGGAGAACTTACGCTTAAAGGTACGAATAGAAAAATGTTTGTTAATCAACTTAAAGACAATGTGAAACGCGCACTTATTCCATTGCGTGGTTATCATCTCAAAGGAAAGAGGGATAGAATGTACATAGAATTATCCCCTGAAGCAGACATAAATGAGATCATTCACCGCTTATCTAAAGTTTATGGTATAAAATCAATCAGTCCAGTCATAAAAATTGATAAAAACGAAGAGAAAATTAATCAATCAGCGATACAGTTATCTCAAGACTTTGTAAAAGGTTCAACTTTTAAGGTAGATGTAAAACGCGTTGATAAGTCATTTCGATTGGATACGTATGAATTGCAACGTCAAGTCGGTGGAGCAATACTAAAAGAAAATAATAATATAACAGTGAATGTTAAAAATCCTGACTATGAAATTAAAATAGAAGTAAGAATGGATGCTATTTATATTTATGAAAAAGTAATCGCTGGTGCAGGTGGACTGCCAGTCGGTACAGGAGGTAAGACATTACTTATGTTAAGTGGTGGTATTGATTCTCCTGTAGCAGGAATAGAAGTAATGAAACGTGGCGTAACTGTTGAAGCAATACATTTTCATAGTCCACCATTTACGAGTGAAAAAGCTAAAGATAAAGTTATCGAATTAACAAGAATTTTAGCGGAACGTGTTGGTCCTATTAAGCTGCATCTCGTACCATTTACAGAAATACAAAAGCAAATTAATAAAGTTGTACATCCTCGTTATACAATGACTTCTACAAGAAGAATGATGATGCGTATATCTGATAAAGTTGTACATCAAATAAATGCTAATGCCATCGTAAATGGAGAGAATCTTGGTCAAGTAGCAAGTCAGACACTAAAGAGTATGTACGCTATTAATCATGTCACAGCTACACCTGTTTTAAGACCTCTATTAACGTTAGATAAAGAAGACATTATTAAGAAAGCAAAAGAACTCGGTACATTTGAAACATCTATTCAACCTTATGAAGATTGTTGTACAATATTTACTCCGAAAAATCCTGTAACTGAACCGGATTTTGACAAAGTAGTAAAATATGAAAGTGTATTTAATTTTGATGAAATGATAGAAAATGCAGTTGAAAATATTGAAACATTAACAATAGATCAAAATTATAAGAGTGCGAAAGAACAATCTACAGATTCATTGATTAAAGATTTATTCTAAAATTCGTAATGTAATAAAAACAAAGGGGTTAGGCTTAGTATGGATTGGAATTTATCGATTATGTTGATGATTGTTGCCTTTGGTTTTATCGCTTCATTCGTCGACTCTGTAGTTGGTGGGGGTGGACTAATTTCAACCCCTGCATTACTTGCAGTTGGCTTGCCACCATCTGTTGCTTTAGGTACAAATAAATTTGCGAGTTCTTTTAGTACATTAACAAGTGCATTAAAATTTTTACGTTCAGGTAAAGTTGACTTGAAAATAGTAGGAAAGATGTTTCCATTAATATTTGTTGCTTCCGGTGGTGGTGCTATCATTGCGACATACATACCAGCAATTATTTTAAAACCGCTAATCATTATAGCACTGTCATTAGTTCTTATTTATACCATCATACAAAAAGATTGGGGAAATGTAAGAACATTTACCGATTTTACTTTTACAAAAGCAGTATTATTTACATTAATATTTATTGTTATTGGATTTTATGATGGTTTTTTAGGTGGTGGTACGGGCTCCTTTATGCTATTTACACTTTTATTATTTGGCTTTGACTTTTTAAGCGCAGCTGGTAATGCAAAGGTTTTAAATTTTGCATCTAATTGTGGTGCGTTATTATTTTTCATGATTTTAGGTCAGGTCAATTATTTTTATGGTATTATTATGGCTTTTAGCATGATGATAGGTGCTTTGTTAGGTGCTCAATTTGCCTTGAAAAAAGGGGTAAGGTATGTAAAAGCTTTATTTATAGTAGTTACTGCAATATTAATTATAAAAAATCTCTACGATTTTATTGTGCAGTAAATAATTGTTAGATTAAGAGGTTCAAATGAAATTGTAGACAAACTTTAAATGAGTGTGTATTGCTTATCTTGTCGAGTTAATGTTTGCAAATTTGTTTGGCCTCTTTTATTACTATATTAAAAATAGCGATTTTTTGGAAAGGTTTTCATTTTTTAATAGATAATGGCTAAAAAATTGAAAATCATACGTTCTTTGTCGTATCATTATAATTAACTAAGTTGATAGGAGGTCGTTACGATGACTCAAATTACATTTAAAAATAATCCCATTAAATTATCAGGTTCTGAGGTTAATGAAGGTGATATCGCACCAAATTTCACAGTGCTTGATAATAGTTTAAATCAAATTACTTTAGATGATTATAAAAACAAGAAGAAATTAATTAGTGTTATACCATCTATTGATACAGGAGTATGTGATAGTCAAACTCGAAAGTTTAATGAAGAAGCTTCAGCTGAAGATGGCGTAGTTTTAACGATATCAGTAGATTTACCTTTCGCCCAAAAAAGATGGTGTGCATCAAGCGGATTAGAAAATGTAATTACTTTAAGTGATCATAAAGATTTATCTTTTGGTCGAAATTATGGACTTGTAATGGATGAATTACGCTTACTTGCACGTTCGGTATTTGTGTTAAACGAAAACAATAAAGTAGTATATAAGGAAATTGTCAGTGAAGGTACGAATTACCCTGATTTTGAAGCCGCATTAAAAGCATATAGAAATATTTAGTCATATTGAACTATTGACAGTAAAAAGTTTTAGTGTCCATACTTGTTCGAGTAGTAAATTAATTATTTAGAGTTAATTCATACTATCAATCACGGATGGACACTTTTTTAAATAGAAAGGGATATTTTATGTCTGAAGAAAACACTATAATGGAACGTCTATTTCATACATTAGACGATAAAGCTAAAGCCTTAAACAAAGAAAATGGACAAAGTTTTATCGAAAATTTAGGGCTAGCTATGGAAGATATATATACAAACCAAAGAGAACTTTTAGAGCAAGCAACGCTTCAAGATAGAAGGAAAGCTTTTCAATTTGCATATTTAAGTTTATTACAAGAAGAAAATATTCAAGCTAATCATCAGATTACGCCTGATTCTATTGGACTCATTCTCGGTTTTCTTGTTCAACGCTTTTTAGAACATAAAGAGGAAATGCACATTGTAGATATTGCAAGTGGGGCAGGTCATCTAAGTGCAGCAGTGAAAGAAGTACTTTCTGATAAAACAATTATGCACCATCTGATAGAGGTCGATCCGGTGCTATCACGTGTAAGTGTGCATTTGGCCAATTTTTTAGAGATACCATTTGACGTTTATCCTCAAGATGCGATTATGCCATTACCATTGGAAGAGGCAGATGTCGTGATTGGAGATTTCCCAATAGGATACTATCCTTTAGATGAACGTAGTAGAGAAATGAAGTTAGGTTTCGAAGAGGGACACAGTTATTCCCATCATCTGTTAATCGAACAATCTATTAATGCGCTAAAAGGGGCAGGTTATGCATTTTTAGTTGTTCCTAGTCATCTCTTTGAAGATGATAAAGTGAAACAGTTGGAAAATTTCATTGCTACAGAGACTGAGATGCAAGCATTTTTAAATTTACCTAAAACTTTATTTAAAAATGAAAAAGCACGTAAATCTATATTGATTTTACAAAAGAAAAAATCAGGAGAAACTCGACCAGTTGAAGTCTTATTAGCAAATATCCCTGATTTTAAAAATCCTCAACAATTTCAAGGTTTCATTTCTGAATTGAATCAGTGGATAGTCACAAATCATACAAAAAAATAGTCTGTAACAATATAGTATTCAAACTGTGTTAATGATAAAATGATTATGTGAAAAATATAACTAAACAAATGATGGAGGACAATGTCTTATGTCAAAATTAATTTTGGCGGTAAATGCTGGTAGCTCATCTTTAAAGTTCCAGCTAATTAAGATGCCTGAAGAAAAACTAGTAACTAAAGGTGTGATAGAACGTATTGGTTTAAGCGATTCTATCTTCACCATTCATGTTAATGGCGAGAAGCTTACTGATATCAGAGATATCCATAATCATGAAGAAGCCGTTAATATAATGTTAGATAGTTTTAAAGAACATGAAATGATTAAAGACATCACTGATATTCAAGGAACAGGTCATCGTGTTGTGCACGGTGGCGAAACTTTCCCTAAATCAGTTGTTGTTACTGATGATGTAGAATCTCAAATTGAAGAATTAAGTGAATTAGCACCTTTACACAATCCAGCTAATTTAATGGGTATTAGAGCTTTTAGAAAGTTATTACCAGAAATCCCACATGTTGCGGTGTTTGATACTTCTTTCCACCAAACTATGCCTGAACAAGCTTATTTATATAGCTTGCCATATCATTACTATGAAGACTATGGTATACGTAAGTATGGTTTCCACGGCACAAGTCATAAATATGTATCTCGTAGAGCTGCTCAAATTGTTGGTAGACCAATTGAAGATTTAAGAATTATTTCTTGTCACATCGGTAACGGTGCATCTATTGCAGCTATAGACGGTGGAGAATCTATTGATACATCTATGGGATTCACACCACTTGCTGGTGTAACAATGGGGACTCGTTCGGGGAATCTTGATCCAGCTTTAATACCATTCATTATGGAAAAAACAGGTAAAACAGCTGATGAAGTATTAGAAATACTTAATAAAGAATCAGGATTATTAGGTCTTACTGGGACATCAAGTGATTTGCGTGATTTAACTGAAGAAGCAAAACATGGACGTCAACGTTCACGTGTTGCACTAGATTTATTTGCTTCAAAAATTCACAAATATATTGGTTCTTATGCAGCTAGAATGCATGGTGTAGATATTATTGTATTTACTGCAGGAATAGGTGAAAACTCACATATTATTCGTGGTAAAGTTTTAGAAGGACTTGAGTTTATGGGTGTTTATTGGGATCCTAAGAAGAATGAAAGTTTACATGGTGAAGAAGGTTATATTAATTATCCACATTCACCTGTAAAAGTACTTGTTGTACCTACTGATGAAGAAGTAATGATATCTCGTGACGTGATTAAATATGGTCAACTTAATGATAATACACCCAAAAAAGAAGAATTTAATACCAACGAAAGTATCGAAGTGAATTAATTTTAAAAATAGAATTAATGAATTCAAATAGTATCTTTTTCTATATGTATTAAAAAATTTTAGTACATATAGAAATACTGCCGGTTAAGTTAGTAAACTACAACCGGCAGTATTTTTTATTTTATCTATAACAGTGACTAATCTTGATATTTTTCACGTAATTGTGATGTTGCTACTTGAGGTTGGAAATCTTCAGGCATTTCTTCTGTACGTACAACTAATACGTCACAAGGTGCATGTCGAACAATCGCTTCTGATACAGAGCCAACAATAAAACGTTCTACCGCATTTAAACCTGATGTACCACTCATAATCAAATCAGCACCAACATCATGCGCTAATTTTTTAGGTATAATTGCTTTAGGTGAGCCGAATTCTAAACATGTGTCAACATTTTTTACACCTGCATTTGTGGCTACTTCTTTATAACCTTTAAGTAATTCTTCGGAGAAATGCTTTGATTTTTCTGTGAATTGAGCATCATATACTTCATAAGAAGAATACGTACGTGAGTCAATTACATTCACAATAGTTAATTGAGCATCGTTACGTTTAGCAACACCGACAGCTTTGTTAAAAGCCCATTCTGCTTCATGAGATCCATCGACTGCGATTAATATATTTTTATAAGAAATCATCATTATTGCCCCCTTTATCTTTCTTAATTCTATTTTAACACAATAAACAGAATATTTAATTAATAATAATTACAAAATTATGTCATTATATGTTATCGTTTGCCGTTTTGATAAGGACACGATACGATAAGGTTGGAGGTAGATAATATGAAAATTGGGATTCCTAAAGAAATAAAGAATAATGAGAATCGAGTGGGGTTATCACCAAGTGGTGTACATGCACTTGTAGACCAAGGACATGAAGTTTTAGTAGAAACAAATGCTGGTCTAGGATCTTACTTTGAAGATGATGATTATCAAGAAGCCGGTGCCAAAATTGTTGATGAGCAGTCAAAAGCTTGGGATGTTGATATGGTCATCAAAGTCAAAGAACCACTTGAATCAGAATACAAATTCTTTAAAGAAGAGTTAATCTTATTTACTTATTTACACCTTGCGAATGAACAGAAATTAACTCAGGCACTTGTGGACAACAAGGTTATATCTATTGCTTATGAAACTGTACAATTACCAGACGGTTCTTTACCGTTATTAACACCAATGAGTGAAGTGGCTGGTAGAATGTCTGCACAAGTGGGAGCTGAATTTTTACAAAGATTTAATGGAGGTATGGGTATCTTACTAGGTGGCATACCTGGAGTGCCTAAAGGTAAAGTCACTATTATTGGTGGCGGTCAAGCAGGAACAAATGCAGCTAAAATAGCTTTAGGGTTAGGTGCTGAAGTGACAATTTTAGATGTTAACCCTAAACGTTTAGAAGAATTAGAGGACTTGTTTGATGGCAGAGTAAGAACAATAATGTCCAATCCATTAAATATAGAAATGTATGTAAAAGAAAGTGATTTAGTCATTGGAGCAGTTCTGATTCCAGGTGCTAAAGCGCCAAACTTAGTGACTGAAGATATGATAAAAGAAATGAAAGATGGATCAGTGATTGTAGATATTGCGATAGATCAAGGTGGAATCTTTGAGACTACTGATAAAATTACAACGCACGATGCCCCAACTTATACTAAACATGGTGTCGTGCATTATGCTGTGGCTAATATGCCAGGCGCCGTTCCACGTACATCTACAATTGGATTGAACAATGCAACATTACCTTATGCGCAATTATTGGCTAATAAAGGTTATCGTGAAGCATTCAAAGTAAATCATCCATTATCTTTAGGTCTAAATACATTTAATGGACACGTGACTAATAAGAATGTAGCCGATACATTTAATTTTGAATATACTTCAATTGAAGATGCATTGAAATAATGCGTGAAATTTACCCCAAGCTTCAATCATGTGAATGAAGCTTGGGGCTTATTGTGGTTTTGTTATTTTTCGTATTGAGTTAATATTTCATAACCATTTTCAGTTACTAAAATATCATCTTCAATTCTAACACCAGCCACATGAGGGACATATACGCCAGGCTCTATAGTAATCACCATTCCTGCTTCAAGTTTATTATTATTTACACTTGATATATCTTGATATTCATGTTCTTCAAGGCCTAATCCATGACCTAGTCTATGCGGAAAGTAATCACCATAACCTGCTTCTTGGATTATATCTCTTGCTATTTTATCAATATCTTTGATGGTAACTCCTGGTTTAATAGATTTAATTGCTTCCGTTTCTGCTTTTAAAACAATGTTATATATATTTTGTGCTTCCTTATTAGGTTTGCCAAAATGAATTGTGCGTGTCATATCACTGCAATAATGATGGTATACAACACCTAAATCAAATAGTACAAACTCATTTTGCTTTAATTTTCTGTCACCGGGTGTACCATGTGGTGAAGCAGCATGGTCACCGAAGAGTACCATCGTGTCGAAACTCATTTCATTAACGCCATATTTTTTTATTTCATTTTCGATATGGTTGACAACTTCTCTTTCTTCTACACCTTCTTTAAGAAAGGATTTACCAATTTCAATACATTTATCAGCTAACGCAGCTGCCTTTTTTATATTGATAATTTCATCTTCTGATTTGATATTACGTAAGTCCTTGATTGATTGATCAACATCTTGATAGTGTTCTATATTAAACGCTTTTGTTAATTCTCTTTGACGTTTAACTGTAAGATGTTCACTTTCAATGAGCATTTTAGAGAAAGTTTTAGAGTATTTGTCGAATGGGTTTTCAGTATCTAAATAACCGACGATTTTACCTTTAAACGGTGATTGTTTTACTTCTTCAACTTCCATTTTTGGACAAAATAAAACAGGCTCTTCATTTGATGGAATTAGCAAAGCGAAGAGTCTTTCATGTGGCTCACTTCGATACCCAGTAAAGTAAAAGATGTTTAAGGGTGTCGTAATCCATGCTGCATCAGCATCTTCTTGTTGTAAAACTTTTTTGATTTCTTCTATTTTAGTCATATAATGAACCTCCATCATGTGATGATATATTAATTCTATGCTAATAAGATATAGTTTTCAAAAAGTAAGAGTTATTGATTGAACTAAACAAGCTAAATAGCTCACTAGTGTTATAAATGTGACTGTTAGGGTATACTGTTAAAAGATATTACTTTTAGGAGGGGAACTCTTATGAAACTTTCATTTCATGGTCAATCAACAATTTATTTTGAAGGTAACGGCAAGAAAGTTATAGTTGATCCATTTATCTCTGGCAACGATAAATGTGACCTAGATGAACAAACGTTAGAGGTAGATTACATTATCTTAACACATGGTCACGCTGACCATTTTGGTGATGTAGTTGAATTGGCCAATCGTAACCATGCAACTGTGATTGGTTCGGCAGAATTACAAGGATATTTATCTACTTATCACGGAGTCGAAAATGTTCATGGCATGAACATTGGTGGGAAAGCTAAATTTGATTTTGGAACAGTCAAATTTGTTCAAGCATTCCATAGTTCTAGTTTTACACATGAAAATGGTGTGCCCGTATATTTAGGTATGCCTATGGGAATAATTGTCGAAGCTGAAGGTAAGACTATCTATCATACCGGGGATACAGGATTATTTAGTGATATGAAATTGATAGCAGATAGACACCCAGTTGATGTATGTTTTGTTCCTATTGGAGATAACTTTACCATGGGAATAGAAGATGCTAGTTACGCTATTAATGAATTTATTAAGCCTACAATCAGTGTTCCTATTCATTACAATACATTCCCGTTAATTGAACAAGATCCAGAGCAATTTAAGGATGCAGTTCAGGTAGGGGAAGTGCAAATTCTCAATCCAGGAGAATCAGTGGAATTTTAATTATTTGTCTAAATGACATATAGCTTTTGGTTTTTAAGTCATTTTCTAAAAGTACAACGTTAATTAAAATTTAACAGTAGTAAGTTGATATTTTGAATTTAAGAAATATAAATAAGAGCCTGAGACACACATAATGTCTCAGGCTTCCTAATGTTGTGGCAAGTCGATTGCTGAATAAAAATTGAAATTATATCAAACCTTTTAATACAAATACTAACTCATTTATTATAGTTTTGGTATTTTAGGTTACGAGTATGTCGTTTATTTAACTATTAAAACAGGAATAGTAGCACGTTTAGCTACTTTATGACTTACGCTACCTAAAACAAATTTCTTATTGTCTTCAGCTTTTCGGTTACTAAGAACAACAATTTCATATTTACCACTATTCGCAAATTTTAATAGCTCATCCTTAGCATTGCCTCTCACAATAACTTCATCATAATCAATGCCGTAGTCTTCTAAAGTTTTAAGTGTACTTTCTAAACCTTTAGAACGTTTTTCGGTTAGCTTATCTAAATGTACGCCAGCTCTGATTGACGCTTGAGCATCTTGCTCATTAATGGCATTTAAAACTGTGACGATAGTACTTTCACCTGCTAAACGAGACACCTCTTTAAGAGCTTTCTCATTTTTAATTTGAGTGTCTACCCCAAGTAGAATATGTTTATACATAAATCATCCCTCCTCAACTTTATTTTAGTAAAGTTTTAGTGTGATTTCCATTAATATTTAAATATTTTGAATATAATCTTTAACGGTAATTTATATTGATTAATATTTAGTATTTTAGAATGATTGAACAATGATTTTTTGTACATTAAAAGTTATAATGATAAAAAGACTGTTATAAAGATATAAGAGGTAACGGGATGACAAAGAATGAACAAATAATTAAACATATTGAATCTTTATCAATAGGCTCTAAAATCTCTGTGCGAAAAATTGCTAAAGATCTTAATGTGTCTGAAGGTACTGCGTACAGAGCAATTAAAGATGCGAGTCAACTTGGAATTGTAGCAACTATTGACAGAGTTGGTACTGTTAGAATCGAGAAACGAAATAGAGAAAATTTAGATAACTTAACGTTTAATGAAATTGCAAATATTGTTGAGGGTCAAATACTTGCCGGTAGAGCTGGACTTAATAAATCAGTTTCAAAATTTGCAATAGGAGCAATGCAATTTGATGATATTCTGAAATATATAGGCAAACACACATTATTAATTGTTGGAAATAGAGAAAATGTACAGATTGAAGCTTTAAAACGAGAAACTTCAATACTCATCACAGGTGGTTTTCGTCCAAGTGCTGAAATTATACGATATGCAGATGAGCATGAATTGCCAATTATTTCTTCAAGTTATGATACATTCTTAGTTGCTAATATCATCAATAAAGCAATGTTTAATCAGAAAATACGCAAAGAAATACTTGTGGTTGAGGATATAGTTAAACCAATCAATGAATTATCAGTGTTATTTGATTCAATGACAATTCATGATTACAAAAAAATAGCAAATGAAACTGGCCATACAAGGTTTCCTATAGTAAACGAAGAATTTAAATTAGTAGGTATAGTAACAAGTAGAGAAATCATCAATATGAACGAAGAAGATCTATTAGGTAAGGTTATGACTAAAAATCCATTGAGTGTTAAATTAACAAATACGGTTGCTAGTTGTGCCCATTTATTAATTTGGGAAGGGATTGAATTATTACCAGTAACTGATAATAATAAAAAAGCTGTCGGTGTAATTAACAGACAGGATGTTTTAAAATCAATGCAATTATTAGGTAGACAACCTCAAATTGGTGAAACAGTGAATGATCAAATTGCTAAACATATTTCAATACATCAACAAGGAATAAATGTCGACGTATCTCCACTCATTACAAATCATTACGGTACTTTAAGTAAAGCAGTATTTGTTGGAATTATTGAGGAAACGATTCGTCACGAAATGAGAAAGTATAAAAAAGGTAATGTCATGATAGAAAGTATGAGTATTATCTATATTAAGACTGTACCAATTGAATCTTCTATTGAAGTACATTATGAAATGTTAGATGTTGGACGATATTTTGCTAAATTAGAAGTTACTATGATTAATAATGGTGAAAAAGTTGCTAATGCCTTAGTAATTTGTCAAATGTTTGATGGGTTTTAAAATAATATTTAGAAATTTAAAGGGAGTAATTAAAATGGAAGTAAAAATGAATGAAATAATGGAAGCATTAGAACAAAGTGAGTTAATTATTATTCACAGACATCTAAGACCTGATCCAGACGCATATGGTTCGCAATTAGGTTTGAAATATTACTTGCAAAAGAAGTTTCCAGATAAACAAATTTATGCTGTAGGAACTAATGAAGATTCTTTGAAATTTATAGGTTTGATGGATGAAATTGACAATGATATGTATAAGAAAGCGACTGTAGTTGTATGTGATACGGCAAATGCACCAAGAATAGATGACCAACGTTATGATACAGGTACCAAACTTTTAAAAATTGATCATCATCCTGCTACTGATCAGTATGGAGATATAAACTATGTTAATACCAAAGCTTCTTCCACTAGTGAAATAATTTACGAATTCATTTCACATTTCAACGATGAACATATCATTGATGAACAAGTTGCTAGATTGTTATATCTTGGCATCGTCGGTGATACTGGACGTTTTTTATTTAATAATACTACACCACGGACAATGCAAATTGCTGGAAAATTACTTACATATCCTTTTGATCACAACCAAGAATTAAACAAAATGTCTGAAAAAGATCCGAAACTATTACCATTTCAAGGCTATATATTGCAAAATTTTGATTTAAATGATAAGGGATTCTGCAAAGTTAAAATAACTAAAGACATACTTGAAAAATTTCAAATACAACCTAATGAAGCGTCTTTATTTGTAAATACAATCGCCGATATTCGAGGATTAAAAATATGGATGTTTGGCGTTGATGAAGGAGATCAAATCAGATGTAGGTTGCGTTCTAAAGGTCATATTATTATTAATGATGTCGCTAATACATTTGGTGGTGGTGGACATCCAAATGCATCTGGAGTTTCAGTAAATAGTTGGGAGCAATTCGAGCAACTCGCCGAAGCTTTAAACGACAAGTTATAATTTTTAAAAGGAGGTAAGAGACCATGGTAGCACATTTAAATATTCATACTTCTTTTGACCTGTTAGATTCTAGTTTGAGAATTGATGCATTAATAGATAAAGCTAAAAAAGAAGGATACCGTGCGCTTGCAATAACCGATACAAATGTATTGTACGGTTATCCAAAGTTTTATGATGCTTGTATTGCAGCCCACATACATCCCATATTTGGTATGACTATATATTTAACGGATGGTCTCTATACTATTGAAACAGTTGTTTTAGCAAAAAATAATCAAGGACTCAAGTCATTATACCAACTTTCTTCTGCTATAATGATGAAAAATAAAGAAGAAGTACCTATTGAATGGCTAAAAAAATATGATAAACATTTAATTATCATATTTAAAGAGGCTGAGTTGTCTCATAAGCAAATCATTGATGCGTTTGAAGGTAAGAAAGAATTGTATTTAAATCATAATAGTAATAATACATTGACTGGCAAACGTGTATGGATGCAATCTGCAAGATATTTAAATGAAGATGATGCTGAAACCATTCCAGCTTTACATGCCATAAGAGATAATACTAAGTTAGATTTAATACATGAGAAAGAAACACTTGATGAACATTTTCCTAGTATGGAAGAACTTCAAACACTAAATCTTGGTGAAGATATGATTGCTAACACGAATGAAATTGAAAAATTATGCCAAGCAGAAATTGCATACCATCAATCACTGTTGCCACAATTTGTGACACCTAATGGTGAGACTTCGAAAGATTATCTTTGGACAATACTTATACATAGGTTACAAAAATGGGAACTTAATGACAAAACTTATTTCGATCGGTTGAAACATGAATATAAAATTATTACTGATATGGGTTTCGAGGATTATTTTCTTATTGTAAGTGATTTGATTCATTTTGCTAAAACACATGAAGTGATGGTTGGGCCAGGTCGTGGTTCATCAGCGGGATCATTGGTAAGTTATTTATTAGGTATTACTACGATAGACCCGTTAAAATATAATCTTTTATTTGAAAGATTTCTTAATCCTGAACGTGTAACTATGCCAGATATTGATATTGATTTTGAAGACACGAGACGTGAAAAAGTAATTAAGTATGTACAAGATAAATATGGTGAACATCATGTATCAGGTATTGTGACATTTGGACATCTGTTAGCCCGTGCTGTTGCTAGAGATGTAGGAAGAATAATGGGTTTTGATGAAACGAGTTTAAATGAGATTTCAAAACTTATTCCACATAAATTAGGTATAACTCTTGAAGAAGCATACCAGAAGCCAGAGTTTAAAGCATTTGTTCATCGTAATCATAGAAATGAACGTTGGTTTGAAGTAAGTAAAAAGTTAGAAGGCTTACCAAGACATACGTCGACACATGCTGCAGGTATCATTATCAATGATCAACCATTATTCAAATTTGCGCCATTAACAACTGGTGATACAGGATTATTAACGCAGTGGACTATGACAGAAGCGGAACGTATAGGATTATTAAAAATTGATTTCTTGGGATTACGCAATCTATCAATTATTCATCAAATTATTTTACAAGTTAAAAAGGATTTAAATATAAATATTGATATAGAAGCCATTCCTTATGATGATAAAAAAGTGTTTGATTTATTATCAAATGGGGACACTACAGGTATTTTTCAATTGGAATCAGAAGGCGTTAGAAGCGTATTAAAAAGATTGCAACCTGAACATTTTGAAGATATCGTAGCTGTCACATCATTATATAGACCAGGGCCAATGGAAGAAATACCAACTTATATAACCCGTAGACATAATCCTAACCAAGTTGCTTATTTACATCCTGATTTAGAACCAATCTTAAAAAACACATATGGTGTTATCATTTATCAAGAACAAATTATGCAGATTGCAAGTCAAGTTGCTGGCTTTAGTTATGGTGAAGCAGATATTTTAAGAAGAGCAATGAGTAAAAAGAATCGTGCAATCTTAGAGAGTGAGCGTCAACATTTCATAGATGGTGCAAAAAATAATGGTTACGGTGAACAGATAAGTAAGCAAATTTTTGATTTAATACTTAAGTTTGCTGATTATGGGTTCCCACGTGCCCATGCTGTTAGTTACTCAAAAATTGCATACATAATGAGCTATTTAAAAGTGCACTATCCTCATTATTTTTATGCAAATATCTTGAGTAATGTAATAGGAAGTGAAAAAAAGACTGCAGCTATAATTGACGAAGCTAAGCATCAAAGAATTAGCATTTTGCCTCCCAATATTAATCAAAGTCATTGGTATTATAAGGCAAGTAATAAAGGAATATATTTGTCTTTAGGTACAATTAAAGGAATTGGATATCAAAGCGTTAAATTAATTATTGATGAGCGCCAGCAGAATGGACCTTATAGAGATTTCTTTGATTTTTCAAGACGTATACCAAAAAGGGTGAAAAATAGAAAATTACTTGAGTCTCTTATCTTAGTAGGCGCATTCGACACTTTTGGCAAAACTAGAGCGACATTATTACAAGCAATTGATCAAGTATTAGATTTAAATTCTGATGTTGAACAAGATGATATGCTTTTCGATCTTTTAACTCCTAAACAATCATATGAAGAAAAAGAGGAACTGCCTGATCAATTATTAAGTGATTATGAAAAAGAATACCTAGGATTCTATATTAGTAAACATCCAGTTGAAAAGAAATTTGAAAAGAAACAATATTTAGGTATATTTCAATTGTCTAATGGAAGTCACTATCAACCTATACTTGTTCAATTTGACCATATCAAACAAATAAGAACGAAGAATGGTCAAAATATGGCATTTGTAACTATGAATGATGGAAGAACGATGATGGATGGAGTGATTTTCCCAGATAAGTTTAAAAAATACGAAACTTCTATTTCAAAGGAACAGATGTATATCGTATTGGGTAAATTTGAAAAGCGTAATCAGCAAATGCAACTTATCATCAATCAACTTTTTGAAGTTGAAGCGTATGAACAAACAAAATTGTCTAATTCGAAAAAAGTTATTTTACGTAATGTAACCCATCTTGAACCACAATTTGAACATTCAAAAGTGCAATCTAATAAACAACATGCATTAAATATTTATGGTTTTGACGAATGTGCAAATAAGATGACAATGTTGGGACAAATTGAACGTCAACCTCAAAATTTTGATCTATTAATACAAACTTATTCACCAGCTGATATTAGGTTTATTTAACTTTTAACGATTTTTAAATTATGATATAGTTAACTGATGATTATTTCTTAATCATCAGTTTTTCTTTTATAATTATTTTTTGTTCTGATTTAACACACTAAATCTGTTTTATCAGCAGAAGAAATAATTTGAATTGCAACATCTAAAAATCAATTTACTTTCAATGATTGTACTATTGTTCTACATATTTACTAGTAAATCGTGTATATTTAAAATGATTCAGTTTTCTATTCATGGATTGATTTATGTACTGAATACATATAGTTCAATGACTTCTCACAAAATAAAATAGGGGTTGATTAAATGTCTTTAAGAGATGACGCTTTAGAAATGCATAGAGAGAACCAAGGTAAACTAGAAATTACACCAAATGTTAAAGTGACAAATAAGCAACAATTAAGCCTAGCATACTCACCTGGCGTTGCTGAACCTTGTAAAGAAATCCATGAAGATCCAAGAAAAGTGTATGAGTACACTATTAAGGGGAATACAGTTGCTGTTGTAACGGATGGAACTGCTGTTCTCGGTTTAGGTAATATTGGAGCAGAAGCAAGTATTCCAGTAATGGAAGGAAAGGCAGCACTGTTCAAAAGTTTTGCGGGTATTAATGGTGTGCCGATAGCATTAGATACAACGGATACTCAAGAAATCATAAAAACAGTTAAACTTATTCAACCCAACTATGGTGGAATTAATCTTGAAGATATATCAGCTCCTCGCTGTTTTGAAATTGAAGAAACCTTAAAGAAAGAGACCAATATACCTATTTTCCATGACGATCAACATGGTACAGCTATCGTTACTATGGCTGGGTTAATCAATGCTTTAAAAATTGTAAATAAAGAGTTAACGGATATAAAAGTTGTATTAAATGGTGCAGGTGCAGCAGGTATCGCTATAGTAAAGTTACTTCATGCTTATGGCGTGAATAATATGATTATGTGCGATTCAAAAGGTGCTATTTATTCTGGCAGAAATTTAGGTATGAATGATACAAAAACATATGTAGCAAAGTGGACGAATAAAGATAAAGTTGAAGGTTCACTTGAAGAAGTGATTAAAGATGCAGATGTTTTTATAGGTGTATCTGTAGCGGATATATTGACGCAAAATATGGTGAAGACAATGGCTGATGACCCAATTATTTTTGCTATGGCTAATCCTAATCCTGAAATCAATCCCAATGAAGCCAAACAGGCAGGTGCAAAGGTTGTGGGTACTGGTCGATCTGATTTTCCGAACCAAATTAATAATGTATTAGCTTTTCCAGGTATTTTTAGAGGCGCTTTGGACGTTGAAGCTACTCATATTAACGAACATATGAAAAAGGCAGCTGTAGAAGCTATCGTTCATTTAATCGACGAAAGTGAGTTACATCCCGATTATTGTATACCAGGACCATTTGATAAAAGAGTAGCTCCATCAGTAGCCAAAAATGTAGCTAAAGCTGCTATGGAATCCGGTGTAGCAAGAATTAAAATTGATACACAAGAAATATTTGATAAAACTATGAAACTTACTGACTTAAAATAGATTAAACGAATAGCTATATTTTAGTACTATTACGACTTTTACAAAATATGTAAAGTCTTTTTAAATGAAGTAACAGAGGATATTTGGAGGTTTACCAATGTTTAAAGATTTTTTTAATCGAAGTAAGAAAAAGAAATATTTAACAGTTCAAGATTCTAAACAAAATGATGTACCTGCTGGTATAATGACAAAATGTCCTAAATGCAAAAAAATAATGTATACAAAAGAATTGAATGAAAATTTAAATGTATGCTTTAATTGTGATCATCATATAGCTTTAACCGCATATAAAAGAATAGAAGCAATTTCAGACGAAGGGTCATTTATAGAATTTGATAGAGGTATGACATCTGCTAACCCATTAGACTTTCCTGGATATGAAGAAAAAATTGAAAAAGATCAGCAGAAGACTGGACTTAATGAAGCGTTAGTGTCTGGTACTGCGAAATTAGATGGAATACAATATGGTGTTGCAGTTATGGATGCTCGTTTTAGAATGGGAAGCATGGGCTCAGTAGTTGGTGAAAAAATATGTAGAATTATTGATTATTGTACAGAACATCGTTTGCCATTTATTCTGTTTTCTGCGAGTGGTGGAGCTAGAATGCAAGAGGGAATTATTTCTTTAATGCAAATGGGGAAAACTAGTGTTTCTTTAAAAAGACATTCTGATGCAGGACTATTATATATTTCTTACATAACTAATCCCACTACTGGAGGGGTTTCTGCAAGTTTTGCTTCGGTTGGGGATATTAATTTAAGTGAACCTAAAGCACTAATCGGATTTGCTGGTAGACGTGTTATAGAACAAACAATTAATGAAAAGTTGCCTGATGATTTCCAAACTGCTGAATTTTTACTAGAGCATGGTCAACTTGATAAAGTCATTCATCGAAAAGATATGCGTGAGACTTTATCAAATATTTTAAAAATCCATCAAGAGGTGAGTAACTAATGTTAGATTTTGAAAAACCACTTTTTGAAATTAGAAATAAAATTGATTCTTTAAAAGAATCTCAAGAAAAAAACGAAGTTGATCTTCAAGATGAAATAGATATGCTGGAAGCATCATTAAAAAGAGAAACAACAAAAGTTTATACTAATCTGAAACCTTGGGATCGTGTTCAAATCGCTCGTTTACCAGAAAGACCAACCACATTAGATTATATTTCCTATATTTTTGATTCATTTATTGAGTTACATGGCGATAGAACTTATAGGGATGATCCAGCAATGATTGGTGGAATTGGTTATCTAGATGGTAAGCCAGTAACAGTTATAGGCCAACAACGTGGTAAAGACACGAAAGATAATATTTATCGTAATTTTGGTATGGCTCACCCTGAAGGGTATAGAAAAGCTTTGCGTTTAATGAAACAAGCAGAGAAATTTAATCGTCCAGTATTTACTTTTATAGATACTAAAGGTGCTTATCCGGGTAAAGCAGCTGAAGAAAGAGGTCAAAGTGAATCAATTGCAAAAAATTTGATGGAAATGGCTTCATTAACTGTACCAGTTATTGCTATTGTTATTGGTGAAGGTGGAAGTGGCGGTGCTTTAGGTATTGGAATCTCAAATCGTGTTCTGATGCTTGAAAATAGTACTTATTCAGTTATTTCACCTGAAGGTGCAGCTGCACTTTTATGGAAAGATAGTAACTTAGCTCAAATTGCCGCTGAAACTATGAAAATCACTGCACATGATTTACTAGATTTAGGTATCATAGATGAAGTGATTAATGAACCTCTTGGTGGTGCACAAAAAGATGAAGAAGTGCAAGCCTTATCAATTAAGAAAATGTTCCTTAAACATTTAAATGAATTGAAGCAACTCACACCTGAAGAATTAGCAAATGATCGTTTTGAAAAATTTAGACAAATTGGTTCGGTTGTGGAGTAATTTTGTATAGCTATTAGTCTAATTGTTAGGCTTTTAGCTCTTTTTTTTATGTTGTAATAAAAATTACATTTTTAAAACGTTTACATCTATGAATTGTCTTTCTTTTAATGGAACGTTAAAAAAATTTATGGTAATTTAGAGTTGAAGATAAATCTAGTTAAGGAAAGGTATGTCGTCATGAAGAAGATTGCAGTTTTAACTAGCGGAGGAGATTCTCCGGGTATGAACGCTGCTGTTCGTGCAGTGACTCGAACAGCAATTTACAATAATATTGAAGTTTATGGTGTTTATCAAGGTTACCAAGGTTTACTTGATGATGATATTCATAAGCTTGAATTGGGTTCAGTAGGGGATACAATACAACGAGGAGGAACGTTTCTCTTTTCCGCAAGGTGCCCTCAATTCAAAGAAGAGGATGTACGTAAGAAAGCTATTGAGAATTTACGTAAGCGTGGTATCGAAGGTTTAGTTGTCATTGGAGGAGATGGCAGCTATAGAGGGGCACAACGAATTAGTGAGGAATGTAAAGAAATTCAAACAATTGGTATTCCAGGTACAATTGATAATGATATTAATGGTACGGATTTTACAATTGGTTTTGATACTGCATTAAACACTATTATTGAATCAGTCGATAAGATTAGAGATACGGCATCAAGTCACGCAAGAACGTTTATTGTTGAAGTTATGGGGCGTGATTGTGGAGATTTAGCATTATGGGCTGGATTATCTGTAGGAGCTGAAACGATTGTTTTACCAGAAGTCAATACAGATATTAAAGATGTAGCTGAAAAGATTGAACAGGGTATCAAAAGAGGAAAAAAACATTCTATCGTTATGGTTGCAGAAGGTTGTATGAGCGGCCAAGAATGTGCAGATGAGTTAACGAAGTATATTAACATTGATACACGAGTTTCAGTGTTAGGTCACATTCAACGTGGCGGTAGCCCATCTGGTGCTGATCGAGTATTAGCTTCTCGACTTGGCGGATATGCTATTGAACTTTTAAAACAAGGCGAGACAGCTAAAGGTGTTGGCATTAGGAATAATCAATTAACTTCTACACCGTTTGATGAAATTTTTGCTGAAAATGATCGCAAATTTAATAGTCAAATGTATGAATTAGCAAAAGAATTATCAATTTAAATTTATTTGGGAGGATTATAAAAATGAGAAAGACTAAAATTGTATGTACAATAGGACCAGCTTCAGAATCAGAGGAAATGCTCGAAAAATTAATGAATGCAGGAATGAACGTTGCGCGTTTAAATTTCTCACATGGTAGTCATGAAGAACATAAAGCAAGAATTGATACAATTCGTAAAGTTGCTAAACGTTTAAATAAAACAATTGGCTTGTTATTGGATACTAAAGGGCCAGAAATTCGTACGCACAATATGAAAGATGGGCTTATTGTTTTAGAAAAAGGCAAAGAAGTCATTGTAAGTATGGATGAAGTTGAAGGAACACCTGAAAAATTCTCTGTAACATATGAAAATCTAATCAATGATGTCAATATTGGTTCATATATACTATTAGATGATGGTCTAGTTGAACTTCAAGTCAAAGAAATTAATAAAGATAAAGGCGAAGTTAAATGTGATATCTTAAATACTGGTGAATTAAAAAATAAAAAAGGTGTTAACTTACCTGGTGTTAAAGTTAATTTACCTGGTATCACTGATAAAGATGCCGATGATATCAGATTTGGTATAAAGGAAAATGTAGACTTTATAGCTGCAAGTTTTGTAAGACGTCCTAGTGATGTTTTAGATATCCGTCAAATTCTTGAAGAAGAAAAAGCAGAAATAACAATTTTCCCTAAAATTGAAAACCAAGAAGGTATCGATAATATTGAAGAAATTCTTGAAGTATCTGATGGATTAATGGTAGCACGCGGTGATATGGGTGTTGAAATTCCGCCAGAAAGCGTACCAATGGTTCAAAAAGATTTAATTAGAAAATGTAATAAATTAGGAAAACCTGTAATTACTGCGACTCAAATGCTTGATTCTATGCAACGTAATCCACGTGCGACACGTGCAGAAGCAAGTGACGTAGCTAATGCAATATACGATGGTACTGACGCGGTAATGTTATCAGGAGAAACTGCAGCAGGTCAATATCCAGAAGAAGCTGTTAAAACTATGCGCAATATTGCAGTTTCTGCTGAAGCAGCGCAAGACTATAAAAAATTATTAAGTGATCGTACTAAATTAGTTGAAACATCATTAGTCAATGCAATTGGTGTTTCTGTTGCACATACTGCCTTAAACTTAAATGTAAAAGCTATAGTAGCAGCAACTGAAAGTGGTTCAACAGCACGTACAATTTCTAAATATCGTCCACATTCAGATATCATTGCTGTAACACCTAGTGAAAAAACTGCTAGACAATGTGCAATTGTATGGGGAGTAAATCCTGTAGTTAAAGAAGGACGTAAAACAACTGATGCTTTACTAAATAATGCTGTAGCAACAGCAGTCGAAACTGGTAGAGTTTCAAACGGGGATTTAATTATTATTACTGCTGGTGTACCTACTGGAGAAAAAGGAACTACAAATATGATGAAAATCCACTTAGTAGGTGATGAGATTGCTAAAGGCCAAGGTGTTGGTAGAGGATCTGTTGTAGGCCACGCAATTGTTGCAGATAGTGCAAGTGACTTAGAAGGTAAAGATTTATCTGATAAAGTTATCATTACAAATTCTGTTGATGAAACATTAGTACCATATGTTGAAAAAGCTATAGGTCTAATTACAGAAGAAAATGGTATTACTTCACCAAGCGCAATTATAGGTTTAGAAAAAGGTATACCTACTGTTGTTGGTGTAGAACAAGCAACTAAAGAAATTAAAAATGATATGTTAGTGACTTTAGATGCGTCACAAGGTAAAGTGTTTGAAGGTTATGCTAACGTTCTTTAATTTAACAAATGATAAATTAAAAAAGAAGATTTGATAATCACAAAGCTTTAAAGCTATTCATAAGAGAGCCTGGAACATTGATTTATGTTCCAGGCTCTTATTATTAGGGTAGTTAATTATTGAAATTAAAAATGATTAAATCAACCTTTTTCAATACTAGTTATCGATTTTAAGGTAAAACATCAAATGTCATCTGTATCCTAATTTATTCTTTTTAAAACTTACAAAACAAATTATAAAAAATTATATATATAGGGATTTTTCTGTGTTTAATAAAAAAAGTAATAGAAGAATGATTCATTGAAAAATAAAAATTGTAGAAATTAACAAGATAAGATCAGAGGTTTCTAGATGACATCAATTAGTAAAAAGTAAGAAAAGTATATCATTAAAACAAATTAAAAAATCGACACTAGTAATCAGAAATTACTAAGTGTCGATGTAAATTTTATCGTGCTTCTTTATTAGCTTTTTTGTATCTTAAGTACATTAAACCTAATAAAATAAACCAAATAGGCGTGCAGTAAATCGCTCTTCTTGTATCAACATTAATAAATAACAAGGCAAATACAAAAACAAAGAAAATAAGAATAAGGTATCCCATGTATTGACCGCCTGGTAGTTTATATGTTGCTTTCTTATGAAGTTCTGGATTTTTACGACTATAGTTAATATAAGCAATAATAATTAATGCCCAAACCACAACAAATAATACTGTAGAAATCGTAGTTACATAAGTAAATACAAGTGTTGCATCAGGGAATATGTAATTCAGTAGCGCTGCAATTAACAATAAAGCTGATGATGCAATGATCGCTTTATGTGGCACACCATGTTTATTAGTACTAGCAAATGTTGGTGGTGCTTGATTTTGGTTTGAAAGTCCATAAAGCATTCTGCTGTTTGAGAAAATACCACTGTTACATGAAGAGGCAGCAGCTGTTAAAACAACGAAATTAATTATTCCTGCTGCAAATGGTATACCAATTAATGCAAACAATCTAACGAATGGACTATTATCTGGATCTACTTTATCCCATGGAATAATAGACATGATGACTGCTAATGCACCTACATAAAAGATTAAAATTCTAATAGGTACACTATTGATAGCTTTAGGTATAGTTTTTTCTGGATCTTTTGTCTCGCCTGCAGTAACACCAATCATTTCAATACCAACAAATGAGAACAATGCCATTTGGAATGACATAAAGAATCCAGAAGCTCCTTTTGGAAAAATTCCATGTTGATACAAATGAGTTAAACTTGTGTTACCAAATGGTGTCTTGAATGCGAATAAAATCATGATTACACCTATAACGATTAATGCAATGATTGTAACTATTTTGATGATTGCGAACCAGAATTCAAGCTCACCAAACAACTTTGCACTTAATAAATTGAAAGACATTAGAATAAGTACACAAAATAAAGCACTAATCCAATTAGGTATATCTGGGAACCAAAAACTTATATATTTGGCAACTGCAGTCACTTCAGCCATACCAGTAATAATCCAGCATAGCCAGTAAGTCCAACCAGTTACAAATCCTGCGAACGGTCCTATATATGTGTTGGTCACGTCAGCAAAAGATTTGAAGTTCGTATTTTGAATAATAATTTCTCCCAATCCACGCATGAACATAAATAACATGAACCCTATAATAATATAAGTAAGTAATATTGAGGGACCAGTCATTGCGATAGTTTGTCCGGCACCTAGGAACAGACCAGTTCCTATAGCACCTCCGATGGCAATTAATTGAACATGTCTATTGCTCAATTCTCTTTGTAAATTCTCAGCCATAAGACAACTCCCTTACTATAAGATATATATATTATGCACTTATAATGCAATTTATACAATTCTTTTCGAAAAAAAGTGTGAAAATTCACCATAATTATTATTAATATTTTTTAATCATTCTTGATAACTAAACGAAAAGACATAATCAATTGTGATTTTTTGGAGGAGATAAGTATGGGGAAACCTGTGTTGTTAGGGGTTTTAGAAAGCAAATATTATAAGTGGTGACTAGTGATTTTTCTTGTACTGATATGAGAATGTTTTTAATGTTTCACAAATTGTTTGAATTTAGCTATAATATTTATTGAAAGCCATTTCATAAAGAAACAGTAAAGGGGAAATTTATCATGGCAGAATTAAAAAGAGGTTTAGAAGGGGTTATTGCAGCTGAAACTAAAATTAGCTCAATAATTGACAGTCAGTTAACATATGCGGGCTATGATATTGACGATCTCGCAGAAAACGCGCAATTTGAAGAAATAATTTTTTTACTATGGAATTATAGACTTCCTAATGAAAAAGAGCTAAGTGAATTAAAAGAAAAATTATTTGATTATATGACTCTTAACACTAGAGTATACAAGCATTTTGAGGAGTATGTGACAGATCATGTACATCCAATGACTGCTCTACGTACATCAGTATCTTATGTAGCTCATTTTGATTCAGAAGCGGAAAATGAATCTGATGAGAATAAATATGATAGAGCTATTCGTATTCAAGCTAAAATCGCTTCTTTAGTAACGGCTTTCGCTAGAGTTAGAGACGGTAAAGAACCTGTTAAACCTAATTCTGAACTTAGTTATGCAGCAAATTTCTTATATATGTTAAGGGGAGAACTACCAACAGAAGTTGAAGTTGAAGCATTTAATAAGGCATTAATTTTACATGCTGATCATGAACTTAACGCATCTGCATTTACAGCACGTTGCGCAGTATCTTCGTTATCAGATATGTATTCAGGTGTTGTTGCAGCTATTGGTTCATTAAAAGGACCATTACATGGTGGCGCAAATGAACGAGTGATGTCAATGCTTAAAGAAATAGGTAGCATTGATAATGTTGATCACTATTTAGATGAAAGATTTGCAAATAAAGATAAAATTATGGGCTTTGGTCATCGTGTTTATAAAGATGGTGATCCAAGAGCTAAATATTTAAGAGAAATGAGCCGTAAAATCACTGAAGAAACAGGGCAAAGTGAACTGTTTGAAATGTCATTAGCCATTGAGAAGAGAATGAAAGAAGAAAAAGGACTTATTCCTAATGTCGATTTCTTTAGTGCTACAGTCTATCATAGTATGAATATTCCACATGATTTATTCACACCAATATTTGCAGTAAGTCGTGCTTCTGGTTGGATTGCTCATATTTTAGAGCAATATCGAGACAATAGAATTATGCGACCAAGAGCTAAATATATAGGTGAACAAAATCGTAAATATGTGCCTATTGAAGAAAGATCATAAAATAAATTAGTATTATAACTTAAAAATATGGAGGTTAATTGTATGTCTGCAGAAAAAATAACACAGGGTAAAGATGGTTTAAATGTACCTAACGAACCTATTATTCCGTTTATTATTGGTGATGGTATTGGACCTGATATTTGGAAAGCAGCTAGCCGAGTAATCGATGCAGCTGTTGAAAAAGCGTATAATGGAGAAAAACGTATAGAATGGAAAGAAGTTTTAGCAGGTCAAAAAGCTTACGATGAAACTGGAAAATGGTTGCCACAAGAAACGTTAGAAACAATTAAAGAATATTTAATTGCTGTTAAAGGTCCTTTAACAACTCCAATTGGTGGTGGAATTCGTTCGTTAAACGTAGCACTGAGACAAGAGTTAGATTTATTTACTTGTTTACGTCCGGTACGTTGGTTCAAAGGCGTTCCTTCACCGGTTAAACGACCTGAAGATGTTGATATGGTTATTTTCCGTGAAAATACCGAAGATATATACGCAGGGATAGAATTTAAACAAGGTACGTCAGAAGTAAAAAAAGTTATCGATTTCTTACAAAATGAAATGGGAGCAACAAATATTCGTTTCCCCGAAACTTCTGGTATTGGTATAAAACCAGTATCCAAAGAAGGTACAGAACGTCTAGTAAGAGCGGCTATTCAATATGCAATTGATAATGATCGTAAATCAGTAACTTTAGTTCATAAAGGTAATATTATGAAATTTACTGAAGGTTCATTTAAGCAGTGGGGCTATGATTTAGCTCATAATGAATTTGGTGATAAAGTGTTTACATGGCAACAATATGATGAAATTGTTGAACAAAAGGGTAAAGATGCTGCGAATGAAGCACAAAGTAAAGCTGAACAAGAAGGTAAAATTATTATTAAAGACTCTATCGCTGATATCTTCTTACAACAAATATTAACACGTCCAGCTGAACATGATGTTGTGGCAACTATGAATTTAAATGGTGACTATATCTCTGATGCTCTCGCAGCTCAAGTTGGAGGCATTGGTATTGCGCCTGGTGCTAACATTAACTATGAAACTGGACATGCTATTTTTGAAGCAACACATGGTACTGCACCTAAATATGCTGGTTTAAATAAGGTTAATCCGTCATCAGAAATTTTAAGTTCAGTTTTAATGCTGGAACATTTAGGTTGGCAAAAAGCCGCAGATAAAATCACTGACTCTATTGAGGCAACAATTGCTTCAAAAATCGTAACATATGATTTTGCACGTCTTATGGATGGTGCAAAAGAAGTTTCAACATCTGATTTTGCTGATGAACTAATTAAGAATATTAGATAATTTTTACTAACTTTTTTATAAAAATTTCAAAGAACCTGAGACATAAAATATTAGTGTCTCAGGTTTTTTTGTATGATCAATGAATTTAAAATAAGCCTAACATTTTTTTACTTCATTGCGACCCAGTAGATAGAATATCATCAATAAATTGTACAAACACAGCAAGTTGGAATTGGGATAGAAATGTTTATTTAATACAAATTTAACCCACTTCTTATCTTGAACAATCACTCTGTTTAAATTTCATATTTCTTTTAATAAAGTTTCCTTCAAGAAAATATAAGTCGATGTTACTATCATGTATAATTATTACGGGTAAAATTATAACTTTTATTAAGATTATGTAAATTTGATGTGTAGCTATATTATTTCCATTTAAATATCAGTTATAATATAAATGTATAAAAAGATTAGGAGGCACACTATGTCACAAAAAATATTAGTGGTTGATGATGAGCAATCCATCGTGACCTTACTAAAATATAATTTAGAAACAGCAGGGTATATAGTCGAAGTCGCTTATGATGGTGAAGAGGCATTGAAAAAAGTTGAAACAGAACAACCGGAACTAATTGTATTAGACGTTATGTTGCCAAAAAAAGATGGTATAGAAGTATGTAAAACAATCAGGTCTGATAAAAATTTAGTACCGATTTTAATGTTGACAGCAAAGGACGATGAATTTGATCGGGTTTTAGGACTAGAACTAGGTGCAGATGATTATATGACAAAACCATTTTCACCTAGAGAGGTAGTTGCCAGAGTTAAAGCAATATTAAGACGTTCTCAATTTGTTAATGAAATTGAAAAAGAAGATGTTGATGATGAAGATATTATCATTGGTTCAATTAGAATACGACCTGAATTCTTTGAAGTCTATAAAGAAGATGAATTATTAGAATTGACGCCAAAAGAATTTGAATTGTTATTATATTTAATTGAAAGACAAGGAAGAGTTATTACCCGAGAACATATGTTGAATTCAGTGTGGAATTATGAATTCGCTGGAGATTCTCGAATTGTTGATGTACATATAAGCCACTTAAGAGATAAATTGGAAGAAAATCCTAAGCAACCTAAATTGATAAAGACTGTACGAGGTTTAGGTTATAAACTGGAGAGACCTAAAGCTTAATGTTGAAGTTTCATCTGCGTTTATTACTATTAATTAGTACTATTACAATCATTAGTTTTATTGGTTTAGGCGCTATCATTCACAACACAATTTATCAAACATTAACTAGTAATCAAATTAAAAGCTTAGATAGTGAAGCTCGTAATTATATTAATCTCTTTAATAATAATAAAGAGAAAGAAATCACTAATATAGCTCATAATGAAAAAAATATCATATTAATAAAAGAGAACGATAAAGATAAAATTATTTACTCAAGTGGAAATATTAAAAATATTGACCATAGAATTGATAATGAAGCTAATCCTTCGAAATTAATCAATAAAAATACAAAACTCGGTATGCGTTACACCTATAAGAATACAATAGATAATAAAACAATATACATAAGTGGAATTAATAATGAAATTATTGATTTACAAAAGGATTTATGGAAATATTTGTCTATTGTTGGAGTCATTGTATTATTTACGGTTTATTTAGCAAGTAGAAGTATCAATCGAACATATATTAGACCTATCAATGAAGTAACTTATGCTACATCACTTCTTGCAGATGGATATTACCATGTTCGTGTTCCAGAAAGTAATGTGAAGGAAACTAGAGCATTATTTGTGACTACAAATGACTTAGCGCGACGATTGCAAAAATTAAACAATAGTCAAAAAATTCAATCCAATAGATTAAAAACTACCTTAGAAAATATACCGAGTTCAGTACTGATGATTGATAAACATGGAGAAATTGTAGTTGCTAATCATGCTTATTATCAGGTGTTTAACCCTGATCAAATGGTAGAAAATAAAAGTTACATTGGTTTCATAGATGATAGTATCGAAAAATTGATTATTGAAAGTTTTAGAACTGAAAAAGTTATCTATGAACAATTAGAAGTTGATATTAATAACGTACATACTAAATATTTCGATGTATCTTGCATCCCCATTTTAACTAAATCTAAAAAAAATTTACAAGGTATGGTGGTTGTGCTTCATGACATTACTAATTTGCAGAAATTAGAAAACCTTAGAAGGGAATTTGTTGCTAATGTGTCACATGAACTCAAAACACCGATTACTTCAATCAAAGGTTTTGCAGAAACTCTGATTGAAGGTGCTAAAAATGATGAACAATCGCTTGATATGTTTTTAAATATTATTTTAAAAGAATCTAATAGAATAGAGTCATTGGTTACAGACTTATTAGATTTATCACATATTGAACAGCAAAAAGAACTTGAAATAAATTACATGAATTTGTCTGAATTAGCTATTAATATAATAGATAATTTGCAAACACAAGCACAAAATAAGAGAATCAAAATACAATCTGAAATCGAAAAAGATGTCATCATTGAGGCACATGAAAATAAAATAGCGCAAGTTATTACTAATTTACTATCAAATGCTATAAATTATTCCTCAGAAGATAATAAGGTAATAGTAAGAGTATATAGAAATGACAATAAAGTTTATTTAGAGATTCAAGATTATGGTATTGGTATAAGTGAAACAGATCAAAAGCGTATATTTGAACGTTTCTATCGTGTAGATAAAGCGAGAAGTAGAGATTCAGGTGGTACAGGACTTGGTCTTTCTATAACAAAACATATTGTTGAAGCACACAATGGTAGAATAGACGTTAAAAGTGAACCTGGCAAAGGTTCGATATTCAAAGTTCTATTTAATGATAATTAAATTTGAGGGCACTACATTGTTGGTACAGACAAAGTGGTGTCCTTTGTTGTAGTGATTATTTAGAAATATAATGTTAAGACTTATGCTATTAATTAAAATCAAAATACATATTGTCATTGACAGACATAAGATGAGTGCAAACTCATAGATGGGAAATTTTTAAGAAGCATTTAACTTAATATTTTTTTAGCATTTATAAGTTAACTATTAGTAATAGTTAATGCGTAGCGAGTACTAAACTCGCTTACTCGTTATGTATTTGTATATATGCTAAAATATATGTAAATCTGTTCTGGAGGTTACGTATTTTGAATAAATTAGTATTAATAGATGGTAATAGTTTAAGCTTTAGAGCGTTTTATGCTCTTCCTTTACTTTCAAACCATGCAGGTATTCATACAAATGCAGTTTACGGCTTTGCTATGCTTTTAGAAAAAATAATTAAAGAAGAAAAACCGAATCATTTTTTAGTTGCATTTGATGCAGGTAAAACGACTTTCAGACATTCTAAGTACAGTGAATATAAAGGTGGTCGTCAAAAAACTCCACCTGAACTAAGTGAACAATTTCCATATATTCGTCAACTATTAGATGCGTATCATATTAAAAGATATGAACTTGATAATTATGAAGCTGATGACATTATAGGAACATTAAGTAGACAAGCTGATGAAGCTGATTTTGAAACCATTATCATTACAGGTGATAGAGACTTAACTCAATTAGCCACTGATAATGTTACAATATATTATACAAAAAAAGGTGTTACCGACGTTGATCATTATACACCTGAATTTATAGCAGAGAAATATCAGGGGTTAGTGCCGAAACAAATTATCGATATGAAAGGTCTAATGGGGGATACCTCTGACAATATTCCTGGAGTCGCTGGTGTCGGCGAAAAGACGGCAATTAAATTACTTAATCAATTTGAGTCAGTAGAAGGGGTCTATGAACATATTGAGGAGGTTACTGCAAAAAAATTAAAAGAAAAACTCATTAATAGTAAAGCTGATGCCTTAATGAGTAAAGATTTAGCAACAATCAATGTTCACAGTCCGATTGAAGTATCATTAGAAGATACAAAATTAACTCTTCAAGACGACACTGCAGAAAAAATTGAACTATTTAAAAAGCTAGAATTTAAACAGCTACTAGCAGATATAGACACACCTTCTAATAATGAAGAAGTTATAGATAAAACTTTTGAAATTGAGCAAGACTTTCAAAATGTAGATTTGAATGATTTAAATGAAGCGGTAATACATTTTGAACTTGAAGGTACTAATTATCTTAAAGACGCTATTCTCAAATTTGGTTTTTATACAAATCATCAACATGTAGTAATAAATGCTGATGATGTAAAGAATTATAAAAATTTAGTTCGATGGCTTGAAGATAAAAATACAACCAAAATTGTCTATGATGCAAAAAAGACTTATGTATCTGCTCATCGATTAGGGATTAATATAGAAAATATTGAATTTGATGTTATGTTAGCAAGCTATATTATTGACCCATCACGTTCTATTGATGACGTTAAATCTGTTGTAGGTTTATATGGACAAAATTATGTAAAAGATAATATTACAGTTTTTGGGAAAGGTAAGAAACATCATATACCTGAAGAATCAATTTTAAACGAACACATTGCTTCCGTGACAGAAGCTATATCAGCTGTAACTCCAATCATGAAATCACAGTTAGAAGATTATAATCAAATTGAACTGTTGAAAGATTTAGAATTACCATTAGCAAGAATTTTAAGTGAAATTGAAGAAATTGGTATATATACCGATATCAATGATTTGAAAGAAATGGAATTCGAAATTCAAAAAAAATTAGATGTATTAATTTCCAATATTCATGAGTCTGCTGGTGAAGCATTTAATATAAATTCTCCTAAGCAATTAGGTGTTGTTTTATTTGAAACATTACAATTGCCTGTCATTAAGAAGACCAAAACGGGCTATTCAACAGCTGTAGATGTATTAGAAAAACTACAAGGTGAGCATCCTATTATAGATGATATTTTAGAATATAGACAACTTTCTAAGTTGCAATCTACGTATGTAGAGGGATTACAAAAAGTAATAAGCAAAGATCATAGAATTCACACACGTTTTAATCAAACGCTTGCTCAAACTGGTAGATTATCTAGTGTAGATCCTAATTTACAAAATATACCTATACGATTAGAAGAAGGAAGAAAGATTAGAAAGGCTTTTAAACCAACTTCTAAGGATAGTGTGATTTTATCTGCTGATTATTCACAAATTGAGTTACGTGTACTTGCGCATATCACGCAAGATGAAAGTTTAAAACATGCATTTATAAACGGACATGATATTCACACTGCAACAGCAATGAAAGTATTTAATGTTGAATCTGATCAGGTTGATAGTTTAATGAGACGTCAAGCAAAAGCTGTTAACTTTGGTATTGTTTACGGCATCAGCGATTATGGATTGAGTCAGAGCTTGGGTATCACTAGAAAAAAAGCTAAAGCATTTATTGATGATTATTTAGCTAGTTTTCCAGGTGTAAAACAATATATGTCTGACATTGTTAAAGATGCAAAAGCGCAAGGTTATGTAGAAACACTACTTCATCGTCGTCGATACATTCCTGATATAACAAGTAGAAACTTTAATTTAAGAAGTTTTGCAGAAAGAACAGCAATGAATACGCCCATTCAAGGTAGTGCGGCTGACATAATAAAATTAGCAATGGTTAAATTCAGTGAAAAGATTAAAGAAACTAAATATCATGCTAAGTTATTATTACAAGTTCATGATGAACTCATATTTGAAATACCAAAATCAGAAGTAGAAGATTTTAGTAAATTTGTAGAAGAAATTATGGAACAAGCATTAGTGCTTGATGTACCTTTAAAAGTAGATTCTAATTATGGTGCAACATGGTACGATGCTAAATAAAGAAAGGATAATATCATGCCTGAACTACCTGAAGTTGAACATGTTAAAAGAGGTATTGAGCCATTAATAAAAAGTGCAAAAATAGAGAAAGTAACTTTTGCTAAAAATGTAATTAACGGTAAGAATAATCACCGTGAGACGATTATAAAAGGTATGGAATTAGATACTTTTAAAAAACTTACTGAAGGTTATGTTATAAAAAAAGTTGAAAGAAGAAGTAAGTACATTATATTTTATATAGCCTATCATGACGAGGACAGAATCTTAGTTAGTCATTTAGGTATGGCAGGCGGTTTTTTCGTTGTTAATAACCTTGATGAGATAAGTACACCGAATTATCGAAAGCATTGGCAAGTCATTTTCGATTTGGATAATGATCAAAAATTAGTCTATTCTGATATCAGACGGTTTGGAGAAATCAGAAATATAGTCAATTTTGATAGTTATCCATCTTTATTAGAAATCGCTCCAGAACCATTTGAAGAGGTGGCATTTGAACACTATTTAGAATGTTTGACTTTGAAAAAATATAAGAACAAACCAATAAAACAAACGATTCTTGATCATCGTGTTATAGCAGGAGCTGGAAATATCTATGCCTGTGAAGCTTTATTCAGAGCTGGTATTACTCCGGATAAAATTACAAATTCACTCACTAAACAAGAAAGAAAATCTCTCTTTTATTATGTTCGAGAAGTTTTAGAAGAGGGTATAAAATATGGAGGTACTAGTATTTCAGATTATAGGCACGCAGATGGTAAAACAGGACAAATGCAATTACATTTAAATGTATATAAACAAAAAAAGTGCAAGGTTTGTGGTCATTCGATTGAAACAAAAGTGATAGCTGGAAGAAATAGTCATTTTTGTCCAAACTGTCAGAGATAAAGGAAGAGTGAAATAATGTCTAAAGTGATTGGGATAACAGGTGGTATTGCCACTGGAAAATCAACTGTTTCAGAATTATTAACAGCATATGGGTTTAAAATAGTAGATGCTGATATTGCTTCACGCGAAGCAGTTAAAAAAGGATCTAAGGGACTTGAACAAGTTAAAGAGATTTTTGGGGAAGAAGCAATTGACGAAAATGGTGAGATGAATCGTCAATATGTAGGAGAGATTGTTTTTAATCATCCTGACTTACGCGAGGCTCTTAATGAAATAGTTCATCCTATTGTAAGAGAGATAATGGAACAAGAGAAAAACAATTATCTAGAACATGGATATCATGTAATTATGGATATCCCATTGTTGTACGAAAATGAATTACAAGATACTGTAGATGAAGTTTGGGTGGTTTACACTTCTGAAAGTATTCAAATCGATCGTTTAATGGAAAGGAATAATTTATCATTAGAAGATGCAAAAGCACGTGTATATAGTCAAATATCTATAGATAAAAAAAGTAGGATGGCAGATCATGTGATAGATAATCTAGGTGATAAATTAGAACTTAAACAAAATTTACAAAAATTACTTGAAGAAGAAGGGTATATTCAATCTGAGAGTGAATAGTAAATATAATGAAAATCGTATAGAATGCTTTTATATTGTTATCACTAAGTGTATGTATTATAAATAAATAATTACATATTAAACACTAACAATTAGAGCCACAAATTAGGCTGGGACATAATTCCTAGCAAAATAGCCA
>NZ_KV834742.1:0-89185 GCF_001837945.1 Staphylococcus sp. HMSC077D08 | reverse complement strand
TTTCTTAGGGGACAGCTTCATCCTGTAGTCTTTAGCTTGTCCTATTTTCTCATGAGTTTCGCCCAAATACTTTGTATTTATATGTAATTTAACATTGAAATACTTTCAAAAATTAGGTCCTTTCGTATAATTTAACAAATACCACTAAACTAAATTAACGAGGTACCTTATGTATAAAGATTATAATATGACTCAACTTACTTTACTAAAGGAAACTTCAGTACATATTCCCACACATGATATGTCACAATATGCGAATGATATTGTTGAAACAATTCCCGATACTGAATTCAGACCGCATCGTTTCGCAACATTATAGCATTCCAATATGATGTTGAAAGTAGTGTTATATGCCTACACATAATCTGTATTTTCGGGTAGAAAAATTTCTTAATGATAGTATTCGAATGATGTGGTTTTCACAAATTCAAAATTCTTCTTATAAAACGATTAATCGATATAGAGTAAATACAAAAGTAGATGTTTTATTAGAATCCTTATTTATTCAATTCCATAGTCAATGTTTGAATCAAAATCTTATAAATGATAAAGCTTAATTTATATTTATAGATAAATTTGTCAGTAAACGCTTTCATTTAAAATTGAATATGTTATACTATTTCCATAAAGTATAACATATAAAACAAGGGGTGCTTTGAATGGCAACGAATATTGCAATTAACGGTATGGGTAGAATAGGTAGAATGGTGTTACGAATAGCACTAAATAATAAAAATTTAAATGTGAAAGCGATTAACGCTAGTTATCCACCTGAAACAATTGCACATTTACTTAATTATGATACGACGCATGGAGTTTATGATAAAAAAGTTGAACCGATAGAAAGTGGTATTAAAGTGAATGGACATGAAATTAAATTACTTTCTGATCGCAATCCAGAAAATTTACCATGGAATGAGATGGATATTGATGTTGTTATAGAAGCGACAGGTAAATTTAATCATGGAGATAAAGCAGTTGCTCATATTAATGCAGGTGCTAAAAAGGTATTACTCACTGGACCGTCTAAAGGTGGAGACGTTCAAATGATTGTTAAAGGAGTCAATGATAATCAACTTGATATTGATACATACGATATCTTTAGTAATGCATCTTGTACTACTAATTGTATCGGTCCAGTTGCAAAAGTCCTCAATGATAAATTTGGAATCATAAATGGTCTGATGACAACAGTTCATGCGATAACAAATGATCAAAAAAATATTGATAATCCACACAAAGATTTAAGAAGAGCACGTTCTTGTAATGAAAGTATTATTCCAACGTCAACAGGTGCTGCTAAAGCACTTAAAGAAGTATTGCCTGAAGTTGAAGGTAAACTTCATGGAATGGCTTTAAGAGTACCAACAAAAAATGTCTCTCTCGTTGATTTAGTTGTTGATTTAGAACAGAATGTTACAGTTACACAAGTTAATGACGCATTTAAAAATGCCGATTTAACAGGTGTTCTTGATGTTGAAGAAGCTCCTTTAGTTTCTGTAGACTTTAACACAAATCCTCATTCAGCTATTATTGATTCTCAATCTACGATGGTTATGGGACAAAATAAGGTGAAAGTTATCGCTTGGTATGATAATGAATGGGGTTATTCGAATAGAGTTGTTGAAGTAGCTGACAAAATTGGACAATTAATTGATGATAAAGCAATGGTAAAAGCCATTTAATTGAATATTTATACTTGCACTAAACCTGAGATAGCCATATTATCTCAGGTTTATTTATATACAAATAGCCCTAAACAAAGTTGAAGCATCATTGATGTTATTATAGATAACCAATTAGCTTTAGACATATTACTAGATACTTTCTTTATAGAAAAATGATCCATAGTCATTATTTATTAATCAAGTTGAGATGATTTTGAAATGAGGTGATTTTAACGAATCATCTTTCAAATTATAATTTAATAATGGTACTTTTGGTCGTATTTATAAAATTGTATAGTACATTTAAATGATTGAAATTCATTTAATATGTTTAATCACGTTAAAATGTAATATTTTTAATAAATAACATAGTACACTAAAACCTTTATTTATAAGATATATTTTCCTTTTTTACACATAATGGTGTTATCAATGTATCATTACATTCTTTCATTTATAGTTGTAATTGACCTTTCTTTTTTACACCGTACTTTTATAGTATAATGTACGGTGATCAAACTTGGGAGGGTGATATATATGAAATGCCCGAAATGTAATTCTACACATTCCAGAGTGGTTGATTCAAGACATGCAGATGAGGCCAATGCGATTAGACGTAGAAGAGAATGTGAAAATTGCGGAACGCGTTTTACAACATTTGAACATATTGAAGTAAGTCCATTAATAGTAGTGAAGAAAGATGGAACTAGAGAACAATTTTTAAGAGAAAAAATATTAAATGGTTTAGTAAGATCTTGCGAGAAACGACCAGTGCGTTATCAACAACTTGAAGACATAACTAATAAAGTGGAGTGGCAACTTAGAGATGAAGGACAAACTGAAATTTCTTCTAGAGAAATTGGCGAGCATGTTATGAATTTATTAATGCATGTTGACCAAGTTTCTTATGTAAGATTTGCATCTGTATATAAAGAATTCAAAGATGTTGATCAACTCTTAGAGTCAATGCAAGGTATCTTGAGTGATAATAAACGGAGTGATAAATAGATGGGGTTACAAACCTATGAATATGGTCTAAAACCACAAGATGGATTTGAGGTGATTACACATTTCGAATTCACCTCACAACATTTAGATATTTTAAATCGACTATTTACCCCTTTAATTGGAGTTGAATCAATAGGACTCTATCATTTTATGAGTCAATTCATAGACGAAAGTCAACAACTCGGGTTAACGCATTATATATTCATGAATGAACTAAAAATTAACTTATTAGATTTTAGGGAGCAAATGGACAATTTAGAGGCTATTGGATTGATTAAAACATTTGTAAGGCATGAAGAAAAGTATTCTCACTTTGTTTATGAGTTAATTCAGCCTCCAACAGCCTATCAATTTTTTAATGATCCTATGTTATCAGTATTTTTATTTAGTGAGGTTGATAAAAAGCGTTATCAAGCACTTAAATCTTATTTCGAAAAAGATGAGAAAGATTTAAGCAAATATCAACAGACCACTAGAAAATTTACAGAAGTATTCAATGTACCTAAAAAGGTCAATGTTTCAGATCAAATTAATTTAAAGCAAATCAAACATTATAATGGCATAGATTTATCTAATGAAACTTTTGATTTTGAAATGTTGAGACAGATGTTGAACCATCATTTTATTAGTAATGAAATTATCGATAAAGAAGCTAAGAATTTGATTATACAACTTGCGACGCTTTATGGGATTACTGAAGATGGCATGAAAAATGTTATATTAAGCTCCATTACCAGTGCACAACAGTTATCTTTTGAAGAAATGCGTAAGCAAGCTAGAACTTATTATCTTATTGAACATGATAATCAATTGCCTAAATTAGAGCATCAAACACATAAAACTAACGATGAAAAAAAAGATCGACACGCAAAAGATACTACAAATGATTGGTTACAACTGCTAGATGAAACAAGTCCGATTGATATGTTAGCAAGTTGGTCTGATTCAGAACCTACACAGTCGCAAAAAAGTATGATAGAAGAATTGATTAACCGTGAAAAAATGAATTTTGGTGTAATCAATATACTTTTACAGTTTGTTATGCTAAAAGAAGATATGAAGTTGCCAAAATCTTATATTTTCGAAATTGCTTCTAACTGGAAGAAAATTGGTATTTCAAATGCCAAACAAGCATATGAATACGCATTACAAGTTAATCAACCTAAAAATTATGAAACACATTCTAATGATAAACGGCAGAACAATCGTGGAAGACAAAATCAATTTTTATCCAAAGAAAAGACGCCTAAATGGCTTCAAAATAGGGACAATCAAGAAGATAATAAAGATATAAATGATGACACTCTCGAAGAAGATCGACAAGCATTTCTTGAAAAGTTAAATCAAAAGTGGAAGGAGGAAGATAATTAATGAAAAGTTTCAGAAATATCATGGGCGATTCTCAAAATCTAGTTAAACGTATACAAAAAATAAAACAAAATGTGATTAATGATCCTGACGTTAAACATTTTCTTGAGAGAAATCGTAGTCATATAACTAATGAGATGATAGACGAAGATTTAAATGTTCTTCAAGAGTATAAAGACCAACAAAAAGTCTATGATGGACATCGCTATGATGATTGTCCGAATTTTGTAAAAGGACATGTTCCTGAACTATATATCGAAAATGAAAGAATCAAAATTAGATATCTACCTTGCCCGTGTAAAATAAAACATGATGAGGAACGATTCGATTCACAACTTATTATATCTCACCATATGCAAAGAGATACACTTCATGCAAAGCTAAAAGATATTTATATGAATAATCGAGAGAGACTTGATGTAGCAATGGCAGCTGACAAAATCTGTACAGCAATTACTAATGATGAAAAAGTAAAAGGATTATATTTATATGGGCCTTTTGGTACAGGAAAATCATTCATATTGGGTGCTATTGCAAATCAACTTAAATCGCAAAAGATTTCATCAACTATTGTATATTTACCAGAATTTATACGCACTTTAAAAGGTGGTTTTAAAGACGGTAGTTTTGAAAAAAAATTACAACGTGTGAGAGAAGCTAATATTTTGATGTTAGATGACATTGGCGCAGAAGAAGTCACACCGTGGGTAAGAGATGAAGTGATTGGTCCTTTATTACATTATAGAATGGTACATGAACTTCCTACATTTTTTAGTTCTAATTTTAATTATAGTGAACTTGAGCATCATCTTTCAATAACTAGAGATGGCACTGAAAAGACTAAAGCAGCTAGAATTATTGAAAGAATTAAAACTTTATCGTCACCTTATTATTTGACTGGCAAAAATTATAGAAACAATTGAATTTTAAAGTATGTGGTGTATAATAGAGATAAATCTTAATCGTTGAAACTATTGAAGATACGATAATTTAATCTCTGTTACACAGAAAGTCATTAACTGATGAGAATATGGCTAACACATTAAATTATTACTACTTCGTTATTATTGATATTTGTAATGAATATCCGGCTCAAGACCGTTATCTTATGTAGAGTATAGTATATGACTGGTCACGCATGTTTTTCATATACTTAACTAGGGTGGTACCACGACAAACTCGTCCCTTGCTAGGGGGCGAGTTTTTTTATGCTCAGTAAAGTCAATTTATTCAATAAGCCAACGATCAGATGTTTTATTAAATAGGAGGATAACATATGAATCAAATTAATATTCAATTTCCAGATGGTAATACAAAAGAATTTGATAAAGGGACTACTACAGAAGACATCGCTCAATCAATTAGTCCAGGATTAAGAAAAAAGGCAGTTGCGGGAAAATTCAATGGTCAACTTGTCGATTTAACACGCCCTTTAGAACAAGATGGAACTATTGAAATTATTACGCCTGGGAGTGAAGAAGCGTTAGAAGTACTTCGTCATTCAACAGCTCATTTAATGGCACAAGCATTAAAACGTTTATACGGTGACGTTAAATTTGGTGTTGGTCCTGTAATAGAAGGCGAATTCTATTATGATTTTGATATGGATGATAAGGTTTCATCAGATGATTTTGATAAAATTGAGAAAACAATGAAACAAATTGTGAACGAAAATCATAAAATTGTAAGAGAAGTAGTTAGTAAAGAAGAAGCAAAAGACTTCTTCAAGGATGATCCTTATAAATTAGAACTTATTGATGCAATTCCTGATGATGAAAGTGTAACACTTTATACACAAGGTGAATTTACTGATCTTTGTCGAGGCGTACATGTACCTTCAACTTCTAAAATTAAAGAGTTCAAACTATTATCTACAGCTGGTGCTTATTGGCGTGGAAATAGTGATAATAAAATGTTACAACGAATTTATGGTACAGCATTCTTTGACAAAAAAGATTTGAAAGCACATCTAAAAATGTTGGAAGAACGTCGTGAGCGTGATCATCGTAAAATTGGTAAAGATTTAGAATTGTTTACAAATAATCAACTCGTTGGTGCTGGTTTACCGTTATGGTTACCAAATGGTGCTACAATACGTAGGGAAATAGAACGTTATATTGTCGATAAAGAAGTAAGTATGGGATACGATCATGTTTACACACCAGTATTAGCCAATGTTGATTTATATAAAACATCTGGTCACTGGGATCATTATCAAGAAGATATGTTCCCAGCAATGAAGTTAGATGAAGACGAGGCTATGGTCTTAAGACCAATGAACTGTCCACATCATATGATGATTTATAAAAATAAACCCCATTCTTATCGCGAATTACCTATACGTATTGCTGAATTGGGTACTATGCATCGTTACGAAGCAAGTGGTGCAGTATCAGGTTTACAACGTGTTCGAGGAATGACATTGAATGATTCTCATATTTTTGTTAGACCTGACCAAATTAAGGAAGAATTTAAACGTGTAGTTAATATGATTCAAGATGTATACAAAGATTTTGGTTTTGAAGATTATCGCTTCAGATTGAGTTATAGAGATCCTGAAGATAAGCACAAGTATTTTGATGATGATGAAATGTGGGAAAAAGCTGAATCAATGCTTAAAGAAGCATCAGATGAATTAGGTTTAACATACGAAGAAGCCATTGGTGAGGCAGCATTCTATGGACCTAAGTTAGATGTTCAAGTAAAAACAGCAATGGGAAAAGAAGAAACTTTATCAACAGCACAACTTGATTTTCTTTTACCAGAACGTTTTGACTTAACGTACATTGGTCAAGATGGAGAACAACATCGTCCTGTAGTTATACACCGTGGTGTAGTTTCTACTATGGAACGTTTTGTTGCATTTTTAACTGAAGAAACAAAAGGTGCATTTCCAACTTGGTTGGCGCCAATGCAAGTTGAAATTATTCCTGTAAATGTAGATTTACATTATGATTATGCTAGACTTTTACAAGATGAACTAAAATCGCAAGGTGTTCGCGTTGAAATTGATGATCGTAATGAAAAAATGGGATATAAAATTCGTGAAGCTCAAATGAAAAAAATACCTTATCAGATTGTTGTAGGTGACAAAGAAGTAGAGAATCAAGAAGTAAATGTAAGAAAATATGGTTCTGAAAAACAAGAATCAGTTGAAAAAGATGAATTTATTTGGAATGTTATTGATGAAATCCGTTTAAAAAAGCATAGATAAACTTGAAAATATAAAGGATATCATGTATATTACAAATTAATATAATAAATAGAGTTAGAGGTTGCATTATTAATGACTAACTTATCAGAAGTCGTATGGGACAAGTGTTGAATAAGCGAAAGGTAATAATGCCGAAATGATGTTAATTCCATAAGTTAGCATTGTTGGGACAACTTTCGAATAGAAGTTGTACTGTCACTTTATGTGATGTGCTACCTTATATAGATAAACTTAAGTGGTTGCATATCTTATAGGTATGTAACCACTTTTCACATTATTGATACAGATAAAAAGACAAGTGATATAAAAGTAAAATGATATTAATATCATTTCACTTTTTTATCATCTATACCAAATTTATCTACAACAATGATATGCATTGATGTGGTAACAAGTTAGCCTCTACTTATGAAGGAAAGGGAGCTTCTATGAATAAGAATAATAAACAAATTGACGGTGTTCAAAGAGGGTTAAAAGATAGACATATTTCAATGATTGCCATTGGGGGATGTATAGGAACTGGTCTATTCATGACTTCTGGTGGAGCTATACATGACGCAGGTGCATTGGGCGCTTTGATTGCCTATGCAGTTATTGGAGCGATGGTGTTTTTTCTAATGACGTCGTTAGGGGAGATGGCGACATATTTGCCTGTGTCAGGTTCATTTAGTACTTATGCTACACGCTTTGTCGATCCCTCACTAGGATTTGCTTTAGGATGGAATTATTGGTTTAACTGGGTGATTACAGTAGCAGCTGATGTTACTATTGCAGCGCAAGTTATACAATATTGGTCCCCTATGCAAGGCATACCAGCTTGGGTCTGGAGTTGTATCTTCCTTATTATTATTTTCGCGCTTAATTCTCTATCCGTTAGAGTATATGGAGAGAGTGAATATTGGTTCGCACTTATCAAAGTAGTTACAGTCATCATATTTATAGGAATTGGTATCTTAACTATTTTAGGAATTATGGGTGGAGAATTTGTAGGATTTGATACGTTTACAAAAGGAGATGGGCCAATACTAGGTGGGAATTTAGGTGGTAGCTTGCTATCAATTCTCGGTGTATTTCTAGTCGCAGGCTTCTCATTCCAAGGAACTGAACTTATTGGTATTACAGCAGGTGAATCTGAAAATCCAGAAAGGGCAGTTCCAAAAGCGATTAAACAGGTATTTTGGCGTATACTTTTATTTTACATTCTAGCTATTTTCATTATTGGTATGTTGATTCCATATGATAGTAAGGCGTTAATGGGCGGTGGTGATAGTATAGCTACTTCACCTTTTACATTAGTATTTAAGAACGCTGGACTAGCATTTGCTGCTTCATTTATGAATGCTGTTATATTAACAAGTGTATTATCAGCAGGTAACTCTGGAATGTATGCTTCAACAAGAATGTTATATTCAATGAGTAGAGATAAATTAGCTTATAATTCTTTTGGAAAAACAAATAAAAACGGGGTACCATATGTATCTTTAATTGCTACTGGAATACTAGTCATTCTTATTTTTGCTTTGCAACATTTAAGTGGAGATGCATATGAATACATTGTAGCTGCTAGTGGGATGACTGGTTTTATTGCTTGGGTTGGTATAGCAATCAGTCACTTTAGATTTAGACGCGCATTTGATAAACAAAATTATGATAAGTCAAAATTAAAATATAAAGCGAAGTTATTCCCATTTGGTCCTATTTTTGCAGGTGTTTTATGTGTAATAGTTATCATTGGACAAGATGTAGATTTTATTAAAACAGGTAACTTTGATATGAATAGATTTTTTATAACTTACATGGGAATTCCTGTATTCTTAATTTTCTTCTTTTACCATAAATTTAGATATAAAACTAAAAAGATTCCTCTAAACAAAGTTGACTTAAGGCAAGATGTTTCGATGGAAGAAATAAGACACCATAAAAATAATTAAAAAAAGTTTGACTTAAACAATAAATATTGATATGATTATTAACGTTGAATACGAAACGAACCAAGTAGAAGCACCCGCTTCTCACCTGTGGCGACGCTAATGCAGTTGGCAGGTCAATCATGTTACACATTTATTGTGTTTAAGAAGAGCGGGTAGTTATACTCGCTCTTCTTTTTGCTTGGAACAATTTCGTAAATTTCTGGGAGGTGTCAACCATAGCAAAAGATCAAACTCAAATTAATGAGAAAATTCGTGCAAAAGAACTACGCTTAATAGGCCAAGATGGTGAACAAATTGGTGTTAAATCTAAACGTGAAGCTTTAGAAATGGCTGAACGTGTTGATTTAGATTTAGTTGTTGTAGCACCAAATGCAAAACCACCTGTTGCGAGAATAATGGATTATGGTAAATATAAATTCGAACAGCAGAAAAAAGAAAAAGAAATGAAGAAGAAACAAAAAGTCATTAATGTTAAAGAATTACGTTTAAGCCCAACTATTGAAGAACATGATTTCCAAACTAAGTTGAAAAATGGACGTAAGTTCTTATCTAAAGGCGATAAATGTAAAGTTTCAATTCGTTTCAGAGGTCGTGCGATTACACATAAAGAAATTGGTCAACGTGTGTTAGAAAAATTTGCAGATGAATGTAAAGATATTGCAACTGTTGAACAAAAGCCTAAAATGGAAGGGCGTCAAATGTTTATTATGTTAGCGCCTATCAACGAAAAATAAACGTTAAATTATAGGAGGAAATGAATCATGCCTAAAATGAAAACTCACCGTGGAGCAGCTAAACGTGTTAAAAGAACTGGTTCAGGTCAATTAAAACGTTCTAGAGCTTTCACATCTCACTTATTCGCAAATAAAAATACTAAACAAAAACGTCAATTACGTAAAGCTAAGTTAGTTTCTAAAAGTGATATGAAACGTGTTAAACAATTATTAGCATACAAAAAATAAGATTTTAAACGAATATATACGATAGAGATCATCTAAGGAGGAATTTATTATGCCACGAGTTAAAGGTGGAACAGTAACAAGAGCACGTCGTAAAAAAACGATTAAATTAGCTAAAGGTTACTTTGGTTCAAAACATACATTATATAAAGTAGCTAAACAACAAGTAATGAAATCAGGACAATATGCTTTCCGTGACCGTCGTCAACGTAAGCGTGATTTCCGTAAATTATGGATAACACGTATTAATGCAGCTGCACGTCAACATGACATTAGCTACTCACGTCTAATGAACGGATTGAAAAAAGCTGAGATTGATATTAATCGTAAAATGTTATCAGAAATTGCAATCTCAGACGACAAAGCTTTCGCTGAATTAGTATCAAAAGCTAAAGAAGCTTTAAAATAATATTTATACAAGACCTGAGACAATAATCTTTGTCTCAGGTCTTTTTATGTGCTTGTTGTTAATATATTATTTAAAAGTACTTAAATATTGAGTACAATACCTTGATGTAATGACGGACATATTTTATTTATTTGGTCATTTTCATAATACTAGGTTATTTCAAATCATGCTTTGAAATAATCAATATATACGAAGTCAATAACTAATAAGAGATAAATTTTCATTCATGTTATGACAGTGAGGTGTATAATTTTACTTTGCTAAAAGTTTCATCATATCAATAATGTAAGATTGTGTCTTATTTTAATTAAGAATATAATGACACTTTTATCGTTTTACATATACATATATTCAATCGCAAAAAATGATAATTTTTGCTAAAATGACTGATAGTATACTATATCTAAAAGGAGATAATCATGTCTAAATTTGATGAACAAATAATTGTTGTAAACAGAGATATTTTATTTAACAAAGATAAGAATGCTTTTAATGGTTTTTTACATAAAAATAATTTCAAAGGAAAAGAAATTTTTAGCGCGTTAAGTAAATATGAAGTGAAAAGACGTGGTGATATGGAAGATGATCCATCGTTTAAACAATTAATATCATATTGCCTACTAGAAAATGAGAAGGGAGAAATCCTTGTTTACGAGCGTCTTTCTGGTGGGGGGGAAGAACGGTTACATGGTCAGTCATCTATCGGTGTTGGTGGTCATATGAATGATGTTACTGGAGCTGATTCAATTAATGAAGTTTTAAGAGTTAATGCTCAACGAGAATTAGAAGAAGAAGTAGGATTAAGTAATAATAAATCTCAAAATATGGAATATTTAGGTTTTATAAATGATGATGATAATGATGTGGGTAAAGTTCATATGGGCGTCGTATTTAAAATCACTGTGCAATCAAACGATGTTGAAGCAAAAGAAACTGATACGCTAAAAATTAAATGGATAGAACAAGGCGACATTCATTCCTATGAGGATTTTGAAACATGGAGTGCATTAATTCTTCAAGATATATCATGATTGGAGTGCTAAATTAATGGCTGATATTATACCTTTTCCGCAGTCTAAAAGTAAAGTGATTAAACAAATAAATGATGCAGAAAGAAATGCAGATTTTGAAAAGATGTATCATTTGTTTAATGTATATGAACAGCATTTCGACCTTAACGAGGATATTGCATTAAAGAAATGCTGGATGCTTTTAAAATTGAATGCTTATTTAGAGTTACGAGAAGAGGCAATTATTTTGTTAAAACGTGGATTCAACTGTTATGACGAATTGATGATATATTATATTAAAAGTCTGAATGGTTTAGGTCAATTTTATGAAGCAGTTGAAGTAATTAATCAAATTATCGATGAAGTTAAAAATCATAAAACCAGAATGGAACTTTTTCCACTTAAAGAATATGCAATATCGAGACTTGATGAAGATAGAGAAGCATTGTCTTCATCTTTATCAGATTTTGGTTCGCTTAACACACGTGAACAAACATCTTTATTATTACAACTTATTGATAATGGGCATTATAATTTTAAAGAATCAGTAGCGAATATATTAATTTCTATAGAGTTACCTAAAAATTTAGTGAGCTTAATGTTGGAATATTTAAGATTTGCTGAATATTCTCATACAATTACAATCCATAAATATGGTGAAACGATAAATGTCAATCCTAATCATTTAAGTGGCATTGAGCACACGACGATTAAAGACAAGGTCATTCCTGTCGTAATGAATAGATTAGAAGATGGAGCGCTGCATATTTTAAAAGAAGCACAACATATGATGAATAATCATTCTATACTCATGTATCCTATAGATATAGAGTCGTTATACACTATTGATGATTGGATAGATGCATATGATGTTTACTTCAAACAATTAATTGGTATAGATATAAATGGCTGTAACAATGACACTTTACAATTCATTAAATCATTAGATAATGAAATGTAAAATTTAATTTGTTGCAAATTGAGTAAAAGAATTTTAATATAGAAATCGTTGAAAATAAACTTGAACAACCCTTCGTTTTCAAAGTTTGTTAACGCTAAAAACCTATGCTATAATAGGGAAGTTGAAAAAATAAATTAGTCAATCATGGAGGTATTTATACATGACAGCAACTTGGGAAAAAAAGGAAGGTAATGAAGGCGTTTTAACTGTTACTGTTCCTGCAGAGAAAGTAAATAAAGCATTAGATCAAGCATTTAAAAAAGTGGTCAAACAAATTAATGTGCCTGGATTCCGTAAAGGTAAAGTGCCTCGTCCGATTTTTGAGCAACGTTTTGGTGTAGAAGCACTATATCAAGATGCAGTGGATATCTTATTACCTGAAGCTTATGGTGAAGCAATTGAAGAAACAGAAATTAGTCCAGTTGCACAACCAGAAGTTAATGTAACTCAAATCGAAAAAGGTAAAGATTTCATTTTTGAAGCTACAGTTACAGTTGAACCTGAAGTTAAATTAGGTGATTACAAAGGATTAGAAATTGAAAAGCAAGAAACTGAACTTTCTGATGAAGAATTACAAGAATCAATCGACCATAGTTTAAGTCACCTTGCTGAAATGGTTGTTAAAGAAGATGGTGCTGTTGAAAACGGTGACACAGTAAACATTGATTTCTCAGGTTCAGTTGATGGTGAAGAATTTGATGGCGGACAAGCTGAAGGTTATGACCTAGAAATTGGTTCTGGATCATTCATCCCTGGCTTTGAAGAACAAATAGAAGGAATGAAAACTGGCGATGAAAAAGATGTAGTTGTTACATTCCCAGAAGAATACCACGCTGAAGAATTAGCTGGTAAAGAAGCTACATTTAAAACAAAAGTCAACGAAATTAAATTCAAAGATGTACCAGAATTAAATGATGAAATCGCTAATGAATTAGATTCTGATGCTGAAAACGTGGACGAATATAAAGAAAATCTCCGCAAACGTTTAAGTGAACAGAAAGCAACTGAAGCGGAAAATACTGAAAAAGAAGAAGCTATTAATAAAGCAACAGAAAATGCTTCAATTGATATTCCTGAAGCAATGATTAATACTGAATTAGATCGTATGATTCAAGAATTTGGTCAAAGAATTCAACAACAAGGCTTAGATTTGCAAACATATTATCAAATCTCTGGTCAAAACGAAGAACAACTAAGAGACCAAATGAAAGACGATGCAGAACAACGCGTTAAAACAAACTTAACGTTAACTGCGATTGCTGATGAAGAAAATATTGAAGTATCTGATGAAGATATTGATAAAGAATTAGAAAAAATGAGCGAGCAATTTAACATTTCTGTAGAAGATATTAAATCTACTTTAGGTAATACAGATATTGTTAAAAATGATGTACGCATTCAAAAAGTTATTGATTTATTAAGAGATAACGCGAAATATGTTGAAGCTACTAAAGAAGACTAGTATCGTTCATTAAATGAATGCTTAATATTGAATTAGTCAATTGTCTATAAGTTGAATGAAATATAGGCAGTGTCAATTGTATAGATTGACAACTTAATATAGCATCATTATGATTTATTATTGTTGATGTTAAATGAAATTTAGGGGCGGGACAATGAAATCATTCATTAAGAATAAGATTTCAGTCCCGCTCCAAGTTATTTAAGCATCTTGATTGTAAATATGTTAAGTTGCATTGTAAAATGCTTTTTAGTATAGTCTTTATGGAATAGGGGTGTAAAAAAGAATGTTCAAATTCAATGAAGATGAAGAAAATTTAAAATGTTCTTTCTGTGGTAAAGATCAAGATCAAGTGAAAAAATTAGTCGCAGGAAGTGGCGTTTATATTTGTAATGAATGTATTGAATTGTGCTCAGAAATCGTTGAAGAAGAATTAGCACAAAATACGTCTGAAGGATTTACGGAATTACCAACTCCTAAAGAAATTATGGATCACCTCAATGAATATGTCATTGGTCAGGAAAAAGCCAAAAAATCATTAGCAGTTGCTGTATATAATCACTATAAGCGTATTCAACAATTAGGTCCAAATGAAGACGATGTTGAATTACAAAAAAGTAATATCGCATTAATTGGGCCAACTGGTAGCGGTAAAACATTATTAGCTCAAACACTAGCTAAAACACTAAATGTACCATTTGCAATTGCTGATGCTACAAGTTTAACTGAAGCAGGTTATGTAGGTGATGACGTAGAAAACATCTTATTACGTCTTATTCAAGCTGCTGATTTCGACATTGATAAAGCTGAAAAAGGTATTATATATGTCGATGAAATTGATAAAATTGCGCGTAAATCTGAAAATACTTCAATCACGCGCGACGTGTCTGGTGAAGGTGTACAACAAGCATTGCTTAAAATTTTAGAAGGTACAACTGCTAGTGTACCGCCACAAGGTGGTCGAAAGCATCCAAATCAAGAATTAATTCAAATTGATACGACAAACATATTATTTATCTTAGGTGGAGCTTTTGATGGTATCGATGAAGTCATTAAGAGACGCTTAGGAGAAAAAGTGATAGGATTTGCTAGTAATGAAGCAGATAAATATGATGAAGAAGCTTTACTGGAACAAATTCGTCCAGAGGATCTCCAATCATATGGATTAATTCCAGAATTTATTGGTCGTGTACCTATAGTTGCTAATCTTGAAACTTTAGATGTTGCTGCACTTAAAAATATTTTAACTCAACCTAAAAATGCGCTAGTTAAACAATACACTAAAATGCTAGAGTTAGATAATGTGGAATTAGAGTTTTCTGAAGAGGCTCTATCTGCTATAAGTGAAAAAGCAATCGAACGTAAAACTGGAGCGCGTGGATTACGTTCAATTATAGAAGAAGCATTAATTGACATCATGTATGATGTACCTTCTTCTGAAAATGTAAGTAAAGTAGTCATTACTGAACAAACGATTAATGAAGAAATTGAGCCTGAATTATATGATGATGAAGGAAATCTAATTAATAAGAATAAGACATCTGCTTAAAAAATTTGATTTAATACTGAGTCACGTGAATTGTGACTCAGTTTTTTTATATGTAAACATAGAAAAAAATGTTAAAGTTAATTATACAATAGTATAAGAAAGAGGAAGTTTATGAATATAAATCCAAATAATATCAACTTAATTATAAGTGCTGTTAAAAAAGCGCAGTACCCTGACACTGGTTTAACAGAAGTAGCGTTAAGTGGACGCTCAAATGTAGGTAAATCTACATTTATTAATAGTATGATTGGGCGCAAAAATATGGCGCGAACGTCACAACAACCTGGTAAGACACAGACATTGAATTTCTATAATATAGATGAACAACTTATTTTTGTTGATGTACCGGGATATGGATACGCTAAAGTAAGTAAAGTTCAACGAGAAAAATTTGGTAAAATGATTGAAGAATATATTACACAACGAGAGAATTTAAAACTTGTTATTCAACTTGTTGATTTAAGGCATCAACCTACTGAAGATGATGTGCTAATGTACAATTATCTTAAACATTTTGATATACCAACACTTGTAATATGTACTAAGGAAGATAAAATTGCTAAAGGAAAAGTACAAAAGCATATCAAAAGAATAAAAGACAAATTAGAATTAGAGCCTGGAGACAATATTATAAGCTATTCTTCAATTAAGAATAGTAAACAGCAAGAAATTTGGAACTTTATTGAAACATATATATAAATTTTTTCAATTAGAGAAATGTATTTTAACCACAATAAAAAAATGTCGTTATTTTGACAAAAAATTGAATGTAGATTATAATCTTTCTAATTTATTTAAGCATTCCACTTAAACATCTTTTTAAATGTGTTATACTTGTTTTATTGTTAGTATATGGAGGGCGTTATAAATGCATTTTGTTGCAATTAGCATAAATCATCGAACAGCTGATGTAACATTAAGAGAGCAAGTTGCTTTTAGAGATGATGCCTTACGATTAGCACATGAAGATTTATATGAAACTAAAGCAATTTTAGAAAATGTCATTTTATCTACATGTAATCGTACTGAAGTATACGCTATTGTTGATCAAGTTCATACAGGACGTTATTATATACAAAGATTTTTAGCGCGCTCTTTTGGATTTGAAGTAGATGATATTAAAGATATGTCGGAAGTTAAAGTGGGGGACGATGCAGTTGAACATTTATTGCGTGTCACTTCTGGCTTGGATTCAATTGTGCTTGGTGAAACACAAATTTTAGGACAAATGCGCGATGCATTTTTCTTAGCACAAAATGCTGGCACAACTGGAACGATTTTTAATCATCTATTTAAACAAGCGATTACTTTTGCTAAAAAAGCACACAGTGAAACAGATATTGCAGATAATGCTGTAAGTGTTTCTTATGCTGCTGTTGAATTAGCTAAAAAGGTATTTGGAAAATTAAAAAGTAAACATGCTGTCGTTATTGGAGCGGGGGAAATGGGTGAATTATCACTCTTAAATCTTTTAGGTTCTGGAATTTCAAGTGTAACAATTGTTAATCGGACATTGTCTAAAGCTAAAATTTTAGCCGAAAAACACAATGTTTCATATGATTCGCTTTCAGCATTACCATCTTTATTAGAAACTACAGATATAGTAATTAGTTCTACAAGTGCTAAAGACTATATCATTACTAATTCTATGGTGAAAACAATTTCAGAAACTAGAAAACTGGATTCATTAGTTCTGATTGATATTGCGGTTCCACGAGACATTGAACCAGGTATTGATGCAATTACAAATATTTTTAATTATGATGTTGATGATTTAAAAGATTTGGTAGATGCCAATTTAAGAGAACGTCAATTAGCTGCTGAAACTATTGCAGCACAAATACCTGAAGAGATTGATTCACACAATGAATGGGTTAATATGCTTGGCGTTGTACCTGTAATCAGAGCTTTACGTGAAAAAGCTATGAATATCCAAGCAGAAACTATGGAAAGTATTGATCGTAAATTGCCAGATCTCTCTGAAAGAGAACGTAAAGTCATTTCGAAACATACAAAAAGTATTATCAATCAAATGTTAAAAGATCCTATCAAACAGGCTAAGGAATTAAGTACTGATAAAAAAAGTAATGAAAAATTAGAGCTATTTCAAAACATATTTGATATTGAAGCCGAAGATCCTCGTGAAAAAGCAAAGTTAGAAAAAGAGAGTAGAGCAAAGGAAATCTTAGCGCATCGAATATTTAGTTTTGAATAAGCATATTAATTTGGTGATGATATGCAAGAAACCCTGTTAATTAGATTTCATGAAATCATATTAATGATTTATCTGTTTAGTATTATTTGTTACTTTGTTGATTTCATTAATAAAAATTATAAGACTAGAACTGTAGGTTTTTATTCATTAGGGATTGTTTGGGTTTTACAAACAATCTCTTTGTCTATTTTTTTTATTCATACTAAACAAGTGCCACTAGGTTCTATATTTGACGTTTTTTTCTCTTTAACATGGATTATTATATCAATTTCGTTGATATTGAATTTGATTAAAGTAATGAATTTTTCCGTTTTCTTCCTTAATTTGATAGGATTTATTCTAATGACTTTAAATACATTTCAGCCTGAACATTATCAAACGCAAATTCAACAAGTTGCAGTAATTAATGAGTTATTACTTATTCATATAGCACTTGCAGTATTAAGTTATGCATTTTTTGCAATCGCATTTGTAAATTCATTACTCTATATTATTCAATATCGAAATTTAAAGGAGAAAAATTTCGATCAAAATTACTTTAGAATTGGTAGTGTTGCTACTTTAGAAACAATCGTTTTCTATTCTACACTTGTTGCATGGATTATCCTTATATTAAGTACAATTTTAGGTGCGCAATGGGGGATCTTTGCAGTCGGTAAAAGGATATTTATAGATCCAAAAGTAATATTTTCATCAATTATTACTTTATTATATGGTGTTTATATTTTGATTAGAATAAAAAAATGGATATCACAAAGAAATCTTATCTATTTTAACATTATATTATTTTGTTTGTGTATGATTAATCTATTCTTTTTAACTCATTTTAGGTAAGAAATAACCTGTTTTTCATATAAAAATCGGTATCTAGGAGGCATTTAACGTATGCGTAAATTAATTGTTGGGTCGCGAAGAAGTAAGTTAGCGCTAACACAAAGTCAACAATTTATTGATAAATTAAAATTTATCGATCCGTCTTTGGATATTGAAATAAAAGAAATTGTAACTAAAGGCGACAAAATTGTAGATAAACAATTATCCAAAGTTGGAGGTAAAGGACTTTTTGTTAAGGAAATTCAAAATGAATTATTTAACAAAGAGATAGATATGGCAATACATTCACTAAAGGATGTACCAAGTATAATTCCTGACGGTCTCACATTAGGATGTATTCCTGACAGAGAAATCCCTTTTGATGCCTATATAGCAAAAAATCATATTCCATTAGAAGAATTGTCTGAGGGTAGCATTGTAGGTACAAGTTCTTTACGTCGTGGCGCTCAAATTTTATCAAAATACCCACATTTAAAAATTAAGTGGATTCGTGGAAACATCGATACTCGATTAAAAAAATTAGAGACTGAAGATTACGATGCAATTATATTAGCCGCCGCTGGATTAAAACGCATGGGTTGGTCAGATAATATTGTTACGACTTATCTTGATAGAGATGTATTACTGCCTGCTATAGGTCAGGGTGCACTTGGTATTGAGTGTAGGAGTGATGACAAAGAACTTTTAGATTTACTAGCTAAAGTACACAATCATGATGTAGCACAATGTGTGACTGCTGAACGTACTTTTCTATCAGAAATGGATGGCAGCTGTCAGGTTCCTATAGGTGGATATGCAACAATTGTTCACGATAACCAAATTGAATTTACAGGACTGATTATGTCTCCAGATGGTAAGGAAAGATACGAACATACTACATTGGGTTCTGATCCTGTACAATTAGGTATAGAAGTGAGTCAAGTACTTAAAAAACAAGGTGCTTATGACATAATTAAAAAGTTAAATGAAGCAGAATAATACTAAACTCTATTATAGAGGTGAAACAAATTTATGAAACCAGTTATAGTTATGACGCAGACGAATGAAGTTCATAGTCATTTAGTTGATATTGTCCACAAGCCTTTTATCCAACTAAAACAACTTCATTTTAATGAAAAATTGCTTGATCATAGCTACGACTGGCTTATTTTTTCGTCTAAAAACGCAGTAAAATACTTTTATCCTTATTTAAAAAACGTTAAAGTTAAAAAGGTAGCTGTTATAGGTGATAAAACAGCTCAGTATTGCAATGAACTAGGTATTAGTGTCGACTTTGTGCCACGTGATTTTTCGCAAGAAGGCTTTTTGGACGAGTTTAAGATTAGAGAACAACATTTATTATTGCCCTCAAGTGAAAAAGCACGTCCAAAATTAGTTCAACAATTGAGCAAATATAATGAAATCGTTAAAATAGATTTATATAGACCAGTACCGAATTTTAAAAATATAAGTCAAGTTAAGGCACTTGTTAGAAAACATCAAATAGACGCAGTGACTTTTTCAAGTTCATCTGCAGTTGAATTTTATTTTAAAGAGGGCAATGTTCCTGAATTTGATCATTATTTTGCTATCGGTAAGCAAACTGCTAGGACCATTTTAAAATTCAATGCATCTGTAAAAGTGGCAAATAAACAAACATTAGATTCACTTATTGATAAAATTATAGAAAGTAGGGAACAAAATGAAATTTGATAGACATAGAAGATTACGTTCATCTAAGACAATGCGTGATTTAGTAAGAGAAACTCATGTTAGAAAAGAAGATTTAATATATCCAATATTTGTAGTTGAGCAAGATGATATAAAAAGTGAAATTAAATCATTGCCAGGTGTATACCAAATTAGTTTAAATTTATTGCATGAAGAGATTAAAGAGGCATATGATTTAGGTATTAGAGCAATTATGTTCTTCGGTGTTCCAAATGAAAAAGATGACATCGGATCTGGTGCATATGATCATAATGGAGTTGTTCAAGAAGCGACACGAATATCCAAGAATTTATATAAGGATTTACTTATTGTGGCAGATACTTGTCTTTGTGAATACACAGATCACGGACACTGTGGCGTTATTGACGATCATACGCATGATGTAGACAATGATAAATCACTTCCATTACTTGTAAAAACAGCTATTTCTCAAGTTGAAGCTGGAGCTGACATCATTGCTCCAAGCAATATGATGGATGGTTTTGTTGCTGAAATTCGTGAAGGCCTTGATCAAGCGGGATATCAAAATATTCCTATCATGAGTTATGGTATTAAATATGCTTCAAGCTTTTTCGGTCCATTCAGAGATGCTGCAGATTCAGCACCTTCATTTGGGGATAGAAAAACCTATCAAATGGATCCTGCAAACCGTTTAGAAGCATTAAGAGAATTGGAAAGTGATCTTAAAGAAGGTTGTGATATGATGATAGTTAAACCATCTTTAAGTTATCTAGATATTATTAGAGATGTAAAAAATAATACGAACGTGCCAGTTGTAGCATACAATGTTAGTGGAGAATATAGTATGACAAAAGCAGCAGCGCTAAATGGTTGGATAGATGAAGAGAATATTGTTATGGAACAAATGATATCTATGAAACGTGCAGGTGCTGATTTAATAATTACTTACTTTGCAAAAGATATCTGTCGTTATTTAGATAAATAGATGATAATTGTGGAGGTCATATGATGAGTTTTGAAAAATCTATTAAAGCAATGGAACATGCTGAGAAATTAATGCCTGGTGGTGTTAACAGTCCCGTAAGAGCATTTAAATCAGTAGACACACCAGCTATTTTTATGGATCATGGTGAAGGATCTAAAATATATGATATTGATGGAAATGAATACATTGATTATGTGCTAAGTTGGGGTCCATTAATTCTTGGACATAAAAATCAACAAGTTATATCCAAATTACATGAAGCAGTTGATAAAGGTACAAGCTTCGGCGCTTCAACACTTCAAGAAAATAAACTTGCTGAACTTGTGATTGACCGTGTACCTTCAATTGAAAAAGTAAGAATGGTTTCCTCAGGAACTGAAGCTACTTTAGACACACTTCGTTTAGCTAGGGGTTATACAGGACGTAATAAAATTATAAAATTTGAAGGGTGTTATCATGGACACAGTGATTCTTTACTGATTAAAGCAGGATCAGGTGTTGCAACACTAGGTTTACCTGATTCACCAGGCGTTCCTGAAGGTATTGCTAAAAATACTATCACGGTGCCATATAATGATTTAGATTCACTTAAATTAGCGTTCGATAAATATGGCGATGATATTGCTGGTGTTATTGTAGAACCGGTTGCTGGAAATATGGGTGTAGTGCCTCCAGTGAATGGATTTTTACAAGGTTTAAGAGATATTACTACTGAATATGGAGCATTACTTATATTTGATGAAGTGATGACTGGTTTCCGTGTAGGTTACAATTGTGCGCAAGGATACTTTGGTGTAACACCTGATTTAACTTGCTTAGGAAAAGTGATAGGTGGAGGTTTACCCGTTGGAGCTTTTGGTGGTAAAAAAGAAATTATGGATTACATTGCTCCTGTTGGGACTATTTATCAAGCCGGCACACTTTCAGGTAATCCTTTAGCAATGACTAGTGGTTATGAAACATTGAGTCAACTTACTCCTGAATCTTATGAGTATTTTAATTCTCTAGGAGATATACTTGAAAAAGGATTAAAAGAGGTATTTGCTAAGCACAATGTTCCAATCACAGTAAATCGCGCTGGTTCAATGATTGGTTACTTCTTAAATGAGGGGCCTGTAACAAATTTTGATGAAGCGAATAAAAGTGATTTAAAATTATTTAGTAACATGTATAGAGAAATGGCTAAGGAAGGTGTTTTCTTACCACCTTCACAATTTGAAGGAACATTTTTATCAACTGCACATACTAAAGATGATATTGAGAAAACTATTCAAGCATTTGATAATGCATTAAGTCGTATTGTGTGATAATTTTAAAATATAATTATTTAAATTAATTGAGTCTAGGGCAAAAATCAATGTCCTAGACTTTCTTAACTTATAAGTAGTTTATAACTGAATTGAAGATGCACTTATATCAAATTTTAAAGCTATTTTATGTCATCAATACAGAAAATTTCACTGAGAAATTCAACAGACAAAGCAAGTTGGGGTTCGGGGCCCCAACAAAAAGAATTTCACTAAGAAATTCAACAGATAAAGCAAGTTGGGGTTCGGGGCCCCAACAAAAGGAATTTCACTAGGAAATTCAACAGACAAAGCAAGTTGGGGTTCGATGGTGGACAAGGAATTGAAGATGCATTTTGTTCTGCTCTTTTATTTAAATAAAGTTATAAAATTTTTTCGACTTACTTTTAACGAAAGTAGAGTGGTATTTTGAATCGGAATTTTATTAATAATTTAATCATATTATTAATTGCTATTATGTTAAGTCTATTATTAAAAATGTTACATGTGATTTTGCCATTTATGTTTGGACCAATATTAGCGGCGTTATTATGTGTAAAAGTATTAAAATTAAAAATTCGATGGCCATTTTGGTTAAGTCAAATCGGTTTAATATTACTTGGAGTTCAAATTGGCTCTACATTTACACAACAAGTGATTAAAGACATAAGTAAAAATTGGTCAACTATCGTTTTTGTCACTATCCTACTAATTTTATTAGCTTTGATAATTGCATTCTTTTTTAAGAAAATTGCACAAGTGAATTTAGAAACTGCAATTTTAAGTGTCATACCAGGTGCGCTAAGCCAAATGTTAGTGATGGCAGAAGAAAATAAGAAAGCAAATATATTAGTTGTGAGTTTAACACAGACATCACGTGTAATATTTGTTGTTATTTTAGTACCACTTATTTCGTATTTTTTTCAGGATAATCATCATGAAATGAATCATCCTACAATGGAAGTACCTGCACTTTCTCAGACTTTAAATATATGGCAAATAATCATCTTATTCTCAATGGTGGGTATCATCTATATAGGAATGTCAAAAATTAACTTCCCCACTAAACAATTATTAGCACCTATAATAGTTTTAATTATATGGAATATGACAACACATTTAACATTTTCACTAGATCATTGGTTGTTAGCCACAGCGCAACTTATTTATATGATACGTATTGGATTACAGATTGCCAACTTAATGAGTGATTTAAAGGGAAGAATTGCAATAGCAATAGCCTTTCAAAATATCATGCTCATAGTCACAACGTTTATAATGATAATAGGAATACATTTGATTACTAATGAATCCATCAATGAATTGTTTTTAGGAGCAGCACCAGGAGGTATGAGTCAAATAGTTTTAGTGGCTATGGCTACTGGAGCTGATGTAGCGATGATTTCAAGCTATCACATTTTTAGAATATTTTTTATATTATTTGTCATTGCGCCACTAATTGGTTATTTTATTAATATTAGATTAAATGAAAAATGATTTTAATGACCTGAGTTATACGTTTTTTAAATAAAACTTTGAAAATATTTGCGAGCAAATGTAATTATTTAAAAGTGAAATTTGGATAAATTAAACGTTGTAAACTTTTAGTATGTGTGAAAAAACTCATATTGTTTGAATACCCATAGCCCAACTTTTGGCTATGTTTCACCCATGATTTGGTTTAAATGGACATCCTTCAAGATGTGAGTCATACAATCCAGCAGCTTCTAAAAATGAGAACACGGTTACTGGACCTAAAAATTTAAAACCATATGCTTTTAAATCTTTTGATAATTGAGTAGCTCGTTGATCAACTTTTTTACGATCTCTAGGTTTTTTATAACCCATATTTATGGGTTGATGATTTACATAGGACCATAAAAATTTACTAAAACTACCATAGTCTTTTTCAATTTTTAAATATCCCTTCGCTTGGCTCACAATTGCTTCTAATTTTTTACGATTGTGAATAATGTTTGGGAATTTCATTAAATGATCAATATCCTTTTCAGTCATTTGTGCGATAAATTGAGGTTCAAAGTTGTAAAATGCCTGTTCATACGATTCCTTTTTCTTTAATATTGTCAACCATGATAAACCTGCATGTTGTGATTCAAGAGCCATTAGCTTAAATAATTCTTTGCTATCATAGATTGGTTGTCCCCAATAATAATCATGATACTCTAGATATGTGGGATCAGTTGTGTTAAAAGCACATTCGTTCATAAATTCATCTCCAATACATTGACTTATTTTAATATCCATTATAATATAAATGGGTAAAAGAATATATTATTTGGGAAGAGTAAGTTTATATCATTTTAAAGAGAGCATATGGTGGCTGTGAATATGTAAATGATTAAGTCTGAAGGTAGCCCTATTTTATAACTTCTATTGAAACATAGATGACAAGTAGATAGAAGCGTGTATGAGCGTTAATCAGAGACTTAAGTGCTTGAAGAAAAGAATGAATTATTTCTTCTTGAATATAGGTGGTACCACGGAACAGAACATCCGTCCTATTTTTTATAGGATGGATGTTCTTTTATTTTTTAGGAGGTAGACATATGGAAATGAAACCAAAATATGATCCAAGAGAAGTTGAAAAGGGTCGTTATGAGGAATGGGTAAGTAATGGTTACTTTAAACCATCTGAAGATAAATCTAAAGAGGCATATACAATTGTAATTCCGCCCCCTAATGTTACAGGTAAATTACATTTAGGTCATGCATGGGATACTACATTACAAGATATAATAACTAGAATGAAAAGAATGCAAGGATACGATACTTTATATCTGCCTGGTATGGATCATGCTGGTATAGCAACTCAAGCAAAGGTTGAAGCAAAACTTAATGAACAAGGTATATCCAGACACGACTTAGGAAGAGAGAAATTTTTACAGCAAGCATGGGATTGGAAAGAAGAATATGCAACATTTATTAGACAACAATGGGCTAAACTTGGCTTAGGGTTAGATTATAGTAGAGAACGCTTTACGTTAGATGATGGTTTAAGTAAAGCTGTAAGAAAAGTATTTGTTGATTTATATAATAAAGGTATTATTTATCGTGGCGAAAGAATTATTAACTGGGATCCTAAAGCTAGAACAGCTTTATCAGATATTGAAGTCATTCATGAAGATGTCCAAGGTGCTTTTTATCATTTTAAATATCCTTATGCTGATGGGAATGGATATATAGAAATAGCTACTACACGTCCTGAGACTATGTTAGGTGACACTGCTATCGTTGTAAATCCAAATGACGAAAGATATAAAGATGTGATTGGTAAAACAGTTATATTACCTATTGTAGGAAGAGAGTTACCTATTTTAGCTGATGAATACGTTGATATTGAATTTGGTTCAGGAGCGATGAAAGTTACTCCGGCACATGACCCTAATGACTTTGAAATTGGTCAAAGACATCAATTAGAAAACATTATAGTCATGGATGAATATGGTAAGATGAACGAAAAAGCTGATAAATACAAAGGGATGGATAGATTTGATTGTAGAAATCAGCTTGTTAAAGACTTAAAAGAACAAGATCTTGTTATAAAAATTGAAGAACATACACATTCAGTTGGACATTCTGAACGTTCTGGTGCAATTGTAGAACCTTATTTGTCCACACAATGGTTTGTAAAAATGAAACCTTTGGCACAAAGAGCTTTGGATAATCAAAATACAAAAGATAGAATTGACTTTTTCCCAGGTAGATTTGAAAATACATTCAATCGCTGGATGGAAGAAATTAGAGATTGGACGATTTCACGTCAACTATGGTGGGGACACCAAATACCTGCTTGGTATCATAAAGACACAGGTGAAGTCTTTGTTGGTGAAGAAGCGCCTGAAGACGTCGAGAATTGGATACAAGATGAGGACGTATTAGATACATGGTTCTCAAGTGCACTTTGGCCGTTTTCAACATTAGGATGGCCTGACACAAATGCTGATGATTTTAAACGATATTATCCGACAAATGCATTAGTTACTGGTTATGACATCATTTTCTTCTGGGTAGCCCGTATGATTTTCCAAGGATTAGAATTTACTGATAGAAGACCATTTAATGATGTATTACTCCACGGTTTAGTCAGAGCTGAAGATGGACGCAAAATGAGTAAATCATTAGGTAATGGTGTTGATCCGATGGATGTTATTGACGAGTATGGCGCTGACAGTCTACGTTACTTTTTAGCAACAGGATCTTCACCAGGTCATGACTTGAGATATTCTACTGAAAAAGTTGAATCAGTTTGGAATTTCATTAATAAAATATGGAATGCTGCGCGTTTTAGTTTAATGAATATTGGTGAAGATTTTAAAGTCGAAGATATAGACCTAAGTGGTAATTTGTCATTAGCAGATCAATGGATATTGACTAGATTAAATGAAACGATATCTACAGTAACCGAATTAAGTGACAAATACGAATTTGGTGAGGTAGGTCGTGCACTTTATAATTTCATTTGGGATGAGTTCTGTGACTGGTATATTGAAATGAGCAAGATACCTATGAATGGCGAGGACGAATCTCAAAAGCAAACGACGCGATCAGTACTTAGTTATGTTTTAGATAAAATAATGAAAATGTTACATCCATTTATGCCTTTTGTGACAGAAACAATTTGGCAAAGTCTTCCACACCATGGAGAAACAATTGTTAAAGCTAACTGGCCAACTGTTGATCAAGCATTAATCTTTAATGAAAGTAAACAAACAATGGAACAATTAGTTGAAATTATTAAGTCTGTCCGTCAATCAAGAGTTGAAGTTAATACACCGTTATCTAAAGCAATACCGATTTTAATTCAAACTAAAGATGAAAAGATTAAACAAACACTTATGGATAACATAAGTTACCTACACAAATTCTGTAATCCAAGTCAATTGACTATTGATACTGAGATTGAAATTCCAGAAAAAGCAATGACATCTGTAGTAGTTGCTGGTAAGGTAGTTCTGCCATTAGAAGGTCTTATTGATATGGACAAAGAAATTGCTCGACTTGAAAAAGAATTAGATAAATTACAAGGCGAGTTAGATAGAGTAGATAAAAAGTTATCCAATGAGAATTTTGTAAATAAAGCACCAGAAAAAATAATTAATGAAGAAAAAGAAAAACAACAACATTATCAAGAAAAATATAATGGTGTTAAATCAAGAATTGAACAACTAAAGGCATAGGAGCATGATCATGAATTACCTAGACAGCTTGTATTGGATACACGAAAGATCTAAATTTGGTATCAAACCTGGCGTCAAACGTATGGAATGGATGCTAGAACAATTAAATAATCCCCAACATAAAATAAGAGGTATTCATGTGGGTGGAACAAATGGTAAAGGTTCAACTGTTGCATACTTGAGAACCGCATTAATTGAGAACGGATACTCAGTCGGAACATTTACCTCACCATTTATCGAAAGTTTCAATGAACGTATCAGTTTAAATGGTGTACCAATTATGAACGATGAACTTGTTCAACTAATTGAACAAGTTAAACCTGTTAGTGAAGCCTTAGAGATAGAAACAGATTTAGGTGGGGCTACTGAATTTGAGATTATAACAACAATGATGTTCCTTTACTTTGGTGAGATAAATCCTGTTGATTTTGTGGTAATTGAAGCAGGTTTAGGAATAAAAAATGATTCGACGAATGTTTTTAAACCTGTGCTATCCATACTCACAAGTATAGGACTTGACCATACAGATATCTTAGGTACAACTTATTTAGATATCGCAAAAGACAAGGCAGCTATAATTAAACCACATATACCGATTGTTTATGCGGTGAAAAATGACGATGCTTTAAAGTATGTGAGGGATTACGCGCTAGAACAAAACGCAAAACCAATCGAATTGGATCGGGAGATTACCGTTGTCTCCCAAGATGATGAGTTCACATATCGGTATAAAGATTATGAATTAGAAACTATCATTCTTAATATGTTAGGGGAACATCAAAAGGAAAATGCAGCACTTGCAATTACTGCTCTCATTGAATTAAATGAAAGACAAATTATAGAACTAGATTTTAATAAAATGATAGACGGTATAGAATCTGTGAACTGGACAGGTAGAATAGAACAAGTAAAAGAACAACCATTAATGGTTGTTGACGGTGCTCACAATAATGAAAGTGTTGATGCGTTAGTAGACACAATTAGACATTATTATGGAAGAGATAAAATTGATATTTTATTTTCTGCCATTAAAGGAAAGCCAATTCATAGTATGATTAACAAATTAAATGATATTGCCTCAAAATTCTATATAGCAGATTTTGAGTTTCCAAAAGCATTAGCTAAAGAAGAAATTGCCGAAGAATTGAAATTAGATAATTTACATTTAATTGATGATTATGTTGATTTTATTGAAAATTACGAAGGTGATGGGCTGATTATTACTGGAAGTTTATACTTCATCAGTGAGGTAAAAGCAAAAATTAATTTTAATTAAATTCAAAAGAGTGACAACTGCAGTTAAAACTGTAAGTTTCACTCTTTCTTTTTATAATCTTCTTTAATAATTTATGTTTATTAAAGTATAGAAAAAAGACATACTCACGAATGAATTGTAAAATTCCTCTCATATTTACTTTTATTTAAGACTGTTTATAATAAATATTGAGGAGTGTGATATATGCTATTACTTGCCTATACTTGTAGCATTATATTTAGTTTTCTTTATCAATTTTGCAATCAAAATATAGTAAAACTTCAATATCTTTATTCAAGGTCTCACTGTGATTTTTGTCATACTATCATTAAACCCTTAGATTTACTGCCTATTATAAGTTTTTTAAAACTTCGTGGACAATCTCGTTGTTGTAATCAACCATTACAACGGTTATATTTAATCGGAGAATTCGTTTCGTTTAGTGCAATTTTCTTCTTTTATCCTACTCATTTTAATATACACTTCATATTATTTTTAACAACTTTCCTGTTTCTACTGACGATGTGTCTTTACGATATTCACTCAATGCATATAGATTTAAGACTCTTATTTGTCTACACAATCGTATCCGTTTTCGTAACCCAAACCTATTTTGGTAATTTTGTAATGATATTTTTGATTTCACATGTCATTTATCTATTCGCATCTAAATTTATAGGGTATGGAGACATATTGCTTTTTAACATATTGGGACTTATATTTCCGTTAAATTTTTTCTTTTTTATTGTTGTATTTACGTTTATTATTGGGGGGATTTTTGCCATAATTTTAAAATTTTTTTCTTTTAAAGATATTAAATATTTACCTTTAATACCATTTATATTCATATCATTCGTAGTAACTTCATTAGTTTATCGTCACATTTTATTTCTTTTAGGGGGAGAATTTTATTGAGAATAAATGAAATGGCTCTGCATGAAAAACCTAGAGAGCGTTTAATTACATATGGCGCTAAAACTCTATCTAATGTTGAACTTTTAGCAATTCTCTTAAACACTGGTAGAAAAGGATTTTCTAGTATAGACATTGCAAACGAATTATTGAAGCAACAATCCACAATTAGAGATTTAAAAAAAATGTCTATCAATGATCTACTGAAAATAAAGGGCATTGGACTTTATAAAGCTGTAATATTGCAGGCTGCATTTGAACTAGGTGAACGTATTAATTCTACAAGCACTTTAGACAAAGTACAGATTACACATCCTAGTGATGTTGCTAGTCTGATGATGTCGACAATGAAAGATTTAGAGCAAGAACATTTTGTTGTACTTTTACTTAACTCAAAAAATATAGTCACAAAACAAGCTTGGGTATATAAAGGCACATTGAATAGTTCGATTATTCATCCAAGAGAAGTATTTAATATTGCAATAAGAGAGTCTTCTAATTCAATAATAGTTGTACATAATCATCCTTCAGGTGATGTAACACCTTCGAAAGAGGATATTACTACAACTTATAGACTTAAAGAGTGCGGAGATATATTAGGTATAAATTTACTTGATCATATTATTATTGGTGATAATAAATTTACGAGTTTAGTCGAAGCGGGGTATTTTGATGAATAAAAAAGCTAGCTTAATACATTAACAATTTTAATTAAAAAATTTGTATAGCTAACTTATCATTTATTATTGAATAAAACCTGAAAAGTTTTGAAAATGCTCAAATAACCATAATACACCTTGATAACCTAAATAGATACATAACAAAACAATGCCAGCTGAAATCAAAAAGCGTAATATAGATAATCCAACTTTAAATAAGAGGATGACTAGCAAAACAATTAAAATAATCGTTAAAATGCTCATTGTGTTGAACCTCCTTAAATCACTTATATTGTATATGTAGTATTATATATTATATTAACAGATTTGCCATCGGTCTATAGATACATCATCTATACGGCTATAGTCTGATGTAATGAAAAATATTTTAAATTATACTAAATTTGATTTGTAAAGGGGGGTTCGTATGAGGTATATCTTTAGTGTTATAAAAAATATTATTGCAGTAATAGCGATAATATTGATTATATATATAGCTCTTCAACATGCACCATTTCTCAAAAATCAAGAATGGAACCCACTTAATGATATGAACAATCATCATCAAAATATCACACAAAAAGCGAGTCAAAAAAATAATACACTCTATTCACAGCCTAGTAACGATAAAAGTTACATTTTAAAAGATAATGATATCATCAATAATGTTCCAGCAAGTCAAATCAAGACAGTTTTTAATATGATTGATAAGGCAGAATTTATGTCTGTTTCAGGATTAGAACGTATGGGATTCAATGACGAATATCTTGCTGGTCAACAAGGTGATGAATTTATTATTTATAAATTTGGTGATGATTATATCCGAGTTTATAATACTGAATTCGAAATGAACGAAGACTTAAATCAATTAAAGCAACCTATTAATTTGAAGCCAATTGAAGCCTATCAATAACAATAGGAATGATTCATTTGAAAACCAGTTTTAAATACGTTAGGGTTTATATAGATTATTTATAAAGGTTGGTGTGATTCAAAATGGCTGAACAATCGAAAGAAAAACAAGCTAATGAACAAGCAAAAGCGCAAAATCTTTTTGCTCGCTGGAGAAAAGAAGAAACACTTTATAGTGAGGATGAAAAGAAAGAGAAGTCTTCAAATAAGAAAGATAAAGAATAGCTTATCAAAGTAAAGTGAATCAGTAAGTGTAATACAGTAAGTAAAATTGCTCATTTTAGAATGATATAAATATTTTTATCATTTTAATAAAAATAAAATCTTGATCTTTGTGTTAAGCCTGGGACGATGAATTTTGTTCCAGGTACTTTTATGTTCTGACAGCTAATGATTATACTGAAAAATTATTTGAAGTCTAGTTATATCAAGATTTAGTGCCGTTTTCCAAAGCTCGTTTAATCTATCTATTTTATTAATTAGATTAGTTAATGTTAGTTCTAAAGTGGCAAATAATAAAATAGAATCAATTTCGTAAAGTTAGTGCTTTATTTAACTGAATGAGTAATATAAAATATATAAAGATACTAATTTTAGTCATATAGAGGTGTTCTGGGTGCTTAAGTTTTTTAGAAATAACAAGCTCATTGTCGTTTTGTGTGCAATGATTATTTTTATTGCATTAATAGGGTTATCGATACGTTCTCAGACCCAATCTCCACCTGAACAATACGTAGGAGACTCTGTATCATTTGGACAAAGAGTTATTAGTTATCCAATTCAATTTGTTACTGGATCTATTGGTAATTTATTTGAAAAAGGAAGCTCAAAAAAGGATAAAAATAAAATCAAACAACTTGAAGCTAAAAATGAAGAGTTAGAATCAGAAAATAAGAAATATAAAAAAGAACTTGATATCAAAGATTTATCAAAATATGAACCTATTTCTACTACAGTTATTGCGAGAAACCCAGATCAATGGATGAATACGATATTAATAGATAAGGGCTCTAAAGCAGGTATAAAAAATAATATGGCCGTCATGACATCAGAAGGATTAGTTGGAAGAGTAACCAAAGTTAATCAATTTTCATCACAAGTAGACCTTATTTCCACTCATACTCGGGCAGGAAAATTATCTGTTAATATTCACCACGGTACTAAGAATATTTTTGGTTTAATTGATCGATACGACAATAAAAACGAAGAATTGATCATAAGTGATATTAATAACAAAGATAGCGTTAAAAAAGGAGATAAAGTAGTAACAAGTGGATTAGCAGATCAATTACCTAGTGGGTTGTATATAGGTGAAGTAACAAAAGTCGAAAATGATCAATACGGGCTTGCAAAACAAGTACGGGTCAAAACTGGAGCTGATATGACAGATTTAACTCATGTATATGTTGCTAAACGTGATGTTAGTACTATTCCTAATGAAGGTAGTGATAATTAATGCGTACTTTTTATTACTTTCTAATAGGAATACTTCTATTTTATATTGATACCATTATAGGGCTTACCATCCCCATGCATTTCGGAAAAATTGATATTATTTTTGTACCACATTTAACTATCATGTACATTCTTATCATGACTGTTTACCGAGGTTTTGGCGTTGCTATGTCTTTAGCTTTCTTCTTCGGAATAGTAACTGATTTATATTTCGGAAGTATATATGGTCTATATATGTTTGGATATATCATTTTAGTTGTTATAGTTGATAAATTTTTTAAGATCTTTTATCGTGATTATTCTGTATTATTTTTTATCATTTTATTATCCACAGTATTTTTAGAAATATATGTGGCTATGATTTATGGAGTAATAGGTTTCATTGAATTTAATTTAATAGAGTTTGTATTATTAAGACTTATTCCAACTCTCATCATTAATTTTTTACTACTAATTATGTTATTTCCTATTATTATTAAATTTACTAAAAAAATAAAAAACACAATTGACAGTAAGGCTTAGTGATGGTAAGATGCAGTAGTTGAGTAGTTTCAAGCTACATACAACCGCTCACATACAGGTTGAAGTACAATCATATTGTCACCTGTATATGGCGTGACTTATTATATAGGAGGTGCAAAGTATGTTTGCTATTATTGAAACAGGTGGAAAACAAATCAAAGTAGAAGAAGGTCAAGAAATCTACGTTGAAAAATTAAATGCTAACGAAGGTGACTCTTTCACTTTTGATAAAGTTTTATTTGTAGGTGGCGACTCAGTTAAAGTTGGTGCTCCAACAGTTGAAGGTGCATCAGTAACTGCGACAGTTAATAAACAAGGACGCGGTAAAAAAATTACTGTCTTCACTTACAAACGTCGTAAAGACTCTAAACGTAAAAAAGGCCATCGTCAACCATATACTAAATTAACTATCGATAAAATCAACGCATAATCGTATGATTACTGTTGATATTACGGTTAATGACGAAGGTAAGGTCACAGATGTAGTCATGGATGGTCATGCAAATCATGGTGAATATGGTCATGATATTGTCTGTGCAGGAGCATCAGCAGTCTTATTTGGAAGTGTTAATGCTATAATGGGATTAACATCAGAGAAGCCAGATATCAACTATGAAGATGACGGCGGATATTTTCATATAAGAAGTGTTGATACGAATAACAAAGAAGCTCAATTAATTCTTCAAGCAATGTTAGTTTCTTTACAAACGATAGAAGAAGAATATAATGAAAATATCAAATTAAATTATAAGTGAGGTGTATCCCGATGTTAAAATTAAACTTACAATTCTTCGCATCTAAAAAAGGGGTAAGTTCTACAAAAAACGGACGTGACTCTGAGTCTAAACGTTTAGGTGCAAAACGTGCTGATGGTCAATATGTATCAGGTGGTTCTATTCTTTATCGCCAACGTGGTACTAAAATCTACCCTGGTGAAAATGTAGGTCGTGGTGGCGATGATACATTATTCGCTAAAATCGACGGCGTTGTTAAGTTTGAACGCAAAGGTCGCGACAAAAAGCAAGTTTCTGTATACGCAGTTGCTGAATAATTTTGTCTAGTAAACACCAGAAGTGAATACTTCTGGTGTTTTATTTTGTTTAGATAAAAATACTTATTGACTATAGTTTTTATATCATTATGTATAGTGATATAATTAATAAGATGAAAATTTCGGAGTAAAAGAGGTGAGATATATGTTCGTCGATCAAGTGAAAATATCTCTAAAAGCTGGTGATGGAGGTAATGGCATCACTGCTTATAGAAGAGAAAAATATGTACCTTTTGGTGGTCCAGCTGGTGGCGACGGTGGTAAAGGTGCTTCTGTGATATTTGAGGTGGATGAAGGATTGAGAACTTTATTAGATTTCAGATATCAAAGACATTTTAAAGCTAAAAAAGGCGAAAATGGTCAAAGTAGCAACATGCATGGTAAAAATGCGGAAGACTTAGTGTTAAAAGTACCACCAGGTACAATTATTAAAAGTGTTGAAAGTGAAGAAGTGCTTGCAGATTTGGTTGAAGATGGCCAACGTGCTATTGTAGCTAGAGGAGGACGTGGCGGGCGTGGTAACTCAAGATTTGCTACCCCTAGAAATCCTGCACCTGATTTTAGTGAAAAGGGTGAGCCAGGCGAAGAATTAGAAGTAACTTTAGAGTTGAAATTGTTAGCAGATGTTGGATTAGTAGGTTTTCCTAGTGTAGGTAAATCCACATTGCTTACAATAGTTTCTAAAGCGAAACCTAAGATAGGTGCTTATCATTTTACGACAATAAAACCTAATCTAGGTGTCGTTTCAACGCCTGATCATAGAAGTTTTGTTATGGCAGATTTACCAGGATTAATTGAGGGCGCTTCTGATGGTGTCGGCCTTGGACATCAATTCTTAAGACATGTTGAACGAACTAAAGTGATTGTCCATATGATTGATATGAGTGGGTCAGAAGGTCGAGACCCATTAGATGATTATAAAATTATTAATCAAGAATTAATAAATTATAAACAACGCTTAGAAGATCGTCCGCAAATTATAGTAGCAAATAAAATGGATTTACCTGATTCACAAGGGAATTTGTCACTTTTTAAGGAACAATTAGATAATGATGTGACAGTCGTTCCTGTTTCAACTATTACGAGAGACAATATTGATCAATTATTATATCAAATTGCTGATAAGCTCGAGGAAGTTAAAGATGTTGACTTCTCGGTTGAAGAAGATGAGAATTTAGGTGTTAATCGTGTATTATATAAACACACACCATCAGCAGATAAATTTACTATTTCTAGAGATGATGACGGCGCATATGTAGTGAGTGGCAATGCTATTGAAAGAATGTTTAAAATGACTGATTTCAATAGTGATCCAGCTGTAAGAAGGTTTGCAAGACAAATGCGGTCAATGGGTATTGATGATGCTTTAAGAGAGAGAGGTTGTAGCAATGGTGATATTGTTAGAATCTTAGGTGGAGAATTTGAATTTGTCGAATAGGGGTGTCTAAATTGGACAATAAAGACAATCGAAAATTTTATTTAATTAGAGAAGATGTACTACCAGAATCTGTCATCAAAACTTTAAAAGTTAAGGATGCTTTAAAAAATAATTCGAATTTGTCCATTTATGATGCTGTAAAACAATTCAATCTCTCTAGAAGTGCATTTTACAAATACAGAGAGACAATATTTCCAGTAGATGAAAAAATATTAGATCAAAGAGAATTTACTTTGATTTTATATGTAAATGATATTGTTGGAATGTTAGCCCAAGTTCTTAATGCAATCTCGCAACTTAAATTATCAGTTTTGACAATACATCAAAGTGTTCCAATTGAAGATAAAGCGACAATCACATTATCTTTGAATGCGAGAAATTCTAATTTATCCATTGACGAGGTCATTGAATCATTAAGAGAGATAAATCATGTAACTAAAGTAGACTTAATAAGTATGACTATGTAAAGGAGTACTGACATGTATGCATATATTAAAGGAACATTATCTCAATTGTTCCCTACACATGTAGTAGTTGAGACATGTGGCATAGGTTATGAAATACAAACGCCTAATTCGTATCGTTTTCAAAAATATCTTGAAAAAGAAGTCCAAATTTATACTTCACTAATTGTACGAGAAGATGCCCAATTACTATATGGCTTTATCAATGAAGAGGAAAAAGAAATGTTTCTTAGCTTAATAAAAGTGACTGGTATAGGACCTAAATCCGCTTTGGCGATACTTGCTTCAAGTACACCACATGAAGTTAAATTAGCTATCGAAAATGAAAATGATGCTTATTTAACACAATTTCCTGGGATAGGAAAGAAAACTGCAAGACAAATTGTGTTAGATTTAAAAGGGAAGGTTACAATTACTGAAGAAAATAGTGACGATTTATTACAAACTCAAGTTAATGGTAATGAGCAAAATCAAATTATATCTGAAGCACTATTAGCTTTACAAGCACTGGGCTATTCTAAACGAGAATTAAGTAAAGTAGAAAAATCACTCAACAAACATAATGTGAATAGTGTGGATGAAGCCGTTAAAATAGGACTACAAACACTAGTTTCTTAATGGAGGAAGTCAAATGGATAAAAGAATGGTCGATCAAGAATTTCATAATGAAGATACTGACTTGGAATTATCACTAAGACCAACACAATTAAAGCAGTATATAGGTCAATCCTCTATAAAAAGTAATTTAGAAGTCTTTATCAAGGCTGCCAAACTTAGACAAGAGCCTCTCGATCATGTCTTGTTATTTGGTCCTCCAGGACTAGGTAAAACGACTCTATCAAATATCATTGCTAATGAGATGGATGTAAATATTCGTACTATTTCAGGACCATCTTTAGAAAGACCAGGTGACTTAGCAGCGATATTATCTGGGTTACAGCCAGGTGATGTGTTATTTATCGATGAAATTCATAGATTAAGTAGTGTTGTTGAAGAAGTTCTGTACCCTGCTATGGAGGACTTTTTCTTAGATATCATTATTGGTAAAGGCGATGAAGCAAGAAGCATTCGAATAGATTTGCCACCTTTTACATTAGTTGGAGCAACGACAAGAGCCGGTAGTTTGACGGGTCCGTTAAGAGATCGTTTTGGTGTGCATCTTAGATTAGAGTACTATAATGAAAATGATTTAAAGGAAATAATCACGCGAACTGCAGAGGTGCTTGGAACGGACATCGATAAGGAAAGTGCTTTAGAATTAGCTCGTCGCTCTAGAGGTACACCTAGGATAGCGAATAGGTTACTAAAACGTGTAAGAGACTTCCAACAAGTAAATGAAGACGATCAGATATATATTGAAACGACTAAACGAGCATTACAATTATTGCAGGTCGATCAACAAGGTTTAGATTACATCGACCATAAAATGATGAATTGTATTATTAATCAGTACAACGGTGGTCCTGTTGGATTAGATACAATTGCAGTTTCAATAGGTGAAGAACGGGTGACTATAGAAGATGTATATGAACCTTTCTTAATCCAAAAAGGTTTCTTGGAAAGGACTCCACGCGGGAGAAAAGCAACTGCTTTAGCCTTTGAACACTTTAATACTACTAACGAAAAGAGGGAATAAATTGAATATCGAAGATTTCGATTATCATTTGCCAGAGTCTCTCATTGCACAAACACCACTAAAAAACAGAGACCAAAGTAGATTGTTAGTTCTTAGAAAAGACACTGGTGAGATGACACACTTACATTTTAGAGATGTCATCCATTATTTTGAGCCTGGTGATACATTGGTTCTTAACGATACACGTGTTATGCCTGCTAGATTATTTGGCCAAAAAGAAGAAACTGGTGCTAAAGTTGAAATGCTAATGCTCACCCAAATTGAAGGTAATGATTGGGAAGTTTTACTTAAACCTGCAAAGAGAATTAAAAAAGGTCATCGTCTAAATTTTGGAGATGGTAAAATCGTTGCTGAGTGTATTGAGGAACTTGAACAAGGTGGGCGTATTATGCGTCTACATTATGAGGGTATACTTCAAGAACGCTTAGATGAATTAGGTGAGATGCCATTACCTCCATACATTAAAGAAAGATTAGATGATCCTGATAGGTATCAAACGGTTTATGCTAAAGAGAGTGGATCAGCAGCTGCACCAACAGCAGGTTTACATTTTACTGATGATTTATTAAATAAAATTGAACAAAAAGGGGTTCATATTGCCTTTATTACATTACATGTTGGATTAGGAACCTTTAGACCCGTAAGTGTTGATAATATCGATGATCACGAAATGCATAGTGAGTATTATCAAATGACACAAAAAACGGCTGATTTATTAAATCAAACAAAAGAAAATGGTAAGCGTGTGATATCAGTTGGAACAACATCAACGCGTACATTAGAAACGATACGTCGTGATCATCCTCAATTTGTTGCCACAAGTGGATGGACTGATATCTTTATTTATCCTGGCTTTGAGTTTAAAGCGATAGATGGGTTAATTACTAATTTCCACTTACCCAAGTCAACGTTAGTCATGCTAGTTTCAGCATTTAGCAGTAAAAAATATATTTTAAACGCTTATCATAAAGCTGTTGAAATGGAGTATCGATTCTTTAGCTTTGGAGATGCAATGTTAATTATATAAAAGAATGTGAGGTTTAACATATGCCTGCAGTGACATATGAGCATATAAAAACATGTAAACAATCCGGTGCCAGATTAGGAATTGTACATACACCGCATGGATCTTTTGAAACACCAATGTTTATGCCGGTTGGGACAAAAGCAACAGTTAAAACAATGAGCCCGGAAGAATTAAGAGACATAGAAGCAAAGATTATATTAGGAAACACATATCATTTGTGGTTACAACCAGGAAATGATATTATCAAGCACGCTGGGGGATTACACAAATTCATGAATTGGGACGGTCCAATTTTAACAGATTCTGGTGGTTTCCAAGTATTTAGTTTAAGTAATTTGCGCAAAATTTCTGAAGAAGGTGTAGAATTTAGACACCATACTAATGGCTCAAAGCTATTTTTGAGTCCCGAGAAGTCTATGCAAATACAGAATGATTTAGGTTCTGATATTATGATGGCATTTGATGAATGTCCACCAATGCCAGCTGAATATGAGTACGTCAAAGATTCAATCGAACGTACAACTCGATGGGCAGCCAGATGTTTAAAAGCACATCAACGCCCTGAAGAACAAGCACTGTTCGGTATTATTCAAGGCGGAGAATACAAAGATTTAAGAGAACAAAGTGCTAAAGAACTTGTCAGTCTTGATTTTCCAGGGTATGCGATAGGAGGGCTGTCTGTAGGTGAGCCAAAACCTGTTATGTATGACATGGTTGAACATACAGAACAATTTATGCCGAAAGATAAACCTAGATATTTAATGGGAGTAGGTTCTCCTGATGCTTTGATTGAATGTAGCATTAGGGGTATGGATATGTTTGATTGTGTATTGCCTACTAGAATTGCTAGAAATGGTACTTGTATGACATCAAATGGTCGATTAGTTGTTAAAAACGCTAAATATGCAGATGATTTAAGACCACTTGATGAACAATGTGACTGTTATACATGTCAACATTACACAAGAGCTTATATTAGACATCTAGTTAAAGCGGAAGAGACTTTTGGTATCCGTCTTACTACTATTCATAATTTACATTTTCTGCTAAAATTAATGGAAGATATTAGACAAGCCATTCGAGAAGACCGTCTTTTAGATTTTAAAGATGAATTCTTTGAACAATATGGATTAAATGTAGAAAACCCTAAAAACTTTTAAAGAGGAGTAACTAAAATGGAATTAACTTCATTGATTATACCAATTTTATTATTGGTTGTAATGTATTTCTTATTAATAAGACCACAACAAAAACGTGCAAAAGAACATCGTGCAATGATTAACCGTGTAGAAGCGGGTCAAAAGATTACTACAATTGGTGGTATTAAAGGAACTATTAAAGCTGTAGATGAAACTTCTGTAATCATTACTGTAAATAGTAATGGAACAGAAATGACTTTTGAAAAACCAGCAATAAAACAAGTAGACCCTTCATAAATACAGATTGATACCTAAATGTAGGGGATAAATAGCTTATGGAATATTTTATCTTTCTACTGTAATGGTATTTTAGTCTTAAATGAATAAGATAAATGCATTTTAACTTCTGTATTGATTATTATAATGTTAAGAATGCCTGGGACAATTTCTGTCTCAGGTTTTTTTAGCATAGTTTAAATAGAAAAATTATTATAAAATTGTTGCATTTTTAGACAATAATTTCACTATTTCTATGAGTATGTTAATATAAGTAAGTCCGTTAAAGTGAACGTAATATCATTTTAACTTGCACGATAATTTATTCATCGAGTATTCTAGATACATAAGTAAATAATGAGGTGTTCATGTGAAGAAAACGAGTAGAATAATTGCATTCATACTCCTCGTAGCTCTACTATTCACTGGAATGGGTATGACGTATAAGAATGTAGTTAAAAATGTTAATTTAGGTCTAGATTTGCAAGGTGGTTTTGAAGTCCTCTTCCAAGTAGATCCTTTAAATAAAGGAGATAAAATTGATAAAAAAGCACTTCAGGCTACATCTCAAACATTAGAAAATCGTGTAAATGTTCTAGGTGTATCAGAACCGAAAATACAAATCGAAGATCCTAATCGAATTCGTGTACAATTAGCAGGTATAAAGGATCAAGCACAAGCGCGTAAATTATTATCGACACAAGCTAATTTAACAATTAGAGATGCTGAAGATCATGTTTTAATGTCTGGTTCAGACATTAAACAAGGCTCTGCTAAACAAGAATTTAAACAAGAAACTAATCAGCCAACAGTTACATTTAAAGTAAAAAGTAAAGATAAATTTAAGAAAGTAACTGAAAAGATTTCTAAAAAACGTGACAATGTCATGGTAGTTTGGTTAGATTTCGAAAAAGGCGATAGTTACAAGAAAGAAGCTAAAAAGCAACAAGAAGGTAAAAAGCCTAAATTTATATCTGCAGCGAGTGTAGACCAACCTATTAATTCTAGTAGTGTTGAAATTTCAGGTGGGTTCAATGGTAAAAAAGGTGTTGAAGAAGCGAAACAAATAGCCGAGTTATTAAATGCCGGTTCATTACCAGTTGATTTAAAAGAAATTTACTCTAACTCTGTTGGTGCACAATTTGGTCAAGATGCTTTAGATAAGACTATATTTGCATCAATTGTAGGTATAGCATTAATTTATTTATTTATGCTTGGTTTCTATCGTTTGCCTGGTTTAGTTGCAATCATTGCCTTAACCGCTTATATTTATTTAACTTTAGTCGCATTCAATTTCATATCAGGTGTATTAACTCTACCTGGATTGGCGGCATTAGTTTTAGGTGTAGGTATGGCTGTCGATGCCAATATCATTATGTATGAACGTATTAAAGATGAACTAAGAATTGGACGCACGCTTAAACAAGCGTATTCTAAAGCAAATAAAAGTTCATTCTTAACTATATTTGATTCCAATTTAACAACTGTCATTGCTGCGGCTGTGCTTTTCTTCTTTGGAGAAAGTTCAGTCAAAGGCTTCGCAACGATGTTACTCTTAGGTATCTTAATGATATTTGTAACCGCAGTATTCTTATCAAGAGGGTTGTTATCATTACTGGTATCTTCAAACTTCTTTAAAAAACAATACTGGTTATTTGGTGTTAAGAAGAAGAATAGACATGATATTAATGAAGGTAAAGATGTACATGATTTAAAAACATCATATGAAAAGTTAAACTTTGTTAAATTAGCTAAGCCACTTATTTCACTTAGTATTTTAATTGTAATTATTGGATTGATTATCATTTCGATATTTAAATTAAACTTAGGTATTGATTTCTCATCCGGAACAAGAGCAGATATTCAATCTAAAAATGCTATAACACAAGCACAGGTTGAGAAAACTGTAAAATCAGCTGGATTAGAACCAGATCAAATACAGATTAATGGTAGTGGAAATAAAAATGCCACAGTTCAGTTTAAAAAAGATTTATCACGTGAGGAAGACAATAAATTAAGTGCTAAGGTGAAATCTGAATTTGGAGATAATCCACAAATTAATACCGTTTCACCTCTCATTGGCCAAGAACTTGCTAAAAATGCTGTAACTGCATTAATACTTGCTTCCATAGGTATTATTATCTATGTTTCACTAAGATTTGAATGGCGTATGGGCCTATCTTCTGTACTTGCATTATTACATGATGTATTTATCATCATTGCAATCTTTAGTTTGTTTAGAATAGAAGTAGATTTAACGTTTATTGCAGCAGTATTAACTATCGTTGGTTATTCAATCAATGATACAATCGTAACTTTCGACCGTGTTCGAGAAAATCTGCATAAAGTTAAAGTCATTACGCATACTGATCAAATTGATGATATAGTCAACCGCTCTATTAGACAAACTATGTCACGTTCTATTAATACAGTGTTAACTGTAGTTGTAGTGGTAGTTTCAATTTTAATTTTAGGTGCACCAACAATATTTAATTTCTCTTTAGCATTGCTAATTGGATTATTATCTGGTGTATTCTCATCAATTTTCATTGCTGTACCATTATGGGGCATGTTGAAGAAACGACAGTTTAAAAAGACAAAAAATAATAAATTAATAGTGCACAAAGAGAAGAAATCTAACGATGAAAAAATCTTAGTTTAACTTCTTCACATTTTTATAATTTTAAAAGTTTACAAGCCAACCAAGGTGAATTATCTACTTTGGTTGGCTTGATTTCATGTATTAGCGTTTAATCATTAAGTTAGCAGTTAATGAAAAAACTGAACGATAAAAGTTTTGTGAAGAATTGTAACTTTATATTCTTTTAAAAAATGCAAGTACTTTTTATTTCATTAAAATTTCGGTATAATGACCTGTGGAAATGAGGACGATTATAATGATTAAATCAAAATATAATTGGGATATAACTCAACCTGACACCTTTATAAGTGAGAGTAGTAGTGATCAATTTAAACTTTCACCCATAGTAAAAAAGGTATTAGAGAGTAAAAATATTGTGGATAATCAGGAGATTCAAAATCTATTTAAAGACACTAACATTAGTCATGATTATATGTTATTAAGTGATATGCAAAAAGCGATTGATCGCATTAAATTAGCTATCGATCATAATGAACGAATACTAGTATATGGTGACTATGATGCAGATGGTGTTACATCTACTACAATTCTAGTGTCTACTTTACGTCTACTTGGCGCTCAGGTGGGGTGGTATATTCCCAATAGATTTACAGAAGGATATGGACCTAATGAATTAGCATTTAAAAATGCTTATGACGAAGGGATCTCCTTAATAATAACTGTAGATAATGGTATACAAGGACATCATGAAATAAGTACCATACAAGAATTAGGTGTAGATGTTATAGTGACAGATCATCATGAAATAGGAGAAACTTTACCTGATGCTTTTGCAATTGTACATCCGATGCATCCTAATTTTGAATATCCTTTTAAATATTTATGTGGTGCGGGTGTTGCTTATAAATTGGCCCAAGGATTGATAAAGCATCCACCTCAACATTTCATAGCATTAGCTGCCATAGGTACGATTGCAGATTTAGTATCATTAACAGATGAGAATAGATATATTGTAAAGCAAGGATTAAAGATATTAAACAGTCATACACCCTCGTCCATAAAGGCTATCTTAAATCAAGCGGGTTTTAATGATGAAATAACAGAAGAAACGATTGGTTTTATTATTGGACCTCGATTAAATGCTGTTGGTAGACTAGAAGATGCATCATTAGCTGCTGAACTTTTATTGTCCGATGAATTTGAAGAGGCGGAATTTTTAGCTGAACAAGTTGAACATTTTAATCAAGAACGTAAAGATATAGTATCTAAAATTACTGATGAAGCATTGATATTAGCAGAGGAACAAATCAAACAAGGACATTTGTTTCTTTTACTTGCCAAAGAGGGTTGGCATGAGGGTGTATTAGGTATTGTTGCATCTAAAATTGTAGAAACATATGCATTACCAACATTAATTTTAAATATTGATAAAAATCAAAATCATGCCAAGGGTTCTGCGAGGTCGATTGAACAAGTTTCCATGTTTGATATTTTAAATGATCATCAACAGTTAATTGATAAGTTTGGTGGTCATCACATGGCTGCAGGAATGACGATGCCTATCGATAATATTGAACGTTTACATAAAGAGCTAAATGTGTGGATGAAGGAACTTACAGTTACCACTTCATTAGAGCCTTCAATAAAGGTGGATGCGCAACTTGAAGAAACAGAAATTAACATTAAAAATATTAAAGATATATTTCAATTAAGGCCTTTTGGTACGGACTTTAATAGTCCTCTTTTTATGGTTAGAGATTTAATTGTCAAGTCAACAAAAGGAATCGGACAGGATAATAAACATCTTAAGTTAACGCTTGGTCATTCAGGTTTAACTGCTTTATTTTGGAATCATGGACATTTAGCAAGTGAACTCGAAGCAGGTCAACCGATTCATATAATAGGAACATTGCAAATTAATGAATGGAATGGTAATCAAACACCTCAATTTATCATCAAAGATATTGCTATAGACCAATTACAAATTTTGGATTATCGTAGTAAACGTAAAAATATACAATTTAAAGAAACTGAATCAAATGTTGCCTATGTCATTCATCCGAAACTCAAAAAAAGCAATTCACATTACTATTATTATGGTGAGGCTATTGATAGACCTTATGATAAAATAGTGTTTAGAGACTTACCTAATACTATGGTTGAAATTGAACAAACTTTAGAACATTCACAAATTTCTCAACTATATTTAGTTCTGCAGCATGATAAGTCAATATATTTTGAAGGTATCCCTAGCAAGTCGCTTTTTAAAAAGTGTTACAAAGCTTTAATAAACAAAAAAGAAACTGACTTAATTAAAGAAGGTATGCTGCTTTGTGAGTACTTAAATATTAAGCCCGAAATATTAACATTCATGCTTAAAGTCTTTAAAGAATTGGAGTTTATTTACGACGAAAAGGGATTGATTAAGATAAATCCGACGCCAAATAAACAAGATATAGAAAATAGTCGTATTTACCAAATGAGACAAGCACGTATGGAAGTAGAAGAACGCCTTCTCTATGATGATTTTTTAAATATAAAAGAATGGATAATATCAAAGTTAACATAGCTTTCAGGAGGAAAAACAATGGATTTAAAACAATATGTTTCAGAAGTAAAAGATTGGCCTTCAGCAGGTGTAAGCTTTAAGGATATAACAACTATAATGGATAATGGTGAAGCTTATGGCTATGCTACGGATCAAATTGTTGAATATGCAAAAGAAAAAAATATAGATATAGTAGTTGGTCCTGAAGCCAGAGGGTTTATAATAGGGTGTCCAGTTGCTTACTCAATGGGTATTGGTTTTGCTCCAGTACGTAAAGAAGGAAAACTACCTCGAGAAGTTATTCGTTATGAATATAATTTAGAATATGGAACTAACGTATTAACTATGCATAAAGATGCGATTAAACCTGGACAACGAGTTTTAATTACTGATGATTTACTAGCTACAGGTGGAACAATTGAAGCTGCAATAAAACTTGTTGAACAATTAGGTGGTATAGTTGTAGGTATTGCGTTTATTATTGAACTTAAATATTTGAATGGAATTGATAAAATAAAAGATTATGATGTGATGAGTTTGATTTCATATGATGAATAAAAATAATAAAATTTAGATTTTTATGAGCCTGAAAAAATAATATCAGGCTCATTAATCTTTTTGAAAAGCTTAATGTATTAAAATGATTATCAATTTTATATTAGTTTATTTTATAACTGCTATGAACATCAGCTAAGTATTCATCTCTATTTATAATTGGACATTGTTTTAAATCGATATTAAATAAAATTATGTGTTTTAATTTTTTAATTGGAACCGACAACTTAAATGTAAATTTAAATGTGTGATTAAAGTTTAACATCATTTATTTATTTGTAAGTCATATTGTAGTATCATGAAACTATTATTTAGAAAATTAATAAATGAGTTTCAATTATATAGTTGAACATGATAATTTGATATATGTAGAACCTTTCTACTTTCTTAAGCTATAAATGATTTATGGTAAAATGAATACAATAACAATGAATAAGTACTTTCATGTGGTATGTTAAACATCTTTGCAACATGAGTACTAAACGAAAGTAATGAATTGAGTGGGGTGTCATTAAAGTGAATAACGAGTATCCATATAGCGCGGATGAGGTGCTTTATAAAGCTAAATCATATTTATCAACAAGTGAATATGAATATGTTCTCAAAAGTTATCATATAGCTTATGAGGCACATAAGGGTCAATTTAGAAAAAATGGCTTACCATATATTATGCATCCTATTCAAGTTGCAGGGATTTTAACAGAGATGCGTTTAGACGGACCCACTATTGTCGCTGGATTTCTACATGATGTGATTGAAGATACTTCTTATACATTTGAAGATGTTAAAGATATGTTTAATGAAGAAATTGCACGAATCGTAGACGGGGTAACTAAGCTTAAAAAGGTTAAGTATCGTTCTAAGGAAGAACAACAAGCAGAAAACCATCGTAAACTATTTATTGCTATTGCTAAAGATGTACGTGTAATTTTAGTGAAGTTAGCAGATCGGCTTCATAATATGAGAACTTTAAAGGCAATGCCAAGAGAGAAGCAGGTAAGAATCTCTAAGGAAACCTTAGAAATCTATGCTCCGCTAGCACATCGACTTGGAATCAACACGATAAAGTGGGAACTTGAAGATACAGCGCTGAGATATATTGACAGTGTCCAATATTTCCGCATCGTTAATCTTATGAAGAAAAAACGTAGTGAACGCGAAGCTTACATTACAAATGCAATCAATAAAATTAAAAACGAAATGACTAAAATGAATCTTTCGGGCGAAATTAACGGTAGACCAAAACATATTTACAGTATATATCGCAAAATGATTAAACAAAAAAAGCAATTTGATCAAATATTTGATTTGCTTGCTATACGTATTATAGTTAATTCGATAAACGATTGTTATGCGACGCTTGGTTTAGTTCATACATTATGGAAACCAATGCCTGGACGTTTTAAAGATTATATAGCTATGCCTAAACAAAATATGTATCAATCACTACATACCACTGTAGTTGGACCCAATGGCGACCCTTTAGAAATACAAATTCGAACACACGAAATGCATGAAATCGCTGAACATGGTGTTGCTGCACATTGGGCTTATAAAGAAGGTAAGACAGTTAATCAAAAAACACAGGATTTTCAAAATAAGCTTAATTGGTTAAAAGAACTTGCTGAAACTGACCATACTTCTGCAGATGCGCAAGAATTTATGGAATCCTTAAAATATGATTTACAGAGCGATAAGGTATATGCATTTACACCAGCTAGTGATGTTATAGAGTTACCTTATGGTGCAGTACCAATTGATTTTGCTTATGCAATACACAGTGAAGTAGGAAATAAAATGATTGGGGCTAAGGTTAATGGTAAAATCGTACCTATAGATTATGTTCTACAAACTGGTGATATTATAGAGATTCGTACAAGTAAACACTCTTACGGTCCAAGTAGAGACTGGTTGAAAATTGTAAAATCTTCTAGTGCTAAAAGTAAAATCAAAAGTTTCTTTAAAAAACAAGATCGTTCTTCTAATATAGAAAAAGGTAAATTTATGGTAGAAGCGGAGATTAAAGAGCAAGGATTCCGTGTTGAGGATATTTTAACTGAGAAAAATTTAGAAGTCGTTAATGAAAAATATCATTTTGCAAATGATGAAGATTTGTACGCAGCCGTTGGATTCGGTGGTGTTACATCAATACAAATCGTCAATAAATTAACTGAACGACAAAGAATATTAGATAAACAAAAGGCATTAAATGAGGCGCAGGAAGTTACAAAATCTGTACCTATAAAAAAAGATATTACCACAGACAGTGGTGTATACGTTGAGGGATTAGAAAACGTCTTAATCAAGTTATCAAAATGTTGTAATCCTATACCAGGTGATGATATTGTTGGTTATATCACTAAAGGACACGGGATTAAAGTTCATCGTACAGATTGTCCAAATATAAAAAATGAAACAGATCGATTGATTTCGGTAGAGTGGGTAAAATCTAAAGATTCAACACAACAATATCAAGTCGATTTAGAGGTTACTGCATATGATAGAAATGGCTTGCTCAACGAAGTATTACAAGCTGTGAATTCTACTGCTGGAAGCTTGATTAAAGTTTCTGGGCGTTCAGACATTGATAAAAATGCTGTAATTAATATTAGCGTGATGGTAAAAAATGTCAATGATGTGTACCGTGTCGTTGAAAAAATTAAACAACTAGGTGACGTTTATACAGTATCTAGAGTTTGGAACTAGAGGTGCAAAAGAAATGAAGATAATTGTACAAAGAGTTAAAAATGCTAGAGTTACGAATGATACAATTGATAACCAAATTAATAAAGGGTATTGTTTACTTGTAGGAGTAGGTCAAAGTTCTACCGAAGAGGATGTAAAAGTCATCGCAAGAAAGATTGCTCATGCACGTCTCTTTGAAGATGAAAATGACAAATTGAATTTAAATATTCAACAAGTCGAAGGAGAAATTCTTTCAGTTTCCCAATTTACTATATACGCTGATGTTAAAAAGGGAAATAGACCTGGATTCTCAAATTCTAAAGCTCCAGAACAAGCTAAAGACTTATATCAAAAATTTAATAAAGAATTAGAAGGTTATGGCTTAATTGTCAAAACAGGTGAGTTTGGAACACATATGAATGTAGAAATTCATAACGATGGACCTGTCACATTGATCTATGAATCGCAGGATGGGAAAATAATATGAAGAAAATAGATTCATGGCTAACTAAACATGGTCTAAAAAATCGACTTACGCTTGTAGTAATTGCAATTTTTATTATATTTTTAATTTTACTTTTTATGTTTGTTAATTTAAGCGATGAAGATACAGGTCAAATTACTATAACTGATAATGCTGAGTTAAGAACAGGACCTAATGCCGCCTATCCTGTTATATATAAAATAGATAAAGGCGAAAGTTTTAAGAAAATAGATCGAAAAGGGAAATGGATTGAAGTTCAAAATCACGCTGGCACTGAGAAAGGCTGGGTTGCTGGTTGGCACACGAATTTGAACATTCCTGCTGATCAATCACTTTCGTCAAACCCTCTAAAAGGAAAAACAATTGTACTTGACCCTGGTCACGGTGGAAGTGACCAGGGTGCCTCAAGTAGTACGCCATCTAAAAGTCTCGAAAAAAATTACACGCTTAAAACTGCTAAAGAATTGAAAAAGTTATTAAACAAGGAAGGTGCTCATGTAAAAATGACTCGTTCCAATGATAAATATGTGTCCCTGGATGATAGAAATATAAAGGGTGACGCATTTATTAGTATACATAATGATGCGCTTGATTCTTCAAATGCCAATGGAGTAACTGTTTATTGGTTTAAAGACAAGCAAGAATCACTTGCACAAACTTTAAATTCTGCAATTCAAAAGAAGGCATTATTGACAAATCGAGGTTCTAGACAACAAAATTATCAAGTGTTGAGACAGACAGATATACCAGCAGTACTGTTAGAGTTAGGCTATATAAGTAACCCTACTGACGAATCTATGATTAATGATCAATTACATAGACAGGTGGTTGAACAAGCTATTGTTGATGGTCTAAAACAATATTTCTCATCCTAGACCTTGCAAATTATTCTAAAAATCGTTATCATTATTGATGAACTTTATAAGTAAAACCGATATGATTCTTGAAATTTTAAATGAAGTAGGTAGCATTTAATGCGTAGAAATACAATCCCTGGCTGTAAGATTGTACTTAGTAATTTAAAAATTTGAACGCAAGAAGAGGTACTTTTAATTAAAAGTCGGATGGCGCACGTTAAGCGTTTTGAGTGGATTGTGCTTTTATAAGTATAATCAAATAGGGTGGCAACACGGTGAATCGTCCCTTGTATAGTTTTGTACTATACAAGGGACTTTTTAATTTTTTATAACCCATATGAAAATGAAAGACTATTTTAATCTTTTTTAATAATAAAGGAGAGAGTTTTATGATTAAGATGCCGAGAGGTACCCAAGATATCTTGCCGCAAGATTCTGCTAAATGGCGTTACATTGAAAATCGATTACACACATTAATGGAATTGTATAATTATAAAGAAATAAGAACGCCAATTTTTGAAAGTACTGAACTTTTTGCAAGAGGCGTGGGGGATTCTACTGACGTTGTTCAAAAGGAAATGTATACATTTAAAGATAAAGGAGGTCGTAGTTTAACGTTACGTCCTGAAGGAACTGCAGCCGTTGTACGTTCATATATTGAACATAAAATGCAAGGTGAACCCAATCAACCTATCAAACTTTACTACAATGGTCCTATGTTTAGATATGAACGTAAACAAAAAGGAAGATATCGCCAATTTAACCAATTTGGTGTCGAAGCAATAGGAGCGGAAAACCCTAGTATTGATGCTGAAATACTCGCTATGGTTATGCATATTTATGAGTCTTTCGGATTAAAACACTTAAAGTTAGTTATCAATAGTATTGGAGATAGTGAGTCACGTAAAGAATATAACGAAGCATTAGTAAAACATTTTGAACCTGTAATTGATACATTTTGTTCAGATTGTCAATCAAGATTACACACTAATCCTATGAGAATTTTAGATTGTAAAATCGATAGAGATAAAGAAGCAGTAAAAAATGCACCCCGTATCACAGATTATCTCAATAATGATTCTAAATCTTATTATGAACAAGTTAAATTACATCTTGATAATTTGAACATATCTTTTGTTGAAGATCCTAACTTAGTTCGTGGATTAGATTATTATACTCATACTGCCTTTGAATTAATGATTGATAATCCAGAATACGATGGAGCTATCACTACATTATGTGGTGGCGGTCGATATAATGGATTGTTACAATTATTAGATGGTCCAGATGAAACAGGTATTGGATTTGCACTAAGTATTGAAAGATTATTAATGGCACTTGATGAAGAAGGTATTTCATTAGATGTAAGTGAAGATTTTGATTTATTTGTTGTGACAATGGGAGAAGATGCCGATCGTTATGCTGTTAAGTTAATCAATGATTTAAGAAGAAATGGAATAAAGGTAGATAAGGATTATCTAAACAGAAAAATTAAAGGACAAATGAAACAAGCTGATCGTCTTAATGCTAAATATACTGTAGTAATTGGAGATCAAGAACTTGAAAATAATGAAATTGGTGTGAAAAACATGATTTCAGGTGAAACAGAAAATGTGCAATTAGATGAATTAATTAACTATTTTAAAAATAGAAAGGAAGTCTAAAAATGAATAAAAGAACAACGTATTGTGGTTTAGTCACAGAAGAATTTTTAAACGAAAAAGTAACATTAAAAGGTTGGGTTCATAACAGACGCGATTTAGGTGGATTAATTTTTGTTGATTTAAGAGATCGTGAAGGTATTGTCCAAATAGTTTTTAATCCTGACTTTTCAGAAGAAGCATTGCAAGTTGCTGAAACAGTACGCTCAGAATATGTAGTCGAAGTTCAAGGTGTAGTAACAAAACGTGATGCTGAAACTATTAATCCAAAAATCAAAACAGGTCAAGTTGAGGTTCAAGTTTCAAATATTGAGATTATTAACAAATCAGAAACACCTCCATTTTCAATTAATGAAGAAAATGTAAACGTTGATGAAAATATTCGATTAAAATATAGATATTTAGATTTGCGTAGACAAGAATTAGCACAAACTTTTAAAATGAGACATCAAACTACGCGTTCTATCCGTCAATACTTAGATAATAATGGGTTCTTCGATATTGAAACACCAGTATTAACAAAATCAACACCTGAGGGTGCGCGAGATTATTTAGTACCTTCCCGTGTACACGAGGGTGAATTTTACGCGTTGCCACAATCACCACAATTATTTAAACAACTATTAATGATAAGTGGTTTTGACAAATATTATCAAATTGTTAAATGTTTTCGCGATGAAGACTTACGTGCAGATCGCCAACCAGAATTCACTCAAGTTGATATTGAAATGAGTTTTGTCGATCAAGAAGATATCATAGCCATGGGTGAAGATATGTTACGTAAAGTTGTTAAAGATGTAAAAGGAATAGACGTTAGTGGGCCTTTCCCACGTATGACATATGCAGAGGCTATGGATCGTTATGGTTCAGATAAACCTGACACTCGTTTCGGTATGGAACTTATCAATGTGTCACAGCTTGGTAAAGAAATGAATTTTAAAGTTTTTAAAGATACTGTAGACAACAACGGCGAAATTAAAGCAATTGTCGCAAAAGACGCTGCAGATAAATATACACGTAAAGACATGGATGCATTAACAGAGTTTGTAAATATATATGGTGCAAAAGGTTTAGCTTGGGTTAAAGTTGTTGATGATGGTTTAAGTGGCCCAATTGCTAGATTTTTCGAAGATGCTAATGTTGAAACACTTAAACAATTAACAGAAGCTAAACCTGGAGATTTAGTAATGTTTGTAGCTGATAAACCTAATGTTGTTGCTCAAAGTTTAGGGGCTTTAAGAATTAAATTAGCAAAAGAATTAGGTTTAATTGATGAATCAAAATTAAATTTCTTATGGGTAACTGATTGGCCGTTATTAGAGTATGATGAAGATGCAAAACGTTATGTAGCTGCACATCATCCATTTACTTCACCTAAAAGAGAAGATATCGAAAAGCTAGACACAGAACCTGAAAATGTACAAGCTAACGCTTATGATATTGTTCTAAATGGTTATGAACTTGGTGGTGGTTCTATAAGAATACACGATGGTGAATTGCAACAAAAAATGTTTGAAGTTTTAGGATTTACTAATGAACAAGCTCAAGAACAATTTGGTTTCTTATTAGATGCCTTTAAATACGGTGCTCCACCTCATGGTGGTATTGCGTTAGGATTAGATAGACTTGTGATGTTATTAACAAATAGAACAAACTTAAGAGATACAATTGCATTCCCTAAAACAGCATCAGCTACATGTCTTTTAACTGACGCTCCAGGAGAAGTATCTGATAAACAACTCCAAGAACTCTCACTAAGAATCAGACACTAGGGCCCCAACAAAGAGAATTTCACAAAGAAATTCAACAGACAAAGCAAGTTGGGACTAGGGCCTTAATTTAATGGTTCTTAAGAGATTGGCACAGAGAGGTCAATCGTAAGAAATGAATGTAAAACAACGATGAGTAAGATAATTAATCAGACATTATATTCTAATTTTGGAACTAGTTTAGAATTCATGAAAAATTAATACACATTTGAGCTAAATGATAAGTCTTTAAAATTTACTTCTCTTTTTAAATTGTGGTATGATAATTTCATAAGATAGTCATCTGTGGTGTTCGTAAGTTTGCTTTTTATTTGGGCCTAACACTCTTTGATCAGGGAGCCCAATAGGTTTTCTCGCAGCGCACACGCCTCTATAGGAGGACTTGCAAAACGAGAAACAGGGCACCCACCTGTATATAGCAGGCCGAATGATCAAGCTATTTATAACTACGGCATCAACGGACTCTATCGGTACGCAAGACTTTTGTCTTGCGTATTTTTGTGTAAATAATTATAAAGAGGCATAGATATAATGAATTGGAATTAAAGGAGCTAAAGATGAAACATCAATTTTCAAGGAACGAATTAGCAATAGGACAAGAAGGGCTGGACTTACTAAAAAATAAGACTGTTGCAGTTTTAGGCGTTGGCGGCGTCGGGTCATTTGCAGCTGAAGCATTAGCTCGGACTAATATTGGGCACATCATACTTATAGATAAAGATGATGTCGATATTACAAATGTGAACAGGCAAATCCATGCACTGACATCAACTATTGGTCAAAGTAAAGTCACGCTAATGGAAGAAAGAATCAAATTAATAAATCCTGATTGTAAAGTTACTTCTTTGCATATGTTTTATACTGAGGAAACATACAAAGATATTTTTAATAATTATGATATTGATTATTTTATTGATGCGAGCGATACAATCATTTATAAAGTTCATCTCATGAAAGAGTGTTTAGAAAGAGGAATTGAGTTAATTTCAAGTATGGGTGCAGCAAATAAGACTGATCCGACACGTTTTGAAATTGCAGATATTTCAAAGACACATACTGATCCTATGGCTAAAGTAATTAGAAATCGTTTGAAACGTCTTGGTATTCGTAAGGGTGTTAAAGTAGTATTTTCTGATGAAAGTCCTATTGTTATACGCGAGGACGTAAAAGAAACAGTAGGAGATAAAAATGCAATCAATAGAAAAGGGCAAATGCCTCCATCTTCTAATGCATTTGTTCCAAGTGTAGTAGGCCTTATTTGTGCAAGCTACGTTGTCAATGATATTTTAAAAGATATACCTGTAAGGCGAATTAAAGATAAAGGACTAAATTAAAGTCATCTATCTCATTGCAAGAAAAATACTATCTTCTATTTTTTGTAAAATTTGATTCATAGTTTAAATAAATCTACAATAACTTATTGTAAAAACCTGGGACATTACCATTGTCCCAGGTTTTTTGCAACTAACATATTAATCTTCGCTACATATTTTCAATGAATATAATTATGTTTTATTTCGTAAATTATCGTAAATTGTTTTTAATTGTTGTTCGCTTTTTGATGTGGTTTTTGGTTCATAATACACTCTGTTTTTTAATTTTTCTGGTAAGTACTGTTGTACAACATGACCATTTTCATAGTTATGAGGATATTTGTAACCTATAGCCCGTCCTAACTTTTTAGCGCCTGAATAATGACCGTCTTTCAGATAATCCGGTATTTGACCTATATGTCCATTTCTTATATCTCCAAGAGCTTTATCTATTGCTGTGATACCAGAATTTGATTTAGGTGATAAGCATAATTCTATTACCGCTTGACTAAGGGGAATTCGTGCTTCTGGAAAACCTAGACGTTCAGCTGATTGTATCGCTGCTAAAGTCCTCTGACCTGCATTAGGTGATGCTAACCCAACATCTTCATAACTAATTACAAGTAATCGACGTACGATTGTAGGTAAGTCACCAGCTTCAATTAGACGTGCTAAGTAGTGGAGTGCTGCATTGACATCACTACCTCTAATTGATTTTTGAAAAGCACTCATGACATCGTAATGCATGTCGCCATCTTTATCGCTTACAAAAGCACCTTTTTGTAAGCAATCTTTTGCGTCATCTAAAGTAATATGTCTTTCGTTTTGTTCATCAATATGAGCACTTAGTACAGCTAATTCCAAAGCGTTTAATGCACTTCTAACATCGCCTTGGCTTTGCGTTGAAAAATATTCGATAGCATCTTCATCTACAATAGGATGATAAGTACTTAAACCCCTTTCCTTATCATTTATAGCTCTATCTAATGCCAATCTTATATCATCTTGATTTAATGGGTAAAGCTCAAATATTTGTGCTCTAGATCGTATCGCTGGATTTATCGCATGATAAGGATTTGAAGTTGTTGCACCGATTAATACAATTTTACCATTTTCAAGATGAGGTAATAAAAAATCTTGTTTAGCTTTGTCTAAACGATGAATTTCATCTAATAGTAAGATAACTTGTCCTGACATCTTCGCTTCTTCGACAACTAACTGCATATCTTTCTTTGTATTAGTTACGGCATTTAATTGTCTGAATTTAAATTGTGTACTTCCTGAAATTGCTTTTGCAATACTTGTTTTACCAATTCCAGGTGGACCATAAAAAATCATAGAAGAAAGACGTTTAGTATCTACCATCCTTCTTATTATACCTTTCGGACCAACCAGGTGCTGTTGAGATATAATTTCATCTATATTTTTCGGTCTCATTCGAGAGGCTAATGGTTCTGTACTCACATTTTTCACACCTTTCTAATATTATATTAACGTAAAAAATGATAGAATGGTAACAGATACTATTCGAATTAAGTGAGGTTATACAATGAAAATATCAACAAAAGGGAGATACGGATTAACATTGATGATATCTCTTGCTAAAAGAGAAGGTCAAGGTTGTGTATCACTAAAAACAATTGCTGAAGAAAATAAACTAAGTGATTTATATCTTGAACAATTAGTAGGCCCTTTAAGAAATGCTGGATTAATTCGAAGCGTTCGAGGTGCTAAAGGTGGTTATCAACTTAGAGTTCCATCAGAAGAAATTACTGCAGGAGATATTATCCGATTACTAGAAGGACCGATTACGTTTGTAGAGAGTATTGATTCAGAACCGCCTGCACAAAAGCAACTATGGATTAGAATGAGAGACGCTGTAAGAGATGTTTTAAATCATACTACATTAAAATATCTTGCAGATTACAAAGATACGAATGAAGACTTAGATGGTTATATGTTCTATATTTAAATTTTTATAGTGGTTAAATAGATATATAGATATGACCATTTATTATTTACTCGTAAAAATTTTGCCTACAATGTTTAACTAATATTTTTTGAGGTTATAACAAAACATAGCAATCATGGATTCACATTTTTAATCCATTTTATTGTTGCTATAAATAAACTTTTATAACTGAGAGGAGTAAATTTTATGGGTTTTATGGATAAAGCTAAAGAAGCTGCTGAAAAATTTAAAGATAGTGATAACGAACAAGTTAACAAAGTAAAAGATAAAATAAATGAATATACAGGTGGCGAAGACAACAAAGATAAAAACGACAAAAAGGATAAATAAAAAAAGCCCCTAAATGATTTTAAAAGGTTAAATAGCTACCAACACAGTTTGAAACAGTGTTGGTAGCTATTAATTTTTTAATACAAAATGATTTATATATAAAGTTATGAAAATCATATTTAACTTATTAAAATTCATCAAAAGAGTGAGACAATATTGAATGTCTAACCCTCAGTAAACATTGGTAAGGTGTTAACATTTTACTATGATTTAATTGCACGTTCTAATCTTCGATATGATTCTATTTGTTTGTCTTGATCATAGATATAACTAATTGCCATGAGTTCATCGATATCGCCGTATTCTTTTATGAACGATTCAAGTTTTTGTTTAACTGTATCTTCAGATCCTATAAGTGAACCTTTTAAACGTTGTTGCGCTAATTCATATTCGCGCGGTGTTAATAGTGCCTTTAAATCATCTGTTGGTGGTTGGACAGGTTGCATTTTTCCTCGTGTTATACTCACCATTATTTGAGACGTCGTAGTTGCTAAATATTCTGCTTGTTCATCAGAGTCTGACACAATTGTATTTAAACAAACAATTACATAAGGTTTATCTAGTACTTCTGAAGGTTCAAATAATTCTCTATAAATTTGTATTGCTTCCTTCATTTGTTGTGGAGCAAAATGTCCTGCAAAAACATATGGTAACCCTTTACGTGCAGCTAAATGTGCAGAATCTGTAGATGAACCTAAAATATACATTGGGACATTTTTATTTACCGCAGGATAAGCACGTACATATGCTTGTTGATGACCCGGTCCAAAATATTGTTGCAGTTGTTCAACTTCTTCAGGAAATTGATAAACACCATTATGCTGATCTCTTCTTAATGCGCTCGCAGTCATCATATCTGTACCAGGAGCACGTCCTAATCCTAAGTCCACACGTTGAGGGAATAATGTTTCTAATGTCCCAAATTGTTCTGCTACGACTAATGGTGCATGATTCGGTAACATGATGCCTCCAGAACCTACTTTGATAGAATGAGTATGTTCTAATGTATGTTGAATTAATAGAGAAGTAGCTGAACTAACTAAATTTGGAGCATTATGATGCTCTGCAATCCAGTATCGCTCATAATCTAAGTCATCTAATGCTTGAGCGAGTGTAACCATGTCGTTAATTGCATCTTTATCTTCTTGACCTTCACGTATAGGTACTAAGTTTAATGCAGATAATTTTATATTTTTCATACAAAATGCTTCCTTTCCATTATTAATAATAGTTGAAGTATAACAATCATTTTCGATTTTCAATATTGAATTGCTCAAATTATTTTAACTTTATTTACAAAAATGTTATTCGATAAATTGGTAGGTTAGATGTTAAAATTTAAATGACTTACATTTTCTTTCATTGGAAAAACAGAAAAGTAGAAATAAATAAATAATGGTGCTATTATAGGAACATTGATAATTTGACAAGGAGTGTCCAAACATGGAAGTATACGCAGATTATGCTGCGACTACGCCAGTAAAACAAGAAGTAATAGATGCTATGATGGAAATATATCAATCTCATTTTGGTAATCCATCGTCAATACATTCTATTGGTAGAGATGCGCGTAAATATCTTGACCAGTCACGTCGTACAGTTGCACAATTGTTGGGAGCGAATCCAAATGAAGTAATATTTACAAGTGGTGCAACAGAATCAAATAATACTGCTATAAAAGGATTAGTGAAAGCGAATGAACAATTAGGTAATCATATTATTACCACGAAAATTGAACACCACTCAGTATTACATGTATATGAGCAACTTGAAAAAGAAGGTTATGATGTTACGTATCTAGATGTAGATGATACTGGTGCAGTTGATTTAGACCAATTAAAAGAAACAATTAATGATAGAACAATTTTAGTATCAATTATGTTTGTAAATAATGAGATTGGAACAGTACAAAATATTTATGATATTGAAGATATTATTGCAGACACTCATGCATTATTCCATGTTGATGCTGTTCAAGCCATTGGACATTTAGATTTAGATTTTCATAATTTTAAAATTGATACGATGAGTATTTCAGCACACAAATTTGGTGGTCCTAAAGGTGTTGGTTTGCTATTAGTAAAAGAGCATACACCAATAGCATATAATCAACTTGGTGGTGAACAAGAAACCAAACGTCGAGCAGGTACAGAAAATTTACCTCAAATTGTAGGATTAACAAAGGCACTTGAATTAGCTATAACTAATCAAGATGCAAATAATGTTCATTTAATGAATTTAAAAGAATTATTTTTAGTTCAGTTACAGGAAAGGGCAATTCCGTTTGAATTAAACGGTTCGATGACAGATTCAACGGGGCATATTTTAAATATTTATTTTCCATTTATAGATGTTGAAACAATGTTAACATTACTAGATTTAGCCCATGTATATGTATCTTCAGGTTCTGCTTGTACAGCAGGTTCTACGACACCATCTCATGTACTCGCAGCTATGTTTGAAGATGAAGAACGAGCAAAACATTCAGTACGTTTTAGCTTTAATGAACAAACAACACCACAAGAAATTAAATATATAGTAGCTGAAATTCATAAAATCTATCATAAATTTAAGGAGGAATCATAGTGTCTAACAAAGATATACGCGTAGTTGTGGGCATGTCTGGTGGAGTGGATAGCTCTGTTACTGCATACTTGTTGAAAGAACAAGGTTATGATGTAATAGGTATATTTATGAAAAATTGGGACGATACTGATGAAAATGGAGTGTGTACAGCCACTGAGGATTATAATGACGTGATTGCAGTATGTAATCAAATTGGCATCCCATACTACGCTGTTAATTTTGAAGAACAGTATTGGGATAAAGTATTTACTTATTTTCTTGATGAATATAAAAAAGGTCGTACACCTAACCCTGATGTAATGTGTAATAAAGAAATTAAATTTAAAGCATTTTTAGAACATGCTTTAAAATTAGGGGCTGATTATGTCGCTACAGGTCATTATGCACGTATACGTCGTCATGAGGATGGGCATGTTGAAATGCTAAGAGGTGTTGACAATAATAAAGATCAAACTTACTTTTTAAATCAATTATCCCAAGAACAACTATCCAAAGTCATGTTCCCAATTGGAGATATTGAAAAAAGTGAAGTAAGACGTATTGCAGAAGAGCAAAATTTAGCTACTGCCAAGAAAAAAGACTCAACAGGTATTTGTTTTATCGGTGAAAGAAACTTTAAAGAATTTTTATCACAATACTTACCAGCTCAATCTGGTGAAATGTTGACATTGAACGGAAAAAAAATGGGACAGCATAGCGGATTGATGTATTATACAATTGGTCAACGCCACGGCTTAGGCATCGGTGGAGATGGAGATCCATGGTTTGTTGTTGGTAAAAATTTAAATGATAACATATTATATGTTGAACAAGGATTCCATCATGATGCACTTTATAGTGATTATCTTATAGCTTCTGATTTTTCATTTGTTAATCCAAGTGAAATTGATTTGGAAAAAGGTTTTGAATGTACAGCTAAATTCCGTTATCGCCAAAAAGATACTAAAGTTTATGTTCAACGCGAAAACGAGAATTCCATTAGAGTAACTTTTGCTGAACCAGTAAGAGCAATCACACCTGGTCAAGCAGTTGTCTTCTATAATCAAGAAGTATGTTTAGGTGGCGCTACAATTGATGATGTTTATAAAAACGAAGGTCAATTAAGTTACGTCGTATAAATTGCTTATACCGTTAATTCATGAGAAATTCTTGTATTAACGGTTTTTTTATGACTTGTTTTTTAATAAAAAATATATAAATAAAGAAAAATTGACTTAAATGTCCTGAAAATACATATTTCAATAATCATGTTATAATCGTGTAGAAATGAGGGAGAAAAAATGCACGAACAAAGTAAGATATACCAAAACATTAAAGATGGTAAATTAGATACCGCTTTGAAAGACTTGTTTGAAAATATAGAAGAAAATCCAGCCATTGTTGAAAATTATATTAACGCAGGTATTGTATTATCAGATGTTGGAGAAATTGAAAAAGCAGAACGTTTTTTTCAAAAGGCATTAACTATTGAACCTGAAAATGGTGCTGTTTACTATAACTTGGCGAATATTTATTATAATGAAGAACGTTATAACGAAGCAATAAAACTATATCAAACTGCACTACAATATGAAGTTGCGAAAAAAGATTGTAATTATATGATTGGTATGTCATTTAATCAACTAGGTGCTTTTAAAGAAGCTTTACCATTTTTAATGACTGCAGCTGAATTGGACGATGATAGAGATTTAGAAGTACAATTTCAATATGGTTTAGTACTATGTCAACTCGAAATGTTTGATGAAGCAATTAAACAATTAAATAAGGTTCTTTCTATCGATTCACAACATGTAGATGGTATATATAACCTTGGTTTAGCTACATATATGAAAAATGAAGATTTAGATGAAGCAATTGCATATTTTGAACAAGCAATATCAATTGATGAAAAACATTTACTTAGCCAACATGCATTAAAGACATTCAAAACTATGAAAGAGGAGGAATAATATGTCTGACCCTACACTTTTTGATTATTCAATGATCAAAGGTACAGTTGATACTATTTTATTTCAAAATACGGATAATTTTTATACTGTTCTAAAAGTAGATACTATCGAATCAAACGAAAAATTTGATAGTATGCCAACTGTGGTAGGGTTTCTTCCCAATGTAGTTGAAGGCGATGTTTATACTTTTAAGGGGCAAGTCGTACAACATCCACGTTATGGTAAGCAATTAAAGGCTGAAAGATTTGAAAAAGAGTTACCTCAAACTAAAGATGCTATTATTAGTTACTTATCAAGTGATTTATTTAAAGGCATCGGTAAAAAAACGGCTCAAAACATTGTAAATACACTAGGTGAAAATGCTATAAATGATATTTTAACTCGCCCAGAAATCTTAGAAAATGTACCTAGTTTACCAAAGAAGAAACAAAAACAAATTGCTGATCAGATTAATGCAAACCAAGAATCTGAGAAAATTATGATACGTTTACACGACCTTGGGTTTGGACCGAAATTATCAATGGCTATATATCAGTTCTATATGGGTGATACTTTAAATGTTTTAGATAAAACCCCTTACCAATTAGTATATGACATTAAAGGTATTGGATTTAATAAGGCTGATCAACTCGCTCGAAACGTCGGTATTGAGCCACATTCACCTGAAAGATTAAAAGCAGCATTATTATTTACATTAGAAGAAGAATGTATTAAACAAGGACATACATATCTACCTCGTACCATTGTTATAGAAACAACACAAAATTTACTCAATGAAGATATTGAGAAACCAGTTGAAACAGAGCAATTACTAGAAATAATTGACGTTTTATCAGAAGAGAAAAAATTAGTATCTGAAGCTGATCAGGTATCAATTCCAAGTTTATACTATTCAGAATTGAAAAGTGTGCAAAACTTATACCGAATTAAAACAAACACATCTAAATTAAAAGAAATAGAACAGTCTGATTTACAAATACATATTGGTGATATTGAGTCACAAAATAAGGTTAATTACTCTGCCTCTCAAAAAGAAGCGCTTGAAACAGCAATAAATTCTAAAATTATGCTTTTAACTGGCGGTCCGGGCACCGGTAAAACCACAGTCATTAAAGGTATAGTTGAATTATATGCAGAAATACATGGGCTCTCTCTCGATTATGATGATTACAATGAAGATGATTATCCAGTAGTGTTAGCCGCACCCACAGGTCGTGCTTCTAAGCGCCTTCATGAATCGACAGGTTTAGAAGCAATGACAATACATCGTTTAATCGGTTGGAACCAAGATACACAACCTCAGGATATTTTAGAAAATGAAATAAATGCAAGACTCATTATCATCGATGAAATGTCAATGGTAGATACTTGGTTGTTCCATCAATTTTTAAGTGCTGTGCCTTTAGAAGCACAAATTGTATTTGTCGGAGATGAAGATCAGTTACCATCAGTAGGTCCAGGACAGGTATTTAAAGACCTTATTGATTCTGAAATAATACCGCGTGTTAATCTTACCGAAGTATATCGTCAGCAAGATGGTTCCAGTATTATTGACTTAGCTCACCGTATGAAATTAAATGAACCTATCGATATTACTAAACGTTATCATGATCGTAGTTTTATTCGTTGTGGTACGAATCAAATACCAGACGTTGTTGATAAAGTAGTTAAAAGCGCTGTAGCTAAAGGCTATGATATGAGTGATATACAAGTTTTGGCTCCTATGTATAAAGGTAACGCTGGTATTAAGAGACTTAACCAAGTTCTACAATCTATTCTTAATCCGAAACAACAAGATGATCGTGAAATAGAATTTGGTGAAGCGGTGTTTCGAAAAGGGGATAAAGTACTTCAGTTAGTTAATCGACCTAATGATAATATATTTAATGGGGATATAGGTATAATAGTAGGTATATTTTGGGCCAAAGAAAATGCTCTAAATAAAGATGTGTTAGTTGTAGATTTTGAAGGTAATGAAATTACATTTACTAAACAAGATTTAATGGAACTAACACATGCATATTGTACATCTATCCATAAATCACAAGGTTCAGAATTTCCTATTGTTATTATGCCTATTGTTAGACAATATTATAGGATGTTACAACGTCCCATTCTTTATACAGGATTAACTAGAGCTAAACAATCACTTGTTTTGCTTGGTGAACAAGAAGCGTTTGATATAGGTTTAAAAACAAATGGACAAACACGATTAACACAATTAAATGATTTGTTAAAATCGTATTTTGGACAAAACAAAAATAATTTAAATACAAATAAACAAACTATTAACGAGCAAAAACAAAATGAAAATCAACTGGATTTGAATAATGAAAAAGAAAATGATATCCAATTAAACGAGTCGACAATTTTCCAAATTGATCCAATGATTAATATGGGGGAAATGACGCCATATGACTTCGTTGAACATTGACAAATCAATGTAAAGAAAATAAAATAAAACTAAGTAAGTATAGAGACGAGTAAATAACTTTTGAATTATAGAGATGTACTGGTTGGTGAAAAGTACAAACAAAATTATTGAATGCTACTCTATATTAGGTAAATAAAGTATACAAAGTGATAAGAAATAGTAGACAAACAAAATTCAAGTATGTAAATAGGTCACAATTCTTATAACTAGGGTGGTACCGCGATAACGTTCGTCCCTTTGTGGATGAACGTTTTTATATTCTTGAATAATACTCAACTATGACTATCTAACTGAGCTAACAAAAACGTATGAAGGAGAGTTTTTATTTATGAAAAAAATGAAAGCTAGTGAAATTAGGCAAAAATATTTGGATTTCTTTGTAGAAAAGGGCCATATGATTGAACCATCTGCACCACTTGTACCTATCGATGATGATTCATTATTGTGGATCAATTCTGGTGTAGCTACCTTAAAAAAATACTTTGACGGGCGTGAAACTTCTAAAAAACCAAGAATTGTCAATTCTCAAAAAGCTATACGAACAAACGATATAGAAAACGTCGGTTTTACTGCTCGCCACCATACTTTTTTTGAGATGCTAGGTAATTTTTCAATCGGTGACTACTTTAAACATGAAGCGATTGAATTTGCTTGGGAATTTCTAACAAGCGATAAATGGATGGGCATGGAACCTGAGAAGCTATATGTGACTATTCATCCTGAAGATACTGAAGCTTATAGAATTTGGCATGAAGACATTGGTTTAGAGGAAAGTCGTATTATTCGAATAGAGGGCAATTTTTGGGATATCGGGGAAGGACCATCTGGACCGAATACAGAAATTTTCTATGATCGTGGATTGGCTTATGGAAAAGATGATCCTGCTGAAGAAATGTATCCTGGTGGTGAAAACGAAAGATATTTAGAAGTCTGGAATCTAGTGTTTAGTGAGTTTAATCACAATAAAGACAATACTTACACACCACTACCAAACAAAAATATTGATACTGGCATGGGATTAGAACGTATGACTTCTATCTCACAAAATGTAAGAACAAATTATGAAACAGACTTATTTATGCCTATAATTAAGGAAGTAGAACATGTTTCAGGAAAAAAATATTTAATTGATGATGCACAAGATGTTGCATTTAAAGTTATCGCAGACCACATTAGAACAATTTCATTCGCAATTGCTGATGGCGCATTACCAGCTAATGAGGGTCGAGGATATGTATTAAGAAGATTATTACGTAGAGCAGTACGCTTTAGCCAATCATTGGGAATTAATGAACCATTTATGTATAAACTTGTTGATATAGTCGCTGATATCATGGAACCATATTATCCAAATGTCAAAGACAAGTCCCACTTTATTAAACGTGTCATTAAATCAGAGGAAGAACGCTTCCATGAAACGCTTGAGGAAGGTCTTACGATTTTAAATGAACTGATAAAAGAAGCGAAGAATAGTGATCAGGTTATTAAAGGTCATGATGCTTTTAAGTTATATGATACTTATGGATTCCCAATAGAATTAACCGAAGAATTAGCAACTCAAGAAAATTTGTCTGTTGATATGCCTACTTTTGAGCAGGAAATGCAACAACAGAGAGATCGAGCTAGACAAGCTCGACAGAATTCTCAATCAATGCAAGTTCAAAGTGAAGTACTGAAAAATATTCAAGATGATAGTCAATTTGTTGGGTATGAAACTACGGACTATCAATCATTATTAACTCATATCATATACAATGGTGAAGAAGTCAAACATGCTGAAGCAGGAGAAACAATTTACTTTATTTTAAGAGAAACGCCTTTCTATGCAGTAAGTGGTGGACAGGTCGCAGATAAGGGAACAGTTGGTAATGAGAACTTTGAAATAAATGTAACTGACGTAACTAAAGCACCTAATGGCCAAAACTTACACAAAGGTGTTGTGCAATTTGGCGAAGCAACACAGAACGCGAAAGTTGAAGCACGTGTTAACAAAGAGGATAGACGACTTATTCAAAAAAATCATAGTGCTACACATTTACTACATGCTGCTTTAAAAGAAGTATTAGGAGATCATGTTAATCAGGCTGGTTCGTTAGTTGAACCTGAAAGACTACGTTTTGACTTTTCACATTTTGGTCCTATGACACAAGAAGAAATTAATTTAGTAGAACGTAGAGTAAATGAGGAAATTTGGAGAGCTATCGATGTCCGTATTCAAGAAATGAGTATTGAAGAAGCCAAATCAATAGGCGCTATGGCTTTATTTGGTGAAAAATATGGAGATATTGTTCGCGTTGTCAATATGGCACCATTTTCAATAGAATTGTGCGGTGGAATACATGTGAATAATACTGCGGAAATCGGTCTCTTTAAGATTGTGAGTGAATCTGGAACAGGCGCTGGTGTTAGAAGAATAGAAGCTTTAACAGGTAAAGGTGCATTCTTACACCTTGAAGAAATTGAAACTCAATTTAATACTATTAAAAATCATTTAAAAGTTAAATCTGATAACCAAGTAGTTGAAAAAGTTAAACAACTTCAAGAAGAAGAAAAAGAACTGCTTAAACAATTAGAACAACGCAACAAAGAAATCACATCACTAAAGTTGGGGAACATTGAAGAACAGGTTGAGTTAATTAATGATTTGAAAGTTTTAGCAACAGAAGTAGAAATTCCAAATCCAAAAGCGATACGTTCAATTATGGATGACTTTAAATCTAAACTTCAAGATACTATTATAGTGTTAGTCGGACAAGTTGATGGAAAGGTTTCTGTAATTGCTACAGTACCAAAATCACTTACAAATCAAGTGAAAGCTGGAGATCTTATCAAAAACATGACACCAATTATTGGTGGAAAAGGTGGCGGCCGTCCTGATATGGCTCAAGGTGGCGGAACCCAACCTGAAAAAATAACAGAAGCATTACGCTTTATTAAAGATTACATTAAAAATCTATAACTCCAATAAATAATGGTGTAGAATTAAAGTGAGTCAGAATACGCTTATGAAGGAGTGTCGTATATGGAAAATTTTGATAAAACAATGAAATTTAGTTATGAAGAAATTCCTAAGGAAGATGTCAAATCAGTTCTTCAGAATGTCCATCGTACATTAGAAGAACGTGGATATAATGCAGTTAATCAAATTGTGGGTTATTTATTATCTGGAGACCCTGCATATATTCCACGTCAAAATGAAGCAAGAAACCAAATACGCCATATAGACCGTGATGTAATTATGGAAGAACTCGTTTCAAACTATTTAAAAGAGTCTAAGAATTAATATGCTAAAGCATAAAATTTTAGGACTAGATGTTGGAAGTAAAACTGTTGGCATTGCTATAAGTGACCTTATGGGTTGGACTGCTCAAGGGTTAGACACACTCCGTATCAATGAAGAACAAGAGGATTTAGGAATTGATCAACTCGTGAAGATTATTAAAGATAATCAAGTTGGAACTGTTGTTATTGGCTTACCCAAGAATATGAACAATTCAATAGGTTTTCGTGGAGAGGCTTCAATAAAATATAAAGAAAAGTTACAAGAGTCTGTCCCTTCTATTGATATTGTTATGTGGGACGAACGTTTAAGTACAATGGCTGCTGAAAGATCTTTACTTGAAGCTGATGTTTCAAGACAAAAAAGAAAGAAGGTAATAGATAAAATGGCAGCTGTATTTATTTTACAAGGCTATTTAGATTCTATTCAATAAAGGAGAAAATGAAAATGACAGAACATAATCACGATGCAGAATTAACAATAAATAATGAAGAGGAATTACTTACGTTATATGATGAAAACGGAAATGAAGTTTTATACCGTAAAATGTTAGAATTTTATCATCCAGAATTCAAAAAAGAATATGTCGTTCTTGCAGAAGAAGGTGCACAATCAGATGACGAAGACATGATTGAACTTGTACCAATGATAAATGAACCTGATGAGTCTGGTGATGGAGGGAAATTAGTCCCTATTGAAACAGATGAAGAGTGGGATATGATTGAAGAAGTTGTAAATACTGAGATTAACGAATAATCTTTATAAGATGTTGTATGAGAAGTGTAATTGAGTTTCTAGGTCTCCTCTATCAAGGAATTATATTGAGAGGGAAAGTTTAATATTATTAAATTTTTAACTTAGTTACCATCTTAAATTACATTCAAAATGCCTGAGACAATCAAAGCTGTCCCAGGCATTTTAATATTAGAATTATTTGAATTTACCCTACTAATAATAGTGCTCAAAGACATATTCGTATAATTGCCTCTTATAAAAATCTTTGAATTATGGTAAAATGTCTAAAGTTAATTTCTATGAATACTCATATTTACTTCTAATATAAAAGTATAGAAGAATTACTATCATAATCAGTCATTTTCATTGATTAACTATCAACATAATCAATACATGGGCTGATTTATTTTGTTTTTGCAATTGTTAATGATGAAGGAAGTTTTAATGATATGGATTCAAATCAAAAATATTTAACACAATTACATCAATCAATTGATACTGAAATCGAAGAACTAAGAGTTTATGCCGAAGAAAATCAAGTTCCTATTGTTGATAAATTAACACTTGATTTGATAAGACAACTCATTCGAATGAATAGAACTAAAAATATTTTAGAAATTGGTACAGCCATTGGTTATAGTTCAATGCAATTCGCTAATATTTCTAAAGATATAAATGTAACAACAATTGAACGAAATGAGGACATGATTCATCTTGCAAAAAAGTTCATAAAAAAGTATCGATACCAGAATCAAATCCGCATAATTGAATATGATGCTTTGAATGCATTTGAACAAGTCAATGACAAACAATATGATATGATATTTATCGACGCAGCTAAAGCACAATCAAAGAAATTCTTCCAACTATATACACCGTTATTAAAAAAAGGTGGAATTGTAGTTACTGATAATGTTTTATATCATGGATTTGTTTCAAATATAGACGTTGTTCGTTCTAGAAATGTGAAACAAATGGTTAAGAAAGTGCAACAGTACAATGAATGGTTGATGGAGCAATCTCAATTTACAACAAACTTTATAAATATGGATGATGGATTAGCAATATCTATAAAAGGAGAATGACTATGGTTGAATTATTAGTTACTCCTAAGTCAATAACTCATATGGAAACACTAATAGATAAAGGTGCAGACGCATTTGTTATTGGTGAACAAAAATTTGGTTTAAGACTGCCGGGAGAATTTAATCGTGATGCTATGCAAGAAGCTGTAGCATTAGCCCATAAAAATAACAAAAAAGTATACGCTGCTGTGAATGGTATTTTCCATAATTACCACTTAGACGCTTTGGAAGACTATATTAACTTTTTACATGATATTCAAGTAGATCGCATTATATTTGGTGATCCAGCTGTCGTTATGTATGTTAAACAACACGAGCATCCAATTCCATTAAATTGGGATGCTGAAACTCTTGTAACGAATTATTTTCAGTGTAATTACTGGGGGAAAAAAGGTGCAAATAGAGCAGTATTAGCTCGAGAACTTAGTTTAGATGAAATAATTCATATTAAAGAGCATGCTGATGTAGAGATAGAAGTTCAAGTTCATGGTATGACTTGTATGTTTCAATCCAAAAGAATGCTATTAGGAAATTATTATACTTTCCAAGAGCGACAAATGAAGATAGAACGTCAACATGATCATGGAGACTTATTATTATACGATGAAGAAAGAGATAATAAATATCCAGTTTTCGAAGATTATAATGGTACGCATATCATGTCTCCAAATGATATCTGTTTAATAGAAGAATTAGAGCCTTTTTTTGAGGCAGGGATAGACGCGTTTAAAATAGATGGTATTTTACAAAGTGAAGAATATATAAATGTAGTCACAGAGCAATATCGAGAAGCTATAGATTTATTTAATGAAGATCCGGATGCATATGAAGATGAAAAATTTATGCTCGTTGATCCTATAGAAGAAATACAACCTGAACATCGTCCATTCGACGAAGGTTTCTTGTATAAACAAACAGTATATTAAGGAGGCTTATCATTAAAATGAAAACTTTAGAAGAAGTTAAATCCAAGACCCAAAAGATAATGAAAAAGCCTGAACTACTTGCACCAGCTGGTAACTTAGAGAAACTTAAGATTGCTGTTCACTATGGTGCAGATGCAGTGTTTTTAGGTGGCCAAGAATATGGATTACGTTCTAATGCTGATAATTTTACTATGGAAGAGATTGCTGAAGGTGTAGACTTCGCTAATCATTATGGCGCTAAAATTTATGTTACAACGAATATTATTGCACATGATGAAAATATGGAGGGACTAGAAGAGTACTTGCAAAATCTTGAATCTACAGGTGCTACAGGTATTATAGTAGCGGATCCTCTTATCATAGAAACTTGTAAAAAAGTTGCGCCTAGACTAGAAATTCATTTATCAACGCAACAATCTCTTTCAAATTATAAAGCTGTTGAATTTTGGAAACAAGAAGGATTAGACCGAGTTGTACTTGCACGTGAAACTGGTGCAATGGAAATGAGTGAAATGAAAGAAAAAGTTGATATTGAAATAGAAGCGTTTATACATGGCGCAATGTGTATCGCATATTCTGGTCGTTGTACTTTAAGTAATCATATGACAGCTCGAGATTCTAATCGAGGTGGTTGTTGTCAGAGTTGTCGATGGGACTATGATTTACTTGAAGTTGATAGTGATGGAGACCTAGATTTATATTATGACAACAGTGATGTTACTCCTTTTGCAATGAGTCCTAAAGATTTAAAATTAATAGAATCTATACCTCAAATGATGGAATTAGGCATCGATTCGTTAAAAATTGAGGGACGCATGAAATCTATACATTACATTGCCACAGTTGTTTCTGTATACCGTAAAGTCATTGATGCATATGCTGAGGATCCCGAAAACTTTAAAATAAAACCGGAATGGTTAATGGAATTAAATAAATGTGCAAATCGTGACACAGCACCAGCTTTCTTTCAAGGTACACCTGGTTATGAAGAGCAAATGTTTGGTGAAGAACAGTCTAAAAAGTCATCTTATGATTTTTGTGGTCTCGTGCTAGATTATGACCATGAAACACAATTAGCAACAATACAACAGAGAAATCATTTTAAACCAGGACAAGAAATTGAGTTCTTCGGTCCAGAAATTGATAGTTTTAAACAAGTTGTTGAAGCGATTTACGACGAAGAAGGTAATTCTTTAGATGCAGCACGTCATCCATTACAAATTGTACAGATTAAAGTAGATAAGCCTATTTATTCTAACAACATGATGAGAAAGGAAATTGGCTAATGAATCAGACAACGATTATTGGCATTGCAGGGGGTTCGGGCTCTGGAAAAACTACAGTTACAAATGCAATTATGAAGAATTTAGAAGGTCATAGTGTCGCACTCTTAGCACAAGATTATTACTATAAAGATCAATCACATTTAACATTTGAAGAACGGCTTGAAACAAATTATGACCACCCGTTTGCATTTGATAATGATTTACTTATTCATAACTTAAAAGATTTAAGAAATGGAAAACCAGTTGAGGTACCTACGTATGATTATTCTCAACATACACGTAGTAAAGAAACAATTGCATTTGATCCAAAAGATGTTATTATCGTAGAAGGTATCTTTGCTTTAGAAAACAAGACATTACGAGACATGATGGATGTGAAAATTTATGTTGATACTGATGCTGATTTACGAATTTTACGCAGACTTACTAGAGATACTAAAGAGCGTGGTCGTACAATGGAATCAGTAATTAATCAATATCTTAATGTAGTTAGACCTATGCATGAGCAATTTATTGAACCTACAAAAAAGCATGCTGACATCATAATTCCTGAAGGAGGCAGCAATAAAGTTGCCATAGATATTATGACTACTAAAATCCAATCACTCGTAAGCAAAAAATAGTAATTTTTATAGTAAAGGAAGATGAGATTTATGGAAAACCAAAAACAATATCCTATGACTCAAGAAGGTTATGAGAAACTTGAACAAGAATTAGAAGAATTAAAAACGGTTAAAAGACCTGAGGTAGTTGAAAAAATAAAAGTAGCCCGTTCATTTGGAGACCTATCTGAGAACTCTGAGTATGATGCTGCTAAAGATGAACAAGGCTTTATTGAACAAGATATACAACGTATTGAACACATGATTAGAAATGCTTTAATCATTGAAGATAACGGTGATAACAATGTAGTTCAAATTGGTAAAACAGTTACTTTTATTGAATTACCTGGAGATGAAGAAGAAAGTTATCAAATCGTTGGGTCTGCTGAAGCTGACGCATTTAAAGGAAAAATTTCTAACGAATCTCCAATGGCAATAGCATTAATTGGTAAAGGATTAAATGATCAAGTACGTGTTCCACTTCCTAACGGTGGCGAAATGAACGTTAAAATCGTTGAAATTAAGTAAATAATTTACTAAATGAGGGAAGTCAAACTTAAAAATCATTGAATTACTTTCTAAACTCAATTCCGGATAGTAATATAGAGAAATTTTGAGTAGAACCTTGTATATATAAGATTCTAATATATCATTTAAAAAGTGTTATTCTTGTATTTTGATAGTTATGATTACACTTCAATGCACTTTAAAACCTGAGACTATTTTTGATGTCTCAGGTTTTTTTGTGTAATTTGAGAATAGTTTAAACATATGTTTGATGAGGTTTTATACAACACAGTATGACAAACTGTCATCAATATGATTAAATGATAATAGAAATTTAATGTTTAGAAGTTTGCAATAATTAAGATAACCTAATAACTTTAATTCAATTTATTATTTGTTATTATTAGCTATTTGAATTAATTATTAAACAACATCTTTATTGCAATGGTACAATAAAATTGTTGTAACAAATAATTCCTTAGTATTTTTAAAAGGAGGGATTTTGTTTTGAGGACACAATTTATTAATGAACAAACAATTATGATTTACTTTGAAAATGAAATTAGTGAATCTACGTTCAAAAAGGTACAACAAACAATTCAATACATAAAATCGAAAAATTTATCAGAAATAACAAACATTGTACCTTCTTATCGTGCTATTCTAATTTACTTTGATAACTCAGAGATAAATGGAGCTGAATTATTAGAAAATTTAGAATTTGATGAAGGTTTGAACAGTGGAAAACAATCACATTTTAAACAGCGTATCATTCATATACCTGTATTATATGGTGGAGATTTTGGTCCAGATTTATCAGAAGTAGCTAACGTTAATAAATTAAGTCAGGAAGCAGTTATTCAAATACATACACAACAACCTTATCTAATCTATATGCTTGGGTTTATGCCGGGTTTCCCTTACTTAGGTGGATTAGATGCTAAGTTGCACACACCTAGACGATCTGAACCTAGAATCAAAATTAACGCTGGTTCTGTTGGAATAGCAAATAATCAAACAGGTTTATATCCTATGGACTCACCTGGTGGTTGGCAGATTATTGGTCGCACACCAATAAAAGTTTTCGATTTAAATAGGTCACCAATGACGTTATATGAAGCTGGTGATTACATACAATTTTATAGTATTAATTATCAAGAGTTTGAAAAAATATCAAACGATATTAATAAAGGAAAATTTGATATAGATAAGTGGGTGACATATCAAGATGAGTATTAAAATTTTAAAGCCTGGTCTGTTTTCAACAATTCAAGATATAGGTAGAATTGGGTATCAGGATTTAGGATTTTCTGAAGCAGGTGCTTTAGATTACTATAGTTTTTCTATTGCACAAAAACTTATCGGAAATCAAGGACCAGCAATTGAATATACGTTAGCAGGTCCTAAGATAGAATTTTTAACAGACAATACTTTTGCCATTGTCGGTGGTGATTCAGAACCGAAACTTAATGGTAACAAAATTGATTTACTAACCGTTTATCATGTGAGAAACGGAGATCAATTAGACATTGGTCAAATCACTGAAGGAGCAAGAGGATATATTGTTTTTGGACACCCACTTAAAATTAATAAAGTGGCTCAAAGCTATTCTACACATGTTAGGAGTGGAATGGGCGGATTTAAAGGTCGTGCATTAAAGAAATACGATGTTATTGCAACTCAAGTTAATCATAACTATAAAACTAATTTAGGAAAAACAATTGATTTCTCATCTATACCTGATAATAATTACATACACGTCATTGAAGGACCTCAAATCAATGAATTTGATGAAGAAACGATAGCTAAATTCGTAAATAGTGATTTCAAAATTTCTGATCAATCAGATCGAATGGGATACAGATTAAAAGGTAATACAGTAGCACCTAAAAATAGTGCTGATATCATTTCTGAACCTGTCGCTTTGGGCAGTATTCAAGTACCTAGCGACGGTAATCCCATTATTCTTTTAAATGATAAACAAACAATTGGTGGTTATACAAAAATTGCAACGGTAACACAATTAGATTTAAGAAAATTAGCACAGATGAAGCCTGGAGACATTATACAGTTTGAATGGATAACTGTTGAAGAAGCTTCTAAAAGGCTTAAAGAATTTAAGTCTAAATTTGAACAATTATTAAAGCGTTTTGATGAGCAACCATTGTTTAACCTAAATCATATTAGACATACTTCTAATAAAATTGCAGAAATAATTAAGGAGGATAGTTAAATGGATATTAAAAAAATTGAGAAAGTCATTAAATTGGTAAAAGCTAATGATGTAAAAAAATTTAAGTATAAGGACGCTGATAATGAAATAGAACTTGATTTTACTAATGGAGCATCTCAACAATATTCACAACAGTTATCTCAAGATATTCAACAAGATAATATTAAATCCTATGATGAAAAACAAGAAGCCATATCAAATGACCAGCAAGAGATTAAATCTCCTATGGTTGGAACATTCTTCTTACAAGATAGTAAAGAATTAACAGAACCTAAGATTAAAGTTGGCGATACAGTAACTGAAGGAGATGTTATCGGTTACATTGAAGCTATGAAAGTTATGAATGAAGTAACTACGGATGTTTCAGGTGAGGTCACAGAAATATTAGTAGAACATGGAGACAATGTTGAATATGATCAGCTACTAGTCAGAGTTAAATAGGAGGAATTCATTGATGTATCGATGTTTGATTGCAAATAGAGGCGAAATAGCAGTAAGAATTATAAGAGCTTGTAGAGAGCTTAACATAGAGACAGTTGCCATTTATGCAAAAGGTGATGAAACTAGCTTACATGTAAGTTTAGCCGATCAAGCAATATGCATAGGTGAAGCAAATCCATTAGACAGTTATTTAAATATTGATCGTATTATATCTGCTGCAAAAGTTACAGAATCAAACGCTATTCACCCTGGCTATGGTTTCTTATCGGAATCTACGAATTTTGCGAAAGCCGTTGAAGACAATCATATACATTTTATTGGTCCTAGTAAGAAAACTATGGAAATGATGGGGGATAAAATTACTGCCAGACAAACTGTGAAACAAGCAGGAGTACCTGTTATACCAGGTTCTAATGATGCTGTTCAAAGTGTAGATGAAATTAAATTATTAGCCAAAGAAATAGGATTTCCAGTTGTACTAAAAGCAGCTAGTGGTGGTGGTGGGAAAGGCATAAGAATTGTTAAAGAAGCATCTCAATTGGATCAGGCTTTGAAAGAGGCTAAAAGTGAAGGACAAAAATACTTTAATGATGATCGAGTGTATGTAGAGGCATTCATACCAGTAGCAAAACATGTAGAAGTGCAGATTATCGGAGACGGTAAAAATAACTATGTTCACTTAGGTGAACGCGACTGTTCTGTTCAACGAAAGAATCAAAAATTAATAGAGGAATCGCCTTGTGCTGCATTAACTGAACAAAGAAGAACAAGAATATGTAACGACGCAGTTAAAGTAGCTCAAGCTTCAAGATATCGTAGTGCTGGAACTATAGAATTTTTAGTTACTGAAGATGCACATTACTTTATTGAAATGAATGCTCGTATTCAAGTTGAACATACAGTTACAGAAATGCGTGCTGATAGAGACTTATTACAAGCTCAGTTATATTTATTAACACACGGTGAATTACCATTCACTCAGAAAGATATTTTATTTAATGGTCATGTAATTGAGGCACGTATAAATGCTGAAAATCCTGAAAAAAATTTTTTACCTACTCCAGGAAAAGTTAATAAATTACACTTACCTCAAGGATTTAATATACGTGTAGATTCTTTACTTTACACAGGTTATCAAGTTTCTCCTTATTATGATTCACTTGTAGCTAAAGTGATTGTAAAGGATTCTAATAGACAAACTGCTATTAATAAACTAAAAGTTGCGTTAGATGAACTGGTCATCGAAGGTTTTACTACTACAGCTGACTTTCTATATGCGGTTTTAAATTATCCAATATATGCAAAAGGCGATGCAAGTAAAGTAGATATTAAATTTCTTGAAAAACATCAAATCATTAAAGAGGTGAAATGAAGTTGAAAATTGACTTAAATTGTGATTTAGGAGAAGCTTTTGGTAATTATACATTCGGTGGAGATCAGCATATTTTACCATTAATAACTTCTGCTAATATTGCTTGTGGTTATCATGCAGGTGATGAAGATGTTATGAATGAAACCGTTCAATTAGCGAAAAAAAATAATATAAGTATTGGAGCGCATCCAGGTCTTCCTGATTTGAAAGGCTTTGGTCGTCGTAAAATGGATCTTACTCCAAATGAAATTTATAACTTAGTTGTATATCAATTAGGTGCGTTAAGTGGCTTTTGTAAAATCAATCATGTAAAAATGAAGCATGTTAAACCACATGGTGCTCTTTATCAAATGGGGGCTAGAAATAAAGAAATTGCACATGCAATTGCTCAAGCAGTTTTTGATTTCGACTCAAATCTAATATTTGTCGGCTTAGCGAATACATTACTTATTTCGGAAGCTGAATTAGTTGGGCTTAGGGTAGCTTCGGAAGTATTTGCTGACCGTCGTTATGAAGATGATGGACAATTGGTAAGTAGAAAAAAAACCGATGCCACTATCACTAATACAGACGAAGCAATCCAACAAGCATTAAAAATGGTTTTGGAAAATAAAGTTATAAGTAAAAATGGAAAAATCATCGATTTGAAAGCAGATACAATTTGCGTTCATGGAGATGGTGAACACGCATTAGAATTTGTTACGCAAATTAGAAATGAATTAATGAAAGAAGGCATTGATATTCAATCCTTATAGGGGGTCAAAAGATGGGGGAAAATACAAAACAAGATTTCAATCAAAAAGGACAAAATTTTAAATTCACAAAAAAGCATAGACGATTATTATATGGTTCAGTTTTTTTAATGGCTACATCAGCTATTGGTCCAGCATTTCTGACTCAAACTGCAGTGTTTACTGCACAATTTTATGCTAGTTTTGCATTCGCAATATTAATTTCTATTATTATAGATATAGGCGCTCAAATAAATATATGGAGAATATTAGTGGTAACTGGTTTACGTGGTCAAGAAATATCTAATAAAGTATTACCTGGACTTGGTACTATTATCTCCATTCTAATTGCATTTGGAGGTCTCGCATTTAACATAGGTAATATTGCTGGTGCAGGTTTAGGTTTAAATGCAATATTTGGTCTTGATGTCAAATGGGGGGGTGCAATAACAGCTATTTTTGCGATTCTTATCTTTGTTAGTAGAAGTGGTCAGAAAATAATGGATGTTATTAGTATGATTCTAGGTATCGTAATGATTTTAGTAGTAGCTTATGTCATGGTCGTTTCAAATCCCCCTTATGGAGATGCATTAGTACATACATTTGCACCTGAACATCCTTTCAAACTTATATTACCTATAATTACATTAGTTGGTGGTACAGTAGGGGGTTATATTACTTTTGCAGGTGCACATAGAATTCTAGATTCTGGTATAAAAGGTAAAACATACCTTCCTTTCGTAAATCGCTCTGCTATAGCAGGTATTTTAACAACTGGTGTTATGCGTGCCTTATTGTTTTTAGCTGTACTAGGTGTTGTTGTAACTGGCGTTACGCTTAGTTCAGATAACCCACCAGCATCGGTTTTCCAACATGCATTAGGTCCTATAGGTAAAAATATTTTTGGTGTAGTAATATTTGCAGCAGCAATGTCCTCCGTAATTGGTTCTGCATATACAAGCGCAACATTTTTAAAAACACTACACAAATCGTTACTCCATAAAAATAATCTTATCGTTATTATATTTATTGTAATTTCAACTTTTATTTTCTTATTTATTGGTAAACCGGTGAGTTTACTTATAATAGCTGGAGCGATTAATGGTTGGATTCTACCAATCACATTAGGTGCAATTCTCATTGCAAGTAGGAAAAAATCTATCGTTGGTGATTACCAACACCCAACATGGATGCTTGTTTTTGGTATTATAGCCGTCATTGTCACGATAATGACTGGTATTTTTTCATTACAAGATTTAGCAAGTCTTTGGAAAGGTTAATTTTATAATAAAGTTCTATGACTACCCGCAACTGTTTTTAAATCAATTGCAGGGTAGTTTTTAATTATAAATAAGAATAGATATTATTTAACCATAGCGATTTAAGCATTGATACTTTAAAACTCGCTATCGTGGAGATATTTAAAATGTGATAAAATACTTATGCTAATGCTTTATAAATGAGGTGTAAAAAGATATATGATAGGAATTATTGGAGCAATGGAAGAAGAAGTGACGATTTTAAAGCGTAAATTGAATGATATGAATGAAATAAATATTGCGCATGTTAAATTTTATGTTGGCACGCTAAACCACAAAGAGGTGGTTTTAACACAAAGTGGTATAGGTAAAGTTAATGCTTCTATCTCAACGACTTTGTTATTAGAAAAATTTAATCCTGAAGTCGTCATTAATACTGGATCAGCAGGTGCATTAGATCAAACACTATCTATTGGAGATATATTAGTGAGTAACCATGTTTTATATCATGATGCTAATGCTACAGCGTTTGGTTATGAATTTGGACAAATACCTCAAATGCCTAAAACTTATACTACTGATCCTACATTGTTGAAAAAAACAATGCATGTATTAGAACAACAACAACTGAATGGTAAAGTAGGTATGATTGTTAGTGGTGATAGTTTTATAGGTAGCTCAGAGCAGCGACAAAAAATTAAGCAACAATTTCCAGAAGCTATGGCTGTCGAAATGGAGGCAACTGCAATTGCACAAACATGTTACCAATTTAAAGTACCATTTATCGTAACTAGAGCTGTTTCTGACTTAGCAAACGGTAAAGCCGATATTTCTTTTGAAGAATTTTTAGATAAAGCAGCTTTATCATCTAGTGAGACAGTTTCATTATTAGTAGAATCATTATAAAGGTAAAGGTGAAAAGATAGTGGGAATCATAAAAAAATTATTTATGCCAAATGCATATGTGAAATCAATATTTGAAATTGATATAGAAAAACTTGCCGATAGTGGTGTTAAAGGTATCATAACTGATTTAGATAATACACTTGTTGGTTGGGATGTTAAAGAACCTACTAACGGTGTTAAATCGTGGTTTGCTAAGGCTAAAGATTTAGGAATAACTGTTACAATTGTGTCAAATAATAATAAAAGTCGTGTATCAAGTTTCTCTAGTAGTTTAGGTGTAGATTATATATTCAAAGCACGTAAACCAATGGGGAAAGCCTTTAAGATGGCTATAAAAAAAATGAAAATCCAACCGAGAGAAACTGTTGTTGTAGGAGATCAAATGCTTACTGATGTGTTTGGTGGCAATTGTAATGGTTTATATACAATTATGGTAGTACCTGTTAAACGGACTGATGGATTAATTACAAAGTTTAATCGATTAATTGAAAGACGATTATTAAATCATTTTAGAAAAAAAGGTTATATTAAATGGGAGGAAAATTGATTGAATGAAATACTAAAATGTATTGGATGTGGTGCACCCCTACAGTCAGAAAATAAAGACGCACCCGGCTATGTTCCAGAACATAATATGTTTCGAGAAGATGTCATCTGTAGAAGATGTTTTAGATTGAAAAATTATAATGAAGTTCAAGATGTGGGTATGGAAAGTGAAGATTTTTTAAATCTACTTACTGGACTATCTGAAAAAAAAGGAATTATTGTCAATGTAGTAGATGTGTTTGATTTTGAAGGGTCATTCATCAATGCAATACAACGGATTGTTGGTAATAAAAAAATTATATTAGTGGCAAATAAAATAGATTTATTACCTAAACAAATTAATCATCGACGTGTAAAAGAATGGTTAAGAAAATCTGCTCGTAAATATGGATTAGAAGCAGAAGATGTCGTTCTTATTTCTGCAAATAAAGGTTGGGGGATTGATGAATTATTGCAATCTATAAACCATGTAAGAAATAAAGATGACGTATACATTGTAGGTACAACAAATGTTGGGAAATCTACATTAATTAATAAATTAATTGAACAGAGTGTGGGAGAAAAGGATGTAGTAACTACATCACGCTTTCCAGGAACAACTTTAGATATGATAGATATTCCATTAGACGAAAAATCATTTATGTTTGATACACCAGGTATCATTCAATCACATCAAATGACAAACTATGTATCTGAAAATGAGTTGAAAATCATCATACCTAAAAATGAAATAAAGCAACGTGTGTATCAACTTAATGAAAAACAGACATTATTTTTCGGAGGATTGGCACGCATTGATTATGTATCTGGTGGTAAAAGACCACTTGTTTGTTTCTTTTCTAATGATTTAAATATTCATAGAACTAAAACCGAAAAAGCTAATGATTTATGGAAATCCCAATTAGGCGCATTGCTTTCACCACCTCAAGATGCACAACAATTTAATCTTAATGATGTAAAAGCAGTAAGACTGGAAACCGGTAAAACTAAACGTGACATAATGATATCTGGTTTAGGATTCATAACTATTGATGCTGGTGCAAAAGTGATAGTTCGTGTTCCAAAACATGTAGATGTTATTTTAAGAAATTCAATTCTCTAAAATGAGGTGATAAAAGTGAAATTTGCAGTAATTGGAAACCCCATTTCTCATTCATTATCGCCATTGATGCATCATGCAAATTTTCAATCTTTAAATTTGGAAAGCACTTATGAAGCGATAAATGTACCAGTTAATCAATTGCAAGACATTAAAAAAATAATTTCAGAAAAGAGCATTGATGGATTCAATGTTACTATTCCACATAAAGAACGTATTATTCCGTACCTAGATGATATTAATGAACAAGCGAAATCTGTCGGTGCGGTAAATACAGTTTTAATTAAAGATGGTAAGTGGATTGGTTATAATACTGATGGAATTGGTTATGTCAATGGTTTAAAGCAAATATATGAAGGTATAGAAGACGCTTATATATTAATTTTAGGTGCAGGTGGAGCAAGTAAAGGCATAGCAAATGAATTATATAAAATCGTTCGTCCTACTATAACAATCGCAAATAGAACGATGTCTCGTTTTAATAATTGGTCGTTAAATATTAACAAAATAAATTTAAGCCATGCAGAACGCCATTTAGATGAATTTGATATTATAATAAACACTACACCTGCTGGTATGTACGGAAATAAAGATTCTGTAATTTCTTTAAATCGTTTAGCTTCTCATACATTAGTAAGTGATATTGTTTATAATCCATATAAAACACCAATACTGATAGAAGCCGAACAAAAAGGAAATCCAATCTATAATGGTCTCGATATGTTCGTTCATCAAGGTGCTGAAAGTTTTAAAATTTGGACTAATCTAGAACCAGATATAGAAGCAATGAAAAACGTAGTAATTCATGAATTGAAAGGAGAATTATGATGTTAACTGGTAAGCAAAAAAGATATTTACGTAGTTTAGCTCATAACATTGATCCAACTTTTCAAATAGGTAAAGGTGGTATTAATGAAAATATGATTCAACAAATTTCTGAAACATTAGAAAAGAGAGAATTAATTAAGATTCATATATTACAAAATAATTTTGATGATAAAAAAGATTTAGCAGCATTAGTAGCTGAGCAAACGCAAAGTGAATTGGTACAAATAATCGGGTCAATGATTGTGTTATATAAAGAGTCTGAAGAAAATAAAGAAATCAAGTTGCCATAATGAATCAAAAAATCGTTCTCTTTGGCGGTCAATTTAACCCGATTCACACTGCTCACTTAGCAGTAGCAAGTGAGGTTTATCATGCTATTAAACCAGACATATTTTTCTTTTTGCCTAGTTATATGGCCCCTTTAAAGCATCATAATACGCAATTATATTCTGTACAGCGAGTAAAAATGATACAGCTCGCTATTAAGGAGATTGGATTTGGTGAAATTTGCACTACTGATTTAGATAGAAAAGGTCCAAGCTATACGTATGAAACCATTTTGCATCTCAGAAAAATATATCATAATGCACAGTTATACTTTATTATTGGAACAGATCAGTATAAACAATTGGATAAGTGGTATAAAATTAATGAATTAAAAAAACTTGTAACCTTTATTGTTGTGAATAGAGAAACTGATAACCAAAATGTAAGTAAAGAGATGATTTCTATAAAGATACCTCGAATAGATATCAGCTCCACAATGATTAGAAATAGAGTGAAAATGAACCAATCTATAAAAGTTTTAGTACCCAAAGGGGTAGAGAATTATATAAAGGAGGAGGGGTTATATGGAGATAAGTAAAGCTAAAGAACTGGTAAAAGAAAAACTGCCTGATAAACGTTATCAACATTCATTACGAGTGGCGGATACCGCAGTTAAGTTAGCAGAAATATACGATGGTGATATCAAAAAAGCTGAGTTGGCAGGTATATTACATGATTACTGTAAATACGAAGACTTAAGTACAATGTATCAAATTGTTAGACAATATGACCTTGAAAGTGATTTGCTTAGTTATGGTGGAGAGATTCTTCATGGACCAGTATGTGCGGCAATTATGAAACATGAATTTGGTGTAAATGATGAAGAAGTTTTACTTGCTATAAAATATCATACGACTGGACGTCAACAAATGACTAAAACTGAGAAACTTGTTTTTATTGCAGACTATATAGAGCCTGGTAGAAAAACGCCTGGAGTTGAAGAAATTAGAGATATGGCATACAATCAAGGTAGCTTAGATAAGACAATTTATGAGATTTCTAAGCGCACTGTATTATTTTTAATAGAAAAGGATATTACTGTATATGACGCCACAATTGCGTGTTTAAATTATTATAATTATAGCGATGAAAGAATAAAGGATGATTAAATGAATTCAGAAGAATTATTAAATATTGCTGTCGAAGCTGCGGAGAATAAGAAAGCAGAAGATATTATTTCTCTCAATATGAATGAAATTAGTGATATGACAGATTATTTTGTAGTCTGTCACGGTAACAATGAACGTCAAGTTCAGTCCATTGCTAGATCTGTTAAAGAAGTGGCACATAAACATGATATTGAAGTTAAACGTATGGAAGGCTATCAAGAAGCTCGATGGATACTTATTGATTTAGCAAATGTAGTTGTTCATGTGTTTCATAAAGATGAAAGAAGCTACTACAATTTAGAGAAATTGTATCAAGATGCACCTATTAAAGAATATGGTCAGGCAGTATTTTAGTCATGAATCAATATGAAGATATGAGTTTAGTTTATGACCAACTTACTCAAGATCAACCGTATCATTCGTGGTTTAATATTGTTCAACATTTCTTACCTTCTGATAGTCATGATTTGTTAGATATTGGTTGTGGTACTGGCAACTTAACACAATTACTAACGTCACTAGGTGAAGTTACTGGTATGGATATTAGTGTAGATATGTTATCAATAGCTAGCCAAAAAACAAATCAGGTGAAGTGGATTGAAGGCAATATGACTCACTTTAATTTGAACAAAAAATTTAATATGATTACAATATTTTGTGATTCACTGAATTATTTAGAAACATTAAATGATGTAAAAATGACATTCGAAAGAGTGTATCAGCATTTAAATAAAAATGGTGTTTTTATTTTTGATGTACATACTGTTCATAAAATGAAAACATTATTTAATAATAAAAGTTATATTGATGAATCTGATAATGTTTTTGTAGGTTGGGATGCAATATGTGGGGAAGAACCATTAAGTGTTTATCATGAAATGACTTTCTTTGTATCACAGCAAAATGGATTGTATCGACGCTTTGACGAATCACATTATCAAAGAACATATGACGAACAAATCTATCGAAATTTACTACAAGATGTTGGGTATCATAATGTTAAGACTTTTACAGACTTTAACATTCACAGTCATGAAGAAGATGCCCATCGTTTATTTTTTGTTGCTAAAAAATAAATTTTTAAAAGTAAAATCACTTCTCAGTACGTTAATAATACTGAAGGAGTGATTTTTTGTGTTTAATATTAATAGGCGATATATCGATTTTTTTATGAAATGGAAATTGTACATCTTAATTATATTAATAATGTTAATAACATTCTTTTTTTACTCGTTCAACGATAACAATAGTGATTTGAAACAGAATAGTCAGGAAGGACAATCTAAATTATCTGACCAGCAAATAACAAACAACAAAAAGTTAAATAAAAAAGAAGTGTCTATTCAAAAAGATAATACAAAAGAAACTAAAATATTTATCGATATTAAAGGTGCTGTTAAACATCCGAATGTATATGAAATGTCTTCTTCGAATAGAGTCATTGATGCTTTAAATAAAGCAGAGGTATTAAAGGATGCAGACTTATCACAATTAAATCTTTCTGAAAAATTAGTTGACCAAAAACTTATCTATGTTCCTAAAAAGGGTGAGAATAGTATGAAAATAGACTCACAGCAAGCAGCATTGAATTCGAGTGACGTAAAAATCAACACGAATCAACCTTTGAATTTAAACTCTGCTACTGAAGAACAATTGAAAAACATACCAGGTATAGGTCCAAGTAAAGCTAAAGATATTTTAAATTACAGAGAAAAAAATAATGGATTTAATAGTATCAATGACTTAATGAAAATAAAAGGATTTGGAAAGAAGACATTTGAAAAACTGAAAGAACATTTTACTATTTAAATCATCATTTATTGCAATATTAAATCTAAATGATTAAGCTATAAATATTACAACTACTTATTTTAAGGAGGCATAGTTAATGGAACGAATTAAATGGGAAGAATACTTCATGGCCCAGAGTCATTTACTGGCATTAAGATCAACGTGTAGAAGATTATCAGTTGGTGCTACAATAGTAAAGGATAATAGAATAATAGCGGGTGGATATAACGGCTCAGTAGCTGGAGAAGTGCACTGTATTGATGAGGGATGTTTGATTGAAGATGGACATTGTATACGTACTATTCATGCAGAAATGAACGCGCTACTACAATGTGCAAAACAGGGTGTATCAACAGAAGGTGCAACGATTTACGTTACTCATTTCCCTTGTTTAAATTGTACGAAATCAATAATACAAGCAGGTATCAAAACGATTTACTATGCACAAGATTATCATAATCATGACTATGCCATTAAATTATTGAAGCAATCAGGAATTGAATATAAAAAAATTCCGTTTTCACCTGAATATGTTGCTCAATATCTGACTCAAGAATAACCAATGTTTTACATTGCTCTTTCTTTTTTGGTAGGGGTACTTTGGATAAAATTCAAAGTAATCTCTATCTCCTTAATATTAACGCTTTTGTTACTAATTATGATTAAAAGGCTTAATATTATAATACTATCATTAATGTTTATTTCAGCTATAAGTTCATTTTTTTTAATAAGTTCCTATAACCAAACTGAAATTAAAAACTTAAATAGTTTATATAGTGAACCTTTTATTGATGATTTTGTTAGTTTTAAATCTTTTACACCTAAATCAACATACTATACTGGCATATTAAATTATAAAAATAAAGACTATAGATACTTTTATAAAGCATTAAAGTCAAATTTGAAGCAAGATTTAACTCATAAAAGTTGTCGAGTTAAAGGAGAATTTAAATTCGATAAAGAGTTTCTCTTGTTGAATATTTCAACAGTTCAATTTAAGTATTGCCAGGAAAACAGTATTTTCACTCCTATATATCATCATCAAAATTATATCACCAAAATTATTCATAAATCTGGAGTCACGCATCCTGAAAGAATATTAGCGTTGATAACTGGTGATACCTCTCTAATTGATGAATACTACAAATCTAACATCAGAGATATAGGTATTTACCATTTACTAGCTATAAGTGGTACACATGTTGGTACAATTATTGTCCTCGTTTATCAACTGTTAGTACGTTTAAATATACCTCTAGTTCTCATTAAAGGGGTAACTATTTTACTATTATTAATCTACGCTGTTTATACTGGATTTGTACCTAGTGCCATGCGTGCTATTTCAATTGCAATCATCATACTTATTATGCCAATCCATTTTAGGAAAAGTTCTATACATGTGCTTTCATTTATATTTGTGTTAATGATTGTCTTAAATCCTCAATTTATTAATCATATTGGTTTTCAGTTCTCTTTTTTGATAAGTTTATTTATTATATTGACAAAACCATATATAAGTGGTTTAAAACCACTTAAATGTTTATTTATTATTAGCTTTTTGGCTCAATTAGGTTCAATTGTAATTAATACCTATCATTTTAATCAATTTCAATGGATAGGTTTGCTATCTAATTTTATATTTGTTCCATTCTACTCTCTTATATTATTTCCTTCTGTCATTATCTACTTTATTTTAATTCATATTTTTCAACATAGCTTCCTATTAAATACTTATATAAATATACTTTTTAAAATTCACGATTGGATAGTTCATTTATTTTTAAATTTAAATCATTTTAAGTGGTACATTCCTAAATTAAACCAATATAGTTTACTTATTTTGATTATACTAACGTTAATTTTTCTTTACATACTTGTCTATAGAGGGATTGTTACATCCGTAATAAGTTTTTTAATTGTTTTAATCATTTTTACATATTTAATTGGACCACATTATGCCGAGTTAACACTTTTTGATGTGGGCCAAGGAGATAGCATTTTATTCAAAACAAAGTCAAATAAAAATGTTTTGATTGATACAGGAGGGAAAAGAAATGAAAATGTAAGTTTTAAACATAATAATATTGCCAAATATAAAATTTTACCCAGTATAAAGAAAAAGGGTATTACCACTATAAATTATTTAGTAATTACACACCCTCATGCCGATCATATGGGTGAATTAATATATTTTTTAAATAATATTAATGTGAATAATCTCGTTTTAAATATTGAAAGTTTCCCATTAGAATTACTTAAAGAGGTTACGACAAAATGCAAGGAGAAAGAGATAAAGATCATAGATGTAAACCAAGTAAAAAAAATAGAAATTGATAATAGTAAGATAAGCTTTTTAAATAGTTTTATACCATTAAGTGATGATAAAAATGAATATTCTATTGTTACATTAATTCAATATAATGATATTAATATTTTACTTATGGGAGATGCAACTGTTAATAATGAAGACATTCTTATGAAGAGATATAATTTACCAAAAATAGATATTCTAAAAGTTGGTCATCATGGAAGTAGGACAAGTAGTTCGGAATTATTTATTAAAGATATTGAACCTAAAATCAGTCTTATATCTAGTGGTAAAAATAATAAGTATCATTTACCTAATTTGGATGTTATTCAAAGATTAAAATATTATGGTAGTAAAGTTTTTGATACTCAAGACAACGGGGAATTAACTATAAATTTAGATGAAGAAGTTTACATAGTCTACCGTGATATTTTAAATCAAAAGAGTTTAGCTAGAGAAAGTATATCGTAAAGTGATATAATTCATGCGTATGATATATAGAGGAAGGTGTACGTATGAGCAACCATATCTTCACTGTCTACGGTGAAGTACCAGAATTAGTCGAAAAAAAAACAAAAGAAATTGTTAATGATTATCTAGGACAAGAGATAGATGACTTTAATTATGTAAAATACAATTTGTACGAGAGTGACCTAACTCCGATTATTGAAGAGACACTTACTATGCCTTTTTTTTCGGATAAAAAAGCAATTGTTGTTAAAAACTCATATGTTTTTACAGGAGAAAAATTTTCTAAAGATTTAAATCACAATTCTGACGAGCTTATAAAATTTTTAGAAAAATATGATGGTGAAAATCTCATTATTTTTGAAGTGTATCAGTCTAAACTAGATGAGCGAAAAAAACTCACGAAAACATTAAAGAAAAATGCACAACTTAAGAAAATTGAACAAATGTCTGAGAAGGAATTAAAGCATTGGATTAAAAATACACTAAACAATAATTATAAAGATATTAAGCAAGATGCTCTTGAATTATTTATTGAATTAACTGGTGTTAACTATAATATTGTTTCTCAAGAATTGGAAAAGTTAATTTTATTCATAGGCGAAAGACCTATAATTAATAAAGAAGATATCGATCTAATTATTAATAGAAGTTTAGAGCAAAATGTTTTTCTACTAACTGAATACATTCAAAAAGGTAAAAAGAATAAAGCTATACAATTAGTCAATGACTTAATTATTATGAAAGAGGAACCTATAAAATTACTGGCATTAATTACTAGTAATTATAGATTATATTATCAATGTAAAATTCTTAGTCAAAAAGGCTATAGTGGGCAACAAATTGCAAAGACTGTAAATGCACATCCTTATAGAGTAAAACTAGCACTCAATCAATCCCGTCATTATAAACTAGAAAGTTTGTTTAACATCATAAACGCTTGTGCAGAGACTGACTACAAACTAAAATCATCTTATATGGATAAACAACTTATTTTAGAATTATTCATACTATCTCTATAAAAAGTTTGAGGTAGCAAATATAAAATATATCCTATCAACAATAGAAATATTGCTTGTAAAGGAATAAAAGGAGTGTGGGACATAAAGTTCCAGGATAAGTAAATAA
>NZ_KV834741.1:0-3311 GCF_001837945.1 Staphylococcus sp. HMSC077D08 | reverse complement strand
AGCCTAATCGAGACCGAAAGGTCTCTTTTTTTATATGAAAAGAGTTCTAAAAAAGAAAGTATTGATAAATAAATTAGCTACTTAATAACTTTTATAAGAGGTAATTTCATTTGTGGCTTATAAAGGTTAAGTAGCAGATCTAACCTTAAATGCTTTAATTACTGTAATGTATCGTAACAATAATTAAAGCATTTTAAAGTTTCTTAAAGTCTAGTATTTATATAACGAGTGAATGAATTAATGCATTAACATGGTCTTCTAATTCTTCTTTTTTTATCCCCCCAAATCCTAAAATAAATTTTGGATAAGCTTTAGAATAATTTTCGTAATGATAAGGTTTTAATTTTAAATTATTTTTTTTCGCATTTTTTAAACATTGTTTCATCGACAATCCATTATTAACAGTTATTGTAAAATGCATTCCAGTTAGTGCGCCTTCAATCTTTATTTGAGTATTGTATGGCTTTAATCGTTTTAAAATATAATCAAGTTTATCTCTATAAATCTTTCGCATTTTATTCAAATGTCTTTCAAATTTCCCACTTATCATGAATTGAGCAACCATGTGTTGAATGTGCACTGGCACTGTATTTCCTTCTTTATATTTTTGATTATTATATTTGTTCATTAAATTTTGTGGCAAAACAATATATGCAATCCTACAGCTTGGATATAAAGATTTTGAGAAAGTACTAATATAAATGACTTTTCCTTTTGTGTCTAAACTTTGTAATGCAGGTATGGGTTTGCCAAAATATCTAAATTCTGAATCATAATCATCTTCAATAATATATCTTTGCTTTGCTTGATGCGACCAATTGATTAATTGCGTTCTTTTTTTTAAATTGGTGACATAACCAGTTGGAAATTGATGAGAAGGTGTTATATATAAAATATTGTTATTTGTATGTAAAATAGGATCGATTTGTATTCCATTTTGTTCAACTGGTACCTGAATATAACTTATACCTTTTTTATCAAGCGTATGTTTAATTGGTGGATAACTTGGCTGTTCAATAATAAACTCTTCTTTTTTTAGTAAATTGGTTATCATATCGAGTAACTGGCTTGTTGATGATCCAATAATAACTTGATTTGGGTGACAAGTGACGCCACGACTATTAAATAAGTAATGTGAAATTTGTTGCCTTAAAATATATTCTCCTTGACGCTCACCTCGTTGTAATAGTGATAGCTGATGATCTTCAAAAACGTCTTTCGCATATTTTCTAAAAATATGCATAGGAAAACTTTCAGAATCAATTTCAGCTAAATTAAAAGCATATTTATATTGTCGTTGCTTCTTTTCTAAGTTATCAGTGTTTAATTGATTTGTTTGTCGATGTATCACTGGCAATGATTCTATATCGGAAACGAAGTATCCAGATCTAGGTTTCGAATAAATGAAACCTTCATCTACAAGTAATTGATATGCATGTTCTATTGTAGTGTGGCTAACAGATAAATAGTTACTTAACTGTCGTTTAGATGGAAATCTATCATTTGATTGATATTGACCTTCGATAATTTGATTTTTTAACTTTTCATATAATGATAAATAAAGTGGTTGATTTACTTTCAATTAACTGACCCCTATCTTTATGTACAAATTGAACCTTTTTAAATATCAGTTTATCTCGTAAAATATATTTAATCAATAAGAAAAGGGGTAAGTAGTATGTCTAAAATAGTAGGATCAGATCGAGTGAAAAGAGGAATGGCTGAAATGCAAAAAGGCGGTGTCATTATGGACGTCGTTAATGCAGAACAAGCGAAAATTGCTGAAGAAGCCGGAGCTGTTGCCGTAATGGCATTAGAGCGTGTACCATCAGATATTCGTGCTGCTGGTGGTGTTGCACGTATGGCAAACCCTAAAATAGTTGAAGAAGTTATGAATGCTGTTTCAATTCCTGTTATGGCTAAAGCCAGAATTGGTCATATTACAGAAGCAAGAGTTTTAGAATCGATGGATGTTGACTATATAGATGAGTCTGAAGTGCTAACACCTGCAGACGAAGAATATCATTTAAGAAAAGATCAATTTACAGTTCCTTTTGTGTGTGGCTGTCGTAACTTAGGTGAAGCAGCACGACGCATTGGTGAAGGTGCGGCGATGTTGCGTACGAAAGGTGAACCTGGTACTGGTAATATAGTTGAAGCTGTTCGTCATATGCGACGTGTTAATTCTGAAGTTAGCCGTTTAACAGTTATGAACGATGATGAAATTATGACATTTGCAAAAGATTTGGGTGCACCTTATGAAGTATTAAAACAAATTAAAGATAATGGACGTCTTCCTGTAGTTAATTTTGCAGCTGGTGGTGTTGCTACGCCTCAGGATGCAGCACTAATGATGGAATTAGGTGCAGATGGTGTATTTGTTGGTTCAGGTATATTTAAATCTGAAGATCCTGAAAAATTTGCTAAAGCTATCGTTCAAGCTACTACACATTATCAAGATTATGAGTTAATTGGAAAATTGGCAAGTGAGCTAGGTACGGCTATGAAAGGTCTAGATATTAATCAAATTTCACTAGAAGAAAGAATGCAAGAGCGTGGTTGGTAATGATTAAAATTGGTGTTTTAGCCTTACAAGGTGCTGTACGTGAACATATTCGTCATATTGAATTAAGTGGTTATGAAGGCATTGCTATAAAAAGAGTAGAGCAGCTAAATGAAATTGATGGTCTAATATTACCTGGTGGCGAGTCAACAACATTACGTCGTTTAATGGATTTATATGGATTTAAAGAAAAGTTACAACATTTAGATATGCCAATGTTTGGAACATGTGCTGGATTAATCGTTCTTGCAAAAAATGTTGAAAATGAGTCTGGTTATTTAAAGAAATTAGACATAACTGTTGAGCGTAATTCATTCGGTAGACAAGTCGATAGCTTTGAATCTGAACTTGATATTAAAGGGATAGCAAATGATATTGAGGGAGTATTTATTAGAGCACCTCATATTGCTAAAGTGGATAACGGAGTGGAAATACTTAGTAAAGTTGGAGATAAAATAGTAGCCGTCAAACAAGGACAATATCTCGGTGTTTCTTTCCATCCAGAACTAACTGATGATTATCGTATCACTAAGTATTTTATTGAACATATGATTAAACATTAATCATTTTGTAATATTTGATTTTCAAATTACTTTCTATCAAATTTAACAATTTATTTTGAAAGAAGTTTTATAAATTGTAGATTATTTTACTCTACGTATGCGATAACGATTGATTGTTCTAATTATTTGTCAAAATTCTAATATTTAAATCATTTAAAACATACTAAGATTAGCTATGAAGAAAT
>NZ_KV834740.1:0-57940 GCF_001837945.1 Staphylococcus sp. HMSC077D08 | reverse complement strand
CTATATCACACATTAAATTTTTAATTTCCCAATTCATTAATCTTCGTCCTCCACTTCAACATCTGGATATACTTCATATTCTTCGTCGTATTCATCATGAAACTCATTCATATTAACAAAAATTCGTGCTTCATCTTCAACAGTTAACCCATGTAATACTTCAGCAGGACATTCTACATAACCTAGATGTTTAAGCGCTTCAACTCGACGAATACCATCAATAATATATAATCCATCTTCTCTCGCACTAACTGTGATATATCCAATTGCAAGTCTTTCAAAATTTTCAACAATACCATCTGCATTAGGATTATTTGATGAGCGATAGCTATAATCTACTTTCAAATCATTAATATTTACTGTTCCAATTTTTCTATTCATTTTTCCATTCTCCTCTTCAAATTCAAAATTATTTTCTATTTGTTGCAATGTCCATTCAATAAATGCCTCTAGATTCTTTTCACGATTTACTGTTTCAGTCCATTCATTATTGCCTTCTTTAATAATGTGGTTATACTCTGCTGATTTACTATTAACCACTGATTCTAAAGTGTTATAGATATCTTGTATGATTTCCATTTGTTCTTGGTTCACCTTATTCAACCTCCAAAAATAGTCCATATGCTGATGTTAAAAAATAAACTCCAAATGCTATAAATATATCTGTCAAGAATGCTACTGATAAAGTAACTAGAGTGATTACTACAATATATGTCAATAAGATTTTCATTTATTTATCTCCTTAATCATTTGCTTGCGGGCAAGATTTTTTATTGTTTTTGCGATAATAAAAATTCTTCGACTTCATGACGATCATAGTAATAACTTCGTCCCTGTTTACGTTTAGTAAGTCCTAAACGTTCCCACTCTGTAACATCACTATGTGTACATCTGTATAACTTCCTTACTTCTGTTTGTGTAAGCCACCGTTTCTGTTGTTGTTCTATCTTTTGCTGTGCGATTTGCTCGGCCAATTTCAATATGCCTTTTGCTAATTCAATAGAAGCGGCTTCGCTTAAAATTGATTGTTGTTCTGCCATATTTAAGCCTCCTCGACAGTGATATTGAATATATCGTTAATCTCTACATTAAGTATTTTGGCCATTTTCTTTGCTAATACTGGTGACGGTGTTCTTTTGCCATTTACAATCTGATTAGCATAAGAAGTATTAATATCTAATGCTTTCGCAAATTTAGATATTGAAAAACCTTTTTTAAATAAAGCAATTTTAAAATCAATTATTTTACTTTCCACTTTCATATAAACACTCCTTTTTGAAGTTAAATTTTACATATTTACGCATTATTAGGTTTTTTTCGTAAATATTACCTTCAAAATAAGTATGCCACATATCAAAAAATAAAGCAATATTCATTTACGTTTTTTTCTTTTATTAGTGGATTTTTATAAACAAAACGTTCATAATAAATTCAGGAGGTAAATTATGATTTTATGTACATTAAAAAATTATATGAAGCTATTTGGAGCTACACAGTCACAAATTTCTGAGCAAACCGGTATAACAAGACCAACTCTTTTATCATTGATACGCAATGAGAATAAAAATATTAAGTACGATACTATTGATGAATTATGTAACTTTTTTGGTATTCAATTAAAAGACCTTTTAATATACTCTCCTGTGAAAATTAAGCAAAAATCATTTAATATTAAAACTATTATCGAGGAATACGAACATATCAATGAAAGTTGGAAAACCTATGGCGTTTCAATCACGTATGAAATAAATAATGAGGATTTTATTTTCGAGGGATCTATTGACCCAATAGATTTAAAAACATTTAAAAATAAAAAGTTTGAAAATGGAACATTATATCTAAATTGTAATTGCTTTATAGAAAAAGATAATTATGAAAATCTTTTAAAAGCAGGATTTAGTAAAGAATTCTTTGACTTATATAATGATTTAAACCAAATAAAAAATAAAATAGTTGATAAACTACCATTTGAATTAGATAGTGATTTATTAATATTTAATATATTCTTTAATGTGAGAAATGCACCATCTTTAGAAGAGTATAAAGAGGAATTACAATTTTTACCGACTGATAGTTTAATAGATTTAAAAAATGAAATAGAGAGGTATTTAAAATAAATTCTTCTTAAGAGTAAATACATATCATTAATGCATCAAATAATATTTTAATTTTCAATAAAACAAGTTTTCAAGCTAAAAATCATAGTATTCGTTAGTACCCACTTCACTTACGAGTTCATACATACTATTTACACATTAATATAGCATTACATAGTCGTTAATATTTAAATTTAATTAAAGGAGAAAGATAGAATGTACTTTAATGATTGGAAAGTTACTATTAACGGAAAAGGCTCATATAATGTTGTTAGTATCTTATATGAATTAGCAGAGTATGTTCAGTTAAGTGAAGAACACGTATTAGAAATATTGTAGCATTACAAAAATAAACATGGTATCGGAACTCACTACGGCGATTACTCTATTACGTTTGAGCCGTTGAGGGTTTTTAAATATCAATCAATTTAATTAAAGGAGAAATGTAGAATGAAAAAGGTTTTATTTTTAATGTTTGTAAGTTTGTTGGTGTTAGGTGCATGTGGACAAGACGGGGATAAGTCGAATAAAGCTGATAACAAACAGTCCGAACATAAAAAGTCGAATGACCCTAAAAAGAATAAAGATGAGAAATCAGATAGTAAGAAAGATTCAAAGAATAACTCTAGTGAAGATAAACAACAAGCTAATTCAGATAGTAATGATACGTCTAGCAATGAATCTCAAAGTACATCTAAAAACAATAATGGCAAAGCGCAAGATAACAATGGCAACAATGAACGCATACAGGGTGAAAACGTTACTCAACAACAAAATAACCAGCAACAATCTAATGATAATCAAACAGAACAACAAGACCCTAACTCTCCTAGTTATCAAGAATATTTAAATGCTAAAAAGCTTACAGAAAACATTCAAAATAATCCTGATAAATATCAACACATGGGTGGTGGTCCTGGCATGACGTTGTCTAGTCCCAACCAATCGTATGACAGTTTCAAACAAGATGTAACTAAAGCAAGAAATGAATCACAAGTGTTACAACAATAATTTTACGGGTAGCATGCCTACCCTTATTATTTTTTTACCTACAACAACAATATTAATACTATTACCGCACCAATGAGTAACCACTCTCAAAGGTGTGTTCAATCCAATCAAACGCATGCGGGCAAGTAGAAAGGATTGATTTACCATGATTAAAAAATATACTAAAAAAGATGGTTCAACTGCTTATATGTTTGTTGCATATCTTGGCATTGATCCAATTACTCGTAAGCAGAAGCGGACAACAAGACGTGGCTTTAAAACTGAGAGAGAAGCCAAAATTGCAGAGGCTAAGCTGCAAACAGAAGTACAAGCTAATGGCTTTTTAAACAACGAAATAACGACGTTTAAGCAAATATATGAACTATGGTTAGAACAATATAGAAATACAGTAAAAGAAAGTACCTATCAGCAAGCAATGACAACGTTTAAAATGATGATACTTCCACACTTTGAGAATATGGCCATTAAAGATATTACCGTGCCACATTGTCAAAAAGTATTGAATGAATGGTATAGAATATATTCAGAAACGAAAAAGGGGCGTATATATGCGTCTACTATCTTTGAGTATGCTATTAGTTTGAAGATCATAACTGATAATCCATTTAATCACATAAAAGCACCACGTAAGAAAAGTAATCAGAAACATGAAACAATGAAATACTATACAAGTGATGAATTGCAGCAGTTTTTAGAGCTTGTAAAAGATAATGTATTACATCATGCTTTATTTCGTACACTTGCCTTTACTGGTATCAGACGGGGCGAATTAATGGCTTTAACATGGAATGATATAGATTTTACTAATCAGACGTTAAGCGTGAATAAGACGCTTGCAGAGGGCTTAAATCATAGGCAATTTATAGATACTCCTAAAACTCGTTCATCTATTAGAACGATCAGCGTTGATAGTAAAACATTAGAGGTATTAAAAGAGTGGCGTACTCAACAACGTGTGTTATCTCTTAAACACGGTCATAATACATCTAGCAAACATCAAGAAATATTCACGAATGTAGAAACGAATAAACGACTAAATAGAGTATATGCTAATGAAACTTTGAATTTGATATGTAAGAAAAATAATTTTAAAAGGATAACAGTACATGGTTTTAGACATACACACTGTTCATTATTATTTGAAGCGGGCTTATCTGTTCAAGAGGTACAAGATAGATTAGGTCACGGGGATATACAAACGACAATGGGAATATATGCACACGTTACTGAAAAGCAGCGTGAGAAAGTGGCCGAAAAGTTCGCAAATTATGTTAGTTTTTAATAATAACGTATTCAAAACGTATTCAATTCATATTATCAAGAGTTGTAAACCTCTTCATATCAACGTTTACGACTCTTTTTTAGCTTAAACCAACTATTCCCATTGTATAGTTATAGGGTTTCATCAATATACCTTCCATTGTTTTACTCCAAGTAAAACCAAACACATTTGGTACATAGGTAATTAAAATAAATATACTTGAGAATAAGATAATTGGAATAGCAGCAATAAATCCATCACGAATCGCTCTTAAATAGATATTTCGTGATATTTTTTCAAAGAAAGGCTTTCCTTTTTCTATCCATGCTATTAATTTATTCATAGGGGTCAGCTCCCTTTTTTGTATAATTCAATTAAATGCTTCATTAAGTCCTTTAAAAGTAATGTTGTCATTAAATGGTCTTGACCATGAATCATAGTGATACTATATGCGATATCCTCCCCTTTAGCCTCTTGAGCTAGAAGATTAGTTTGTGCTTTATGTGCATTGGCAATACATTCATTCGCTTCCTCTACAAGTTGTTCTGCTTTATCAAATTCACTATCTTTAGCGGCATTTAAAGCTTCTAATAATTTTGAACGTGCATCCCCAGCATAGGCAACAATTTCAAATCCGAGTAATTGTACCTCATCTCTATTCATTTGAATATCCTCCCTTACATTATTTGTTTTTCCATGATGTAGCTGTTGTTTTCAATACTGTATTCAAATCATCAATATTTTTAAATCCTACCGTACGCAACCATTCTCTAGCAGCTTGCTCTCCTTCTTCAATGTATACCTTAACTGCTCCTGACCATGTGGCACGTCCACATAAAACACCATTGAATTGCGCACCAGAATCATGCGCAAATTTTAATGTATCTTGGAACAATTCCGCTGATACACCTGCACTTAAATAAATATATGGTAAGTGAGTAGCTTCATCTTGATCACGGAAATGTTGTGCAGCTTCTTCTTTAGTATAGACAACTTCTCCTTCTGAAAATCCTTCCACAAAATTCATATTCACAGGTACTTCTACTTTAAGTACATCCACATTAAAACGATCTTCAGAGAATAACTTCATTGCTTCATTAACTTTATGTGGCTTGACTTTAGCGAATTCTGCACTTTTATTGTCAGGAATATTGTCGTCATATGTTAAAACTTCCAAGAAGAAAGGAATATCTTCGGCAACACATTCTGAACCAATTCTTTCAATATATGCTTTCTTTTGTATATTAATTTCTTCTGTGTCATCTACATCATAATAAAGTAAAAATTTAACTGCATTGGCCCCTTGCTCTTTCAAACGTTTCGCAGACCATTCTACCAAGCAATCTGGCAAGCGACCTTTCGCATTCACATCATATCCAGTTTTTTCGTATGCAAGTAATAGTCCGCAGTCATTATTTCGAGCATCCGATGCTGGTAAACCATATTCTGGATCCAATAAAATTGAAGACGCATATTGAGTTAATTCTTCGGAAACAAGTACTTTTAATTGTTCTATTTGCTCTACTGTTGGTGTTTCAGATTGATGTTCTGCCATCATTCTTTTTAATGCACCACGTTGATCAAATGCTAAAGCTGAAATAATACCTTCTTGATTACTTAATTTCTCAATTGATGACACTTTTTGTTGTGATTTTGTCATAAATTACACCTCTATAACTTCTATTTGTTTGAATATTTCGTCAAATTTATCTGTATTAATATGACCTGTTTGTTGTTCCATTGCATTTAGCATTCCGAATGCATTTGCTTTTTTTAATAACTCTTCATCGGTTTGTTGATGAATGAGTGCAGAAGCAATACCTGCTACGGTAGAATCTCCTGATCCAACAGGATTAACTACTTTAATGTTGGGGATATTCACCTTGTAAAATTTATGATTATGTTTTGCAAAAGCACCTTCACTGCCCAATGAAACAATAATCCATTCAATATCATTAAATATTGGCTGACTTACTGCCGTTTTCAATTCTTTAATATCACTTGTTACTTTGTATTTTAAAAGCTGTGATAATTCATATATATTAGGTTTAATTACTGTAGGTTTCACATTACTAATAAGAACTTCCTCAAGTGATTGACCAGAGCTATCTAAAATGGTCAAAATTCCTTGTTCTTTTGCTAATCTCACAATATCCGTATAATAATCAGTATTAAGTCCTTTGGGCAGACTACCAGACATAACAGCCACATCAGTTTCTTTGAAAAGTTTTAATAGATGTGACTTGAATTCCTCTGATTCCTTAAGTTCAATCGTGGGACCCTTTTCAAGGATCTCAGTTTGTTGTCCCTCATGTAGTATCGCAATACAATTTCGTGTTTCGCCTTTGATTTTGAAAAATGCTTGTTTAATACGAGTAGTTTCTATTTGTTCTTCAATATATTGACCTAATGCTCCACCTAAAAAACCACTTGCTATTACGTCTTCACCAAATTCAGACAATACTCTAGTAACATTTAATCCTTTACCGCCTGCTGTTTTGCTTGTTTGAGATACCCTATTAACAGTATCTAAATTAAACTGATCTAAAGGATAAGATATATCAACTGAGGGATTTAAAGTTAATGTTAAAATCATTGGACATCATCCTTAATCGTGATATTCACCTTTATTCCATTTTTCTAAGAACTCATCGAAGAAATGTGGATCAGTTTGGTCATTGTTATGTGCTTCTAAATGATTGATTTTAGCAATTAATTTTTTATTTTCCTCAGTAGGTTTGTACTCTGCCTCAATGAATGCATCAACGATGTCGAAAATAAATAATTCACCTGCTACCTTACCGCCAAAACTTACAACATTTGCATTTAACTCTTCTTTAGAATAAAGCGCTGATGTCATATCTCTAACTAAAGCAGTTCTAACACCAGGTACTTTGTTTGCAGCGTTACTAATTCCTACCCCAGTGCCACAAATACATACACCTAAATCTGCTTCACCACTCGCAACTTTTTCTCCTACCTTTTTTCCATAAATCGGATAATGTGTACGTGTAAAATCATAAGTTCCAACATCTATCACTTCGTGTCCCTGTGATTTTAAGTGTTGTGAAACTTCCATTTTTGTATCAGTAACAATATGATCGCAACCTATTGCAATTTTCATTTTTATTCCTCCTATTAACACATTTTATTTAACATATCTACGCGGATTTGATGACGTCCACCATCGTAATGACCATTGACAAATTCTTTTGCAACATTTTTAGCAAGCGTATCTCCAACAATTTCGGCTCCCATAGTAATCATGCGTGCATTATTATGACTACGTGTCATGTAAGCTGAACGCTCATCTGAAACTTCAGCCGCAATCATTCCCTTAATTTTAGTTGCAACAATAAAACTACCTGCACCATAGGCATCTATAGCAATACCTAGATTGTCGTCGGACTTTTGAACTTCTTTAGCTACAGAGACTGTAGAATCAACAAAATCTAAATCTTTTCCTTCTGTGACATCTAAAACATCATAATCGTTGTCTTCCAAATAAGCTTTAATTAATTCTTTTAAGCGTTTGCCATCTACATCTGAACCAATAATAATCGTCATAATAAGTCTCCTTTTTTGAATTAAGGTGTTTAAACACATGTGTTTTTGAAAAAGCGCTTTCAAATCTTTACACCTAAATTATAAACATATTCAAACAAATAATCAACACATATCAAACAATTGTCACGTAATTTTGTTTGATACATGTTGATTTAAAAAGAAATTATTGTTTTTCTCTATGTGAAATGTTTATTTAAACAAAAAAACAGCAATAAATGTTAAAAATTTATTGCTGTTTTTACTTAAACTAGATATTTAATTTTACAATTCTTATCACTTGATTTTATTACTTTATAATAATGTTTAATTGACATAATCTTTATGATCACTTTAAAGACAATATGTTAACGACATTAACTAATAACCTCAACATATGATTCTATTTTTTCTTTCTTTTCCAAGTCATTATTATCTGTTAAAACTGCATTGAGTTCACGAAGCTCACAAAATGATGAAAAATCATCCTTACCAATTTTTGAAGAGTCAATCAGTAAATATTTTTCCAACGAATGGCTAAGTGCAATTTGTTGCGTATAAGCCTCTTCTATTGAGGATGTCATAGCTAGACCATCTTTAACACCATTACTACTAAAAAACATTTTACTAAATCTTAGTTGACTTAATAATTGATTTGTCATCTCACCTACAAATGCTTCAGTTAAATCACGCATTTCTCCACCTAATAAATAGACTCTGAAATGTAACGTTTGTTTTTTCATTAATATATTAAATACTGGTAAACAATTAGTAATAATCGTTAATGAATAATGATTTATTTCTTCAGCTAATTTTTGAACCGTAGTACCAGGACCTAAGAAAATAGTATCTCCATCTTCAATTAAATCTACTGCATTCTTTGCTATAAATCGTTTTTCTTCAATAAAACGTGTATGTTTTTCTTGATGCGACATTTCTTTATATTGGAAAGCTGAATTACTACGAGCGCCACCATGTATTTTAGTGAGAACACCTTTTTCTTCGAGCTCAGCAAGATCACGGCGCACAGTCATATCTGAAACATTTAGATCTTCGACAATTTCGTTTGTTCTTACAGAACCTCTTTTATTTACTAATTTTGTGATTTCATCTAATCTATCATATTTGTTCATTTATTTATTCACTTCCTATAATTACTATATATCATAATATTGAAACAGTTTCATTATTTTAGAAGTTTATCACTTACTATCATACAAATTTAAAATCGATATTGTATATTTTAAATATCACATTTTTTTATATAATTATTTTGATTTTTCAAAAATACTACCGATTTTCATTAAAAAGTTAGAAATACCTTCTATCATTACTTTAAATCATAACATGAATTCTTTAATATTAAATTATATTGCAGTTGATAATAAATGAATACTTACATAATATCTATGATAATGAGGTGAAAACAAATGAAAAAAACAGATATTCAACAGTTAAAAGATATCGTAAACAACTCTAATCAAATTGTTTTCTTTACAGGAGCTGGTGTTTCAGTTGCAAGCGGAATTCCAGATTTTCGCTCAATGGGTGGCTTGTATGATGAAATATCAAAGGATGGACAGTCTCCAGAGTATTTGCTTAGCATCGATCATTTACATGATAATAAAGAAAGTTTTATAAACTTTTATCATGAAAGACTTTTAATTGCTGATAAAAAACCTAATATTGTTCATCAATGGATAGCACAACTGGAAAATCAACAAAAATCACTTGGCGTCATCACTCAAAATATAGATGGTTTACATGAAGATGCAGGAAGTCACAATATTGATGAGCTACACGGCTCACTTAATCGCTTTTATTGTATTAACTGTTATGAGGAATACTCAAAATCATATGTCATGACACATCATCTCAAATATTGTGAAAAATGTGGTAACGTCATCAGACCTGATATTGTTTTATACGGCGAAATGTTAAATCAAAAAACAGTATTCAAGGCATTAGATAAAATTCAACATGCAGATACACTCATCGTATTAGGTTCATCACTTGTTGTACAGCCTGCTGCTGGTTTTGTATCAGAATTTAAAGGTGACAACTTAGTTATCATCAATAGAGATGCAACTCCATATGATCATACAGCTAGCCTAGTTATACACGATGACATGACTAGTGTTATAGAAGAAATAGTAAATAGTAATAGTTAAGTAACATAGAAGTCAAATTAAGTTCAAAATCCACTACTCATGCTCCAAAATCAAACACGTCAAGTCGGTAGAATTTCTTGATGACACTTCCTTATTTTAGGGCATAGCATAGTATTGAAAAAGCTTGAATATGGTGTGCTTTTTAATTGAATAATCTAAATCCTACGTAACAATAAAGACTGGGACATTTAATTGTCCCAGTCTTTAATTATAAAAAAACACTTCCCAATAAATGGGAAGTGTAAATGTTGTTCGCCAAAAATTAACGTTTTGAGAATTGTGGAGAACGACGTGCTTTTTTAAGACCTGGTTTTTTACGTTCTTTCATACGTGGATCACGAGTAAGTAATCCAGCGCGTTTTAAAGAACCTCTGTATTCAGGATCTGCTTCTAATAAAGCACGTGCAATTCCATGTCGGATTGCTTGAGCTTGTCCAGTAAATCCACCACCATGTACGTTAACTAAAACATCATAGTTACCTTTAGTTTCAGTAACATCAAATGGTTGATTTAAGTCTAAAATTAATGATTCGAATGGTAAGTAGTCACGTACATCACGTTCGTTAACAGTAATGTTACCTTCGCCAGGTACTAAACGTACACGTGCTACTGAGTTTTTACGACGGCCTGTGCCTTTATATTCAACTTGTGCCAATGTAATTTCCTCCTTCTAATTAACCACGTAACTCGTAGTTTTCTGGTTGTTGTGCAGCGTGTGGATGTTCAGCGCCACCATATACAAATAATTTTTTACCTTGTTTTTCACCTAAGCGTGTACTTGGTAACATACCTTTAATTGAAGTTTCTAATAAACGTTCAGGATTTGTTCTTTTTAATTCACCAGCAGAGATTGATTTTAAACCACCTGGGTGATTTGAATGACGGTGGTACATTTTATCTTGTTCTTTGTTACCAGTAAATTCAATTTTAGATGCATTAATGATAATTACATAATCACCAGTATCAACGTGTGGTGTGTAAGTTACTTTATTTTTACCGCGTAATATAGCAGCTACTTCTGATGATAAACGACCTAATGTTTGGCCTTCAGCATCAATAACATACCATTTGCGCTCAATGTTTGATTCATTTGCCATAAATGTTTGACGCATAATAATTGTCCTCCTAAAAATAAATGCTTCGTTCATTATTGCAGTGCGAATAAATCACATTCGAACCTATGTTTATTGCACTAACAACTATCATTATTGTTACGATTTAAAAGCGTAAGATTTCATTTATTTCATTAACTGTTGTTCTGCTTTGCTTATATATCTTGTAACACAATAAGTTTCCGGGGCTTATCGTGGGGTGATATAAAACAATACCGTTAATAATCATATAATTTCACAGTACTTTTGTCAATGACAATTAGTGTTTTTCCAACGATTTTTTGTAGTGTATTTTTATATCTTTCCCATATTCTTGTATCAATTCTTCTGGGCTTAAATAAATCTTTTCTAAATATAATCCGTCAGGTGGAGCTGTAAGAGGCACATTATTTCTATTTCTGTCCTCTAAGAGCTTAGGGACGTCATTAGGTTCACGCTTTCCTTTTCCTACTTCAATTAAGAAAGCTACCAATACACGGACCATATTATAAAGAAATCCAGAACCTGTTACGACGTAATCAAATCCCTCTTTAGTAGCAACAATTTCACTCTGATAGAGTGTTCTTACTTTGCTTTCAACTTCTGTTTTCTGTGAACAAAAACCGGTAAAATCATGTGTACCTATAAATTCTTGAGCAGCTTTGTTCATTTTATCATAGTCTAATGTTTCATAAACAAACGTTTCGGTACCACTCTTAAAAGGATTTCGATGATTACCTTGATAAACTTTGTAACGATAGCGTTTGCCTACGCAGTCATATCGACAATGAAAATACTCGTCGACATTTCGTACATTTTTAACGTAAATATCATCTGGTAAAGCTCGATTCATCGCATATTGCCATTGTTTGTTATCAATTTTCAATTCGGTATCGAAATGAAAGAATTGCTGATACGCATGCACACCCCTGTCTGTTCGGCTTGAAGGATGAATTCGTACATGATGTTTATGCATTCGTTTGAGGATCTTTTCAAATTGTTGTTGAACAGTTCGTCCTTGTTGCTGAATTTGAAAACCTAAAAATTGGTTACCTTGATAAGCGATTTCAACTAATATACGCAATATTTACACTCCTGAAAATTTTAAAATAAATAATATAGTAGCGATAGGTATTAAAAGTAAGACTGTTATTGTGTCTTTATATTGCCAATGCAATAACCTATAGCTTGTTCGTTTGATGTTAATATCATAACCTCTGACTTCCATTGCTATAGCTAGTTCTTCTGCTCTTTGAAAGGCAGAAATAAATAATGGAATCATGATAGGTATAAAAGCTCTAATTCGTGTTATTAAACCTCCTGAACTTATTTCTGATCCTCTAGATTTTTGAGCAAGTATAATTTTTTCTAATTCGTCCATTAACGTTGGTATAAACCTTAGAGCAATTGACATCATCATACTCAACTGATGTACTGGTACTTTAATCACTTTTAGAGGTGCAAATAATTTTTCAAAAGCATCTGTTAAATCAATCGGACTAGTCGAAAGTGTCATGATTGTTGCAATCATAACTATAAAAATTAATCTTAATGATATATAAATCCCTTCCATAACACCATTTGATTCAATAGTGATAAATTTCCATTGAAATAATATGATACCTCCATTAGTAAATAATACATGCATAGAAAAAGTGAAAATCAAGAAGAAAAAGATAGGTGTTAATCCTTTAATTAAAAACCAAAAAGGAATGCGTGCTAACTTGATAAATAGGATTAAAAAAAGAAACAACCATGCATATGTACCTAATGAATGACAAAAGAAAATTAAAATAATAAAAAAGAAGACAAATATTAACTTAGCCCTTGGATCAAGCTGATGAACAATTGATTGTAGGGGAAGATATCGTCCAATGATTAATTTATTTTTCATGATGCCACTCCTTATACAACTTCACAAACTCTTCTTCATTCAAAGCAAGTTGTGGAAATAAGATATTATACTTTTTTTCGATATCTTTCTGTAATTTCACCACTTTAGGTAAATCAATATGCCATTTTAATAAACGTGACTTCTGATTAAATAAATTTCTAGGATTTGATTTTTCTACTATCGTCCCTTTATTCATTACTACAACTTCATCTGAATAACGTGCTACATCATCCATATCATGTGAGACAAGAATAATCGTTTTATTTTCTTCTATTTGTATTTTCTTTATTAAAGACATGACCTGGTGTTTACTATTCGGGTCTAACCCAGCAGTCGGTTCATCTAAAATAATTACTTGTGGATCCATAGCCAAAATGGAAACAATGGCTATTTTTCTCATTTGTCCTCCCGACATTTGAAATGGAGAGGATGACATCACATTTCTTGAAAAGCCTAATTCAAGAAGAAGTTGAAAAGCTTTATCTTTAACATTTTTTAGGTTCATATTAAAATTTTTAGGTCCAAACTCAATTTCTTTTTCAACACTATCTTCAAATAATTGGGATTCTGGAAATTGAAATACTACACCTACTTCTTTTCTTATGTAACGTAAGTGCTTGTCTTTAGTTTTACTTGTAACTTCTAAACCATTAATGTTGACTGAACCTGTAGTGGGCTTTAATAAAGCATTCAAATGTTGAATCAGGGTGGATTTCCCACTTCCAGTTTGACCAATAATTGCATAATACTTGCCCTGTTCAAGAGTTAGTGAAATGTCTTTAATAGCTTCAAATTCATAAGGTGTGCCTTGTTGATAAATATAACTCACTTGATTAAATTGTATACTCATAATTTTTTAATCAACCCTTCATAAGTTACATAAGTTGAATCAAAACCTAAAAGTCGATTCATTTTCAAAGGAAATGGTAAGTCCAATCCAACTGATATTAGTGCCTCTTCGTACTTAAAAATATCTTGAGGTGTTCCTTGTTTAAAAACAGTTCCTTTATTCAATACAATGATTTGATCAGCATGCATTGCTTCATCTAAATCATGAGTGATTGAAATAATTGTAACATTATTATTCACTTTAACTTCATTTACAAGGTTAAGTAAAGATGACTTTCCGTGAGGATCTAGCATCGTTGTCGCTTCATCTAAAATCAGCACATCAGGATTAAGTGCAAGTACCCCAGCAATGGCAACACGTTGTTTCTGTCCTCCTGAAAGTGAATGGGGTTCATCATCTGCTTTATTTATCATATCGACTTCGGTTAATACTTGATTAACTTTAGATACCATTACTTTATAAGGAACAAGTTGGTTTTCAAGACCAAAAGCAACATCAAATTTAACTATAGAACCTACAAATTGATTATCAGGATTTTGAAAAACAATTCCGATATGTTTCCTCACTTCTCGCTTATTCTGAGAGTCTATTGGTAGATTTTGGAATAGAATTTGTCCTTCACTTGGTTCTTCTATACCTACCATAAGTTTAGCAATAGTAGATTTTCCTGAGCCATTGTGACCTACAATTGAAGTCCATTGTCCAGCTGGTATTGAAAATGAAACGCGATTTAATGTGAAAGCAGCGTCACTTTGATATTGAAATGATACATCTTTAAATTCAATGATAGGATTTGACTCATTCACATTAATCACTCCTAATATTTTTATATCACTAAACATTCTACAATAATTCAAATTGACTGTATATCAGATATGTATAATTTAATCATTTGTAATATGAATTATAAAAAAAGCTATAGTGTTATTAACTATAGCTTAAATAAAAAAGCGCGCACCCCATCAAATGTTGAGTTCACGCTTAAATAATTATTTAGTTGGATGGGGTACTCTGAGCTAGACAATATTTGTATGTGGCAAACATTATCGTTGCACTCATTTGCTTTATATATAAGTAGTAAGTGTGTATTTATTAAGGTTAGACAACTAAGTTATAACTTGTGTCTTAAAACTAGATTAAACTAATTCAATAATTACTGATTCAGCGCCGTCACCACGACGAGGGCCTACTTTAAGAATACGAGTGTAACCACCTTGACGTTCACTATAACGTTCAGCGATTTCACCAAATAATTTTTGAAGAGCAGTTTGTGTAGAGTCATCTTCATTTAAAATTTCAACATTACGTAAAGTTTTAGCAGCATTACGACGAGATGCTAAATCACCTTTTTTACCAAGTGTGATCAATTTCTCTACTAAACTACGAACTTCTTTAGCACGAGCTTCAGTTGTCTCGATGCGTTCACTAACGATTAATGAAGTTGCTAAGTCACGTAACATTGCTTTACGTTGATCAGAAGTACGACCTAATTTTCTGTAACCCATGAGTTAACCTCCTTTATCAATCTTCTTTTCTTAATCCTAATCCTAAATCTTCTAATTTATATTTTACTTCTTCTAGAGATTTACGACCTAAATTACGCACTTTCATCATGTCAGCTTCAGATTTATCAGCTAACTCTTGTACAGAATTGATTCCTGCGCGTTTTAAGCAGTTATAAGAACGTACGGATAAGTCTAATTCTTCAATAGACATTTCAAGTACTTTTTCTTTTTGATCTTCTTCTTTTTCAATCATGATTTCAGCGTTTTGAGCCTCATCAGTTAGACTTACAAAGATATTCAAGTGTTCAGTCATTATTTTAGCTGCTAATGATACTGACTCTTGTGGTGTGATTGAACCATTTGTCCAAACATCTAAAGTTAATTTATCAAAATCACTACTTTGACCTACACGTGTATTTTCAACTGTATAGTTTACACGTTCAACAGGTGAATATAGTGAATCAACAGGAATTACACCAATTGGTAAATCACTAGTATTATTTTGTTCAGCTAATGCGTAACCTCTACCCTTATTAGCAACAAGACGCACTTTAAGATGTCCACCTTTAGACACTGTTGCGATTTTAAGTTCTGGATTTAAAATCTCAACATCACTGTCGTGAGTAATGTCACTTGCAGTTACTTCGCCTTCATCTTTTACATCAATTTCTAAAGTTTTATCTTCTTCAGAGTAAATTTTTAATGCAAGTTTTTTAATGTTCATAATGATTGTTGAAACATCTTCTACTACATTATCTACTGCTGAAAATTCGTGTAAAACTCCTTCAATCTCGATGTACTTAACGGCTGCACCTGGTAATGAAGATAGTAGGATACGACGTAAGGAGTTTCCTAGTGTAGTACCATAGCCACGTTCAAGTGGTTCAACAACGAATTTACCGAATTTAGCATCTTCACTAACTTCAATTGTCTCAATTCTAGGTTTTTCAATTTCTATCATTTACAAATATCCTCCTTAAATACGTCGACTAGATTTAAACTGTTTGCTCAGTGACTTGTAACAATACATTTAAAAATTATACGCGACGACGTTTTGGTGGACGACAACCGTTGTGCGGTACTGGAGTAACGTCTCTAATTGCAGTTACTTCTAAACCTGCAGATTGTAGTGCACGGATAGCAGATTCACGGCCTGGACCAGGTCCTTTTACTGTTACTTCTACTGTTTTCAAGCCATGTTCCATAGCTGTTTTAGAAGCAGTTTCTGAAGCCATTTGAGCTGCAAATGGAGTTGATTTTTTTGATCCTTTGAATCCTAATGCACCAGCTGATGACCAAGATAATGCATTACCGAATTCATCAGTGATAGTTACGATAGTATTATTGAATGTTGAACGGATGTGAGCTACACCATTTTCAATATTCTTTTTCACTCTACGTTTACGAGATACTTGTTTACGTGCCATTAAATTTTGCCTCCTTTACCTATTATTTTTTCTTATTAGCTACTGTTTTAACTGGACCTTTACGTGTACGAGCATTGTTTTTAGTTTTTTGTCCACGAACTGGTAAGCCACGACGATGACGAATTCCACGGTATGATGAAATTTCCATTAAACGTTTAATGTTTAAGTTTTGTTCACGGCGTAAGTCACCTTCTACTTTGTAACCATCTACAACTTCACGGATACGACCTAATTCATCGTCAGTTAAATCTTTAACGCGAGTATCTGCTGATACGTTAGCTTCTTCTACAATTTTATTAGCAGTTGAAGTACCAATACCATATACGTATGTTAATGAGATAACAATGCGTTTTTCACGTGGAATATCCACTCCTGCAATACGTGCCATATTAATTTACACCTCTCTTTTATTAACCTTGTCTTTGTTTGTGTTTTGGATTATCACAAATTACCATTACTTTACCTTTACGTTTAATGACTTTGCATTTTTCGCATATTGGTTTTACTGATGGTCTTACTTTCATTTTTATACCTCCCTATATTATGGAGTGACGATTATTTATAACGATAAGTAATTCTACCGCGCGATAAATCATACGGAGACATCTCAACAGTTACTTTGTCGCCAGGTAGAATACGAATGTAATTCATTCTGATTTTACCACTTACGTGAGCTAAAATCTCATGACCATTTTCTAATTCTACTTTAAACATTGCGTTTGGTAAAGTATCTAGTACTGTACCTTCTAATTCAATTACATCTTGTTTAGCCATTGATTAACTTCCCCCTTTTTGCAATAGTAAGGTAATCGTCAATAGACAACTTAACGATACGAATCTATTCGTGATGGTTTAATATAAGTTCAACAAAAATACGGGAATTAAATATCGTTATTTGTCACTCATTCTATTAAATTTAACTCTAATACTCACTGAAACATAGATCGTATAGTGTTGATCTATTATAAATGATCTAAAATATCAATGACATCTTTGGTTACTTCGTCAATATCTTTTGAACCATCAATGTTTTTTAAGACACCTTTGTTGTTGTAATATTCTAAAATAGGCTTAGATTGTTTAACATTAACGCTCAAACGATTAGATACTGTTTCTGGGTTGTCATCTTCGCGTTGATATAACTTTCCACCATCGATATCACATATACCATCAACCTTTGGAGGATTAAATACAAGATGATATGTTGTACCACATTTCTCACAGATACGACGACCTGTAAGACGATTCATTAATTCTTCCTCAGGAACTTCGATATTAATGACAGCATCAATTTCTCTATCAAGCTCAGACATAATTTGACTTAATGACTCAGCTTGATCTATAGTTCTAGGGAATCCATCTAACAAGAATCCTTTTTTTGCATCGTCTTCAGAAATTCTTTCTTTAACGATACCTACAGTAACTTCATCAGGAACTAATTCTCCACGATCCATATATGATTTAGCTTCTTTTCCTAAATCTGTTTCATCTTTAATCGCTTTTCTGAACATGTCACCAGTAGAAATATGTGGTATTGGGAATTTCTTAACAATTTCACTCGCCTGAGTCCCTTTACCTGCACCAGGTAAGCCCATTAAAATGATATTCATAAATGCCCTCCTACAAATTATCTACCACCAAAGCCTTTATATTCTTTTTGAGTGACTTGTGCTTCTAAAGTTTTCATAGTTTCAATAGCTACACCAATTACGATCAAAAGACTCGTACCACCAATTTGAATTGATTGTGGTAAGCCCATAAATTTAGTCGCAATTATAGGTAAAATAGCTATAGCCGCTAAGAAAATTGAACCAACAAAAGTCAATCTATAAAGTACTCTAGTAATATATTTTTTTGTTTGTTCACCAGGTCTAATTCCTGGGACATAACTACCTTGTTTTTTAAGGTTATCTGCCATTTTCTCTGGATTAACTTGTACAAAAGCATAAAAATATGCAAATGCAATAATTAAAACCACATAAATAATCATTCCAATATTACTTGACGGATTGGCAGTATCAGCAATATTCTGTGCCCATTCTGCTTTCGGGAAGAATAAAGTCAATGTTCTTGGTAACAAGAAAAATGCCATCGCAAAGATTACTGGAATAACACCGGCAGAGTTAACTTTCAAAGGTAGATAAGTTGCTTGTGAACCTAATCGTTGAGCAGATTGTTTCTTTGCATATTGAATAGGTATTTTACGTTTAGCTTCAAGAACAAATATTGCGCCTACTGTTAGTAAAATCAACGCTACTATCAATCCTAGTATTTTCAGCCAAGCGAGTGAAGTATCGTCTTGACCAACAAACACTGATTGTGCAAATTGTTCTAGACTTGAAGGTAAAGTTGATAATATACCTGCAAAGATGATAAGAGAAATACCGTTACCAACACCAAACTGTGTGATTTGGTCACCAAGCCAAATTAAGAAAGCTGTTCCCGCTGTTAATACAACTGCAATTAATAAATAACTCATAACGGACTGTTCTATAATAAGTTGTCCTTTGAGATAGTTATTAAATTGGAAAGCCATACCTATAGATTGGATAAAAGCTAAAATTATAGCAAAATAACGAGTTACGTTATTAATTTTTCTTCTACCCATTTCACCTTGTTTTGCCCACTCTGTAAATTTAGGAACAATATCCATTTGCAGTAATTGCATGACGATGGACGCAGTGATATAAGGCATGATTCCCATCGCAAATATTGAGAAACGTTTCAAGGCACCGCCACCAAAAGTATTTAATAACTCAGTGGCACCTTGAGATCCTTGTGGATGATTAAAGGCTTCAGGATTAACTCCTGGAGCAGGAATATACGTTCCTATTTTAAAAATAACTAACATTGCTAGAGTGAAGAAAATCTTGTTTCGTACTTCTTTAGTTGTAAAGAAACGTACAAACGTTTGAAACATTAGATCACCTCGTGTGCTCCACCTTTTGCATCAATAGCTTCTGCTGCTGAAGCTGAGAATTTATGAGCTTTCACTGTTAATTTCTTGTCTAGTGAACCGTTACCTAGTACTTTGATACCAGATTTTTCATTCTTAACAACACCAGATTCTACTAATAAAGCTGGAGTAACTTCAGTACCATCTTCAAATTTATTGAGTTGGTCTAAGTTAACAATAGCATATTCTTTACGGTTAATGTTAGTGAAACCACGTTTAGGTAAACGACGGAATAAAGGTAATTGTCCACCTTCAAATCCTGGTCTTACTTTACCACCTGAACGTGCTTTTTGACCTTTTTGACCACGGCCACTTGTTTTACCGTTACCAGTTGCAGCACCACGACCTACACGGTTACGTACACGACGTGATCCTTCAGCTGCTTTTAACTCATGTAATTTCATTTCGGCACCTCCTTAATTATTTTTCTTCAATTGTTAATAAATGCTTAACTTTGTTGATTTGCCCACGAATTGCAGGGTTATCTTCAACAACTACTGAACTATTAGTCTTTTTAAGACCTAAAGCTTCAACAGTTTTACGTTGTGTTTCAGGACGACCAATAACACTACGAGTGAGGGTAATTTGTAATTTAGCCATAACTTATTTTCCCTCCTTAATTGTATAATTCTTCTACAGATTTGCCACGTAATTTAGCAACATCTTCTGCATTTTTTAAGTTTTGTAAACCGTTGATAGTCGCACGAACCATATTAATAGGAGTATTTGATCCTAAAGATTTACTTAAGATATCAGTAATTCCTGCTAACTCTAATACAGCACGAACTGGTCCACCAGCGATAACTCCTGTACCAGGTGCTGCTGGTTTCATAAATACGCTACCTGAGCCATATTGACCAGTGATAGTATGAGGAGTCGTACCTTCTACACGTGGAACAACTACTAAATCTTTTTTAGCTGCTTCAACAGCTTTTTTGATAGCTTCTGGTACCTCTTGCGCTTTACCAGTACCGAAACCTACACGACCATTTTTATCTCCAACAACCACTAATGCAGTGAAACGGAAACGACGACCACCTTTTACAACTTTAGCAACACGGTTAATCGTAACAACGCGTTCTTCAAATTCTTTAGTTTCTTCTTCTCTACGAGCCATGAATGTGTCCCTCCTTTAAATTAAAATTCTAATCCATTTTCTCTTGCAGCATCAGCTAAAGCTTTAACACGTCCGTGGTATAAATATCCTCCACGATCGAACACGATTTCTTTAATACCTTTATCGTTAGCTTTTTTAGCAATTTCTTGACCTACAGTAGTTGCTAAGTCAACTTTTGAAGCTGATGTGTTTGCAATATCTTTATCTTGTGATGATGCTTGAGCAAGTGTTACGCCTTTAACGTCATCAATAATTTGTGCATAGATGTGTTTGTTTGAACGATACACATTTAAACGTGGCTTTTCAGCTGTACCTGATAATTTAGTACGAACACGAGCATGTCTTTTCAAACGTACTTTGTTTTTATCAATTTTACTGATCATTTCAATACTCCTTTCTTTAGAGTGTTATCTATTATTTACCAGTTTTACCTTCTTTACGGCGTACATATTCACCTTGGTAGCGAATACCTTTACCTTTATAAGGTTCTGGAGGTCTTACAGAACGTATGTTAGAAGCAATCGCACCAACTTGTTCTTTAGAAACACCAGATACTTTAACAGTTGTATTTTTCTCAACAGCGAAAGTAATGCCTTCTTCTGCTTTAATTTCAACTGGGTGAGAGTATCCAACATTAAGTACTAAATCTTTACCTTGCATTTGCGCACGGTAACCTACACCAACAAGCTCAAGTGTTTTTTCGTAACCTTGAGAAACACCTAGTACCATATTATTTAATAAAGCACGAGTTGTACCATGATCTGTTCTATCTTCTTTAGAATCAGATGGTCTTACAACTTCAACAGTGTTTTCTTCTTGTTTAAATGTCATTCTTTCATTTAAAGTTCTTTCTAATTCACCTTTTGGACCTTTTACAGTCACATGACTTCCGTCAAAAGTTACTGTTACGTCACTAGGAATGTCAATAATTTTCTTACCAACACGACTCATGTTATGGCACCTCCTTATTATTTATTACCAAACGTATGCGATAATTTCTCCACCAACATTACGTTTTCTTGCTTCTTTATCAGTGATTACACCTTCAGAAGTTGAAACTAATGCAATACCTAAGCCATTTAATACTTTTGGCACTTCATTTGCTTTAGCGTAAACACGTAAACCTGGTTTAGAAATACGTTTTAAACCTGTGATAACACGTTCATTGTTTTGACCATATTTCAAGAACAAACGAATAACACCTTGTTTATCGTCTTCTACATATTCAACATTTTTAATGAAACCTTCACTCTTTAAGATTTCAGCAATTTCTTTTTTAATATTAGACGCAGGTAATTCTAATTTCTCGTGGCGAACCATATTAGCGTTTCTTACACGAGTAAGCATATCTGCGATTGGATCTGTCATTGTCATTGATTGTTGCCTCCTTTCAGACTCTTATTATTACCAGCTAGCTTTACGTACGCCAGGAATCTGACCTTTGTAAGCTAATTCACGGAAACAAATACGGCATAGTTTAAATTTACGATACACAGAATGTGGACGACCACAGCGTTCACAACGAGTATATTCACGTACAGCGAATTTTTGTTTTTTTTGTTGCTTAGCAACCATTGAAGTTTTAGCCACTTTATTAGCCTCCTTTTAGAGATTATTTACGAAATGGCATACCGAAGTTTGTTAACAATTCACGAGCTTCCTCGTCAGTGTTAGCAGTTGTTACGATAACAATATCCATTCCTCTAACTTTTGTTACTTTATCGTAGTCAATTTCTGGGAAAATTAATTGTTCTTTAACACCAAGTGTGTAATTTCCACGACCATCAAAAGCTGTTTTAGAAACACCTTGGAAGTCACGTACACGTGGTAATGAAACTGCAATGAGTTTGTCTAAGAATTCATACATTCTTTCTCCGCGAAGAGTGACTTTCGCACCGATTGGCATACCTTCACGTAAACGGAATGTTGCAACTGATTTTTTAGCTTTTGTTACTAATGGTTTTTGACCAGTGATCAATTCTAACTCTTCAACAGCATTGTCTAATACTTTAGAATTTTGAACTGCGTCACCTACACCCATATTTACAACTATTTTTTCAATTTTTGGTACTTCCATTACTGAACTATAATTGAATTTTTTCACTAAGTTTTCAGTAACTTCTGTATTAAATTTTTCTTTTAAACGGTTCAAAGTGGATCCTCCTTTCAACTAGTTATTAATTATTAGCTTTAATTTCTTCGCCTGATTTTTTAGCGATACGAACTTTTTTACCATCAACTGTTTTATATCCTACACGTGTAGGTTCATTTGTTTTAGGATCTAATAATTGTACGTTAGAAACATGGATTGCTGCCTCTGTTTCTAGAATTCCACCTTCAGGGTTTAATTGAGTTGGTTTTTGGTGTTTTTTTATAACGTTAACACCTTCCACAACGACACGGTCTTTTTTAGGTTCAGTAGCTACTACTTTACCTTCTTTACCTTTGTCTTTACCTGCGATAACTTTTACGTTGTCACCTTTTTTGATATGCATGTAGGCACCTCCTTAAATTATGTTAATTTATTTGATTGGTATTATAGTACTTCTGGAGCTAGTGATACAATTTTCATGAAGTTTCCTTCACGTAATTCACGAGCAACAGGACCAAAGATACGAGTACCACGTGGGCCTTTGTCATCACGGATGATAACACATGCATTTTCGTCAAATTTAATATATGAACCGTCTTCACGACGAACACCTGATTTTGTACGAACTACAACAGCTTTTACAACGTCACCTTTTTTGACAACGCCACCTGGTGTTGCATTTTTAACAGTACATACAATGATATCACCAATGTTCGCTGTTTTGCGACCAGATCCACCTAATACTTTAATTGTAAGAACTTCACGAGCACCAGAGTTGTCTGCTACTTTTAAACGTGTTTCTTGTTGGATCATTCGTTAAACCTCCCTTATCTCTAATCTTGATTAAATAATTACTGACTCTTCAACAATTTCTACTAAACGAAAACGTTTTGTTGCTGATAAAGGACGAGTTTCTTGAATTTTAACAATGTCTCCTAATTTAGCTGAATTGTTTTCATCATGAGTTTTATATTTTTTAGAGTATTTTACTCGTTTGCCGTATAATTTGTGTGTTTTGTAAGTTTCCACTAAAACAGTGATTGTTTTGTCCATTTTATCTGAAACAACTCTACCTACATAAACTTTACGATCGTTTCTTTCGCTCACTTTTGTAACCTCCTCTTTCAATTATTATTGATTAGCCTTGCTTTGTTCAATTTCTCTTTCACGAGCAACAGTTTTTAGACGTGCAATCGTTTTTCTTACTGTGCGAATACGTGCCGTTTCCTCTAATTGACCTGTAGCTAACTGAAAGCGTAGGTTAAAAAGCTCTTCTTTTGAAGATTTGATTTGTTCTTCGATTTCTGAAGTGGTTAAGTCTCTAATTTCCTTAGCTTTCATTTGTTTCACCACCCAATTCTTCACGTTTTACAAACTTAGATTTTACTGGAAGTTTGTGACTTGCTAAACGTAATGCTTCACGAGCAACTTCTTCAGGTACACCAGCTACTTCGAATAAAATTCTACCAGGTTTAACAACTGCTATCCAGCCTTCAACCGCACCTTTACCAGCACCCATACGTACTTCTAAAGGTTTTTTAGTATATGGTGTATGAGGGAAGATTTTAATCCAAACTTTCCCGCCACGTTTCATGTAACGTGTCATTGCAATACGAGCTGATTCGATTTGACGAGACGTGATCCAAGACGTAGTTGTAGCTTGTAATCCATACTCACCAAATGTTACGTAGTTACCGCCTTTAGAACGACCAGTTGTTTTTGGACGATGCTGACGACGATATTTTACACGTTTTGGTAGTAACATTATTATTTTCCTCCTTCACTAGTGTTCTTAGTAGGAAGAACTTCTCCACGGTATATCCATACTTTAACGCCTAATTTACCATATGTTGTATCGGCTTCAGCGTGTGCATAATCAATGTCAGCACGTAATGTATGAAGTGGAACAGTTCCTTCTGAGTATTGTTCAGCACGAGCGATGTCAGCTCCGCCTAAACGACCTGATACTTGAGTTTTGATACCTTTAGCACCATTTTTCATAGCTCTTGTAATAGCTTGCTTTTGTACACGACGGAATGAAGCACGATTTTCTAATTGACGTGCAATATTTTCTGCAACTAAACGTGCATCAATATCAATTTTCTTAATTTCAATTACGTTAATGTGTACTTTTTTATCAGTTAAGGTATTTAATTTGTTACGAAGTTTTTCAATTTCTGAACCGCCTTTACCAATAACCATTCCTGGCTTACCAGTATGGATTGCAATATTGATGCGATTTGCTGCACGTTCAATATCTACGTGAGAAACTGACGCTTCTTTTAATTCATTATCAATAAATTTACGGATTTTTAAGTCTTCATGTAAAAGTGAAGCAAAGTCTTTTTCAGCATACCATTTTGCTTCCCAATCACGGATAACACCGACACGAAGTCCGATTGGATTAATTTTTTGACCCACAGTATTCCCTCCTTAGAAAGTTATTAAGCTTCTTTAGCTTCTTCTTTACCGTCACTTACGACGATTGTAATGTGGCTTGTACGTTTATTAATTGCACTTGCACGTCCTTGTGCACGTGGGCGGAAACGTTTTAAAGTTGGTCCTTCATTAGCATATGCTTCTTTTACAACTAATTCATCTGTATTCATATCATAGTTGTGCTCAGCATTTGCTAAAGCGGACATTAATACTTTTTCAATTACTGGTGATGAAGCTTTATTAGTTAATTTTAAAATAGCAATAGCTTCTCCAGCATTTTTACCTCTGATTAAATCAAGAACAAGTCTTACTTTACGAGGTGCGATTCTTATTGTTCTAGCAACCGCTTTTGCTTCCATCAGGATTTCCTCCTCTACTTATTAAAATTATCTTCTTGTTTTCTTGTCGTCTGCTGCATGTCCTTTAAAAGTACGTGTAGGAGCAAATTCACCTAATTTGTGACCTACCATATCTTCAGTGACATATACAGGTACATGTTTACGTCCATCGTATACTGCAAAAGTATGACCAATGAAATTTGGGAAAATTGTAGAACGACGAGACCATGTTTTAATCACTTGTTTCTTTTCACTTCCGTCTTGAGCTTCTACTTTTTTCATTAAGTGATCATCGACGAAAGGTCCTTTTTTAATACTACGAGCCATTTGGGCGCCTCCCTTCTTATTGTGTGCGTGCAGCTTTACGCCGCACACCCAAATAAGTTTTTAATATTATTTTTTCTTACGTCCACGAACGATAAGTTTGTCAGAAGATTTTTTACCACGACGAGTTTTCTTACCAAGCGTAGGTTTACCCCATGGTGACATTGGAGATGGTCTGCCGATTGGAGCACGACCTTCACCACCACCGTGTGGATGATCATTAGGGTTCATTACAGAACCACGTACAGTTGGGCGAACGCCTTTCCATCTAGAACGTCCTGCTTTACCAACATTTACTAATTCATGTTGTAAATTACCCACTTGACCAATTGTTGCACGACATGTAGATAAAATCATACGTACTTCACCAGATCTTAATCTGATTAATACATATTTACCTTCTTTACCTAATACTTGAGAGCTAGCACCAGCAGAACGAGCAAGTTGTCCACCTTTACCAGGTTTTAGCTCGATGTTATGAATTACTGTCCCAACTGGAATATTTTGTAATGGTAAGGCATTACCAACTTTGATATCTGCCTCAGCACCACTTTCGACAGTTTGACCTACTTGTAATCCTTTCGGTGCGATGATATATCGTTTTTCACCATCAGCATAAACTAATAATGCAATGTTTGCTGAACGGTTTGGATCATATTGAATTGAATCAACTTTAGCAGTGATTCCATCTTTGTTACGTTTAAAATCGATAACACGGTATTGACGTTTGTGCCCACCACCATGATGGCGAACAGTCAATTTACCTTGGTTATTGCGTCCCGCTCTTTTCGGTAGCGGTTGTAATAATGACTTTTCAGGTGTTGTTTTTGTGATTTCAGCGAAATCTAAAGTAGTCATATTACGACGACCATTCGTAATTGGCTTATATTTTTTAAGAGCCATTGTCGCTTACCTCCTTATTGGTAATTTTTTAGTTAAATAAATCGATTGAACCCTCTTTTAGTTTAACAATCGCTTTTCTTCTTTTGTTTGTATAGCCTTGGTAACGGCCCATACGTTTTTTCTTAGGTTTATAGTTGATAATATTTACACTGTCAACTTTAACGTCGAAGATTTCTTCAACAGCAATTTTAACTTGTGTTTTATTTGCACGAGTATCAACATCGAAAGTGTATTTATCTTCTGCCATAGCTTCAGAAGATTTTTCAGTGATTACGGGGCGCTTAAGAACATCTCTTGCTTCCATTATGCGAGCACCTCCTCAACTTTTTTCGCAGCTGCTTCTGTAATGATTACACTGTCAGCGCTTGTTAGATCAAGTACATTTAATCCTTGAGCAGTTGTAACTTGAACACCAGGGATGTTACGTGCTGATAATTCAACATTTACATCTTCGTTTTCTGTTACAACTAATACTTTCTTAGGTTGTTCAAGTGTAGTTAATACATTTTTGAATTCTTTTGTTTTTGGTGCTTCAAAACCAAAAGTATCTACAATTGTAAAGCTGTTTTCTTGAACTTTAAAAGATAATGCAGAACGTAATGCTAAACGACGCATTTTCTTTGGCATTTTATATGCATAGCTTCTTGGTGTTGGTCCGAATACTACACCACCACCACGCCATTGTGGCGCACGGATTGTACCTTGACGTGCACGACCTGTACCTTTTTGTCTCCATGGTTTACGTCCACCACCACGTACTGCTGAACGATTCTTAACAGCGTGAGTACCTTGGCGTAATGACGCACGTTGTAAGTTGATAGCTTCAAATAGAACGCTATTATTAGGTTCGATAGCAAATACTGCATCGTTTAATTCAACTGAACCTGATTTTGATCCGTCTACTTTTAAAACATCATAATTAGCCATTATGCAATTTCCTCCTTTCGCTTCTTAATTATTTATTACCTTTTTTAATTGAAGTTGTGATTTCTACTAAACCTTTTTTAGGTCCAGGTACATTACCTTTTACTAAAATCACACTATTTTCAGTGTCAATTTGAACGACTTCTAAGTTTTGAACAGTAACAGTGTTTCCACCCATGCGTCCTGGCATTTTTTGTCCTTTAAACACTTTTGAAGCGTCTGACGCCATACCTACTGAACCTGGTGCTCTATGGAAATGAGAACCGTGAGCCATTGGTCCACGACCTTGTCCATGGCGTTTAATAGCACCTTGGAAACCTTTACCTTTTGAAACGCCTGTAACATCAATGATGTCACCAGTTTCGAATGTATCAACTGAGACTTCTTGACCTACTTCGTATTCGTCAACGTTAACGTTACGGAATTCACGAATGAAGCGCTTAGGTGCTGTGTCAGCTTTTTTAGCATGACCTTCAGCTGGTTTATTAGCATATTTATTAGATTTAGAACCTTTCTTATATGCTTGTTTATCTTCAAAACCTACTTGGATAGCATTATAACCATCAACTTCTTCAGTTTTCTTTTGTAATACAATGTTTTGACTAGCTTCTACAACTGTTACAGGGATTAATTCACCATTTTCACCGAAAACTTGTGTCATCCCAATTTTTCTTCCTAAGATTCCTTTGGTCATCGAAAGTCCACCTCCTATATTGTTCTATTATAATTTAATTTCGATGTCTACACCTGATGGTAAGTTTAAGCCCATTAGAGCATCTACCGTTTTAGGTGTTGGGTTAACAATGTCGATTAAACGTTTATGAGTACGTTGTTCGAATTGTTCACGAGAATCTTTGTACTTATGCACAGCACGAATAATTGTATAAACTGATTTTTCTGTTGGTAACGGAATCGGTCCAGAAACATCTGCACCAGAACGTTTTGCAGTTTCAACAATTTTTTCTGCTGATTGATCAATCACACGATGATCATAAGCTTTTAATCTGATTCTGATTTTTTGTTTTGCCATAATTTTCCCTCCTTATTCGTCTACATTTAAGTGATAGACTTCTCCACGAAAACTATCTCAACACAACGCCATGGCAAAGCGGCCGGGTGTGTCAGTAACCTTTCGCTTCATCGCTTTTCATAAAGTCCAACATTAGATATAATACATGAAAAACATTGATAATTCAAGGTTTTTCAGTAATCTTATATATAACTGTCTAACACATACTTGATAATTGTACTTTAAATGATGATGTTGTTCAACCATTTTAGAGAATTTTTTTTACTTTTTATTTTCTTTCACTAAACATTCTAAATCAAATCAATATTATTATTCTCAATTATTATATATAATAGTAGTTGAATGGGAGTGATAATATGAAAAATGGAGTGAAAATGTCTTTGGCAATCATAGGAGTCTTTCTTATTGTTTGTGAATTTTTCTATGGTATTCCATTTCTAGGAGGCAGTGTAATTCTAAGTTTTGGATGGCAACCATTGTTGTTTAACGCTCTTCTATATCTTGTACTCATCATTATTTTACTAGTGGATTCACAGAACTCAATTAAACCTATGCTTGTCATTCCATTCTTAGGCTTAATAGGGTCTTTCATAGCGTTCTTACCAGTGATAGGTATGGTAATTCATTGGATTTTATTCTTCTTAATGATTTTCTTTGTATTTATTGTCTTGGTTGCACCCACTTATATCCCTAATAAAAATGCGAGGGTCGTTTATACTCAATATAAAGAACGAATTAAAGAAGATAATGATTAAAATTCATACTAATATACAAAAAGGAGCTGAAACTTCAACGTTTCAACTCCTTTTTATTATTTATGAACGAATATAAAATATAATATGAACAAAGCCATTAAAAAGTACATAATAGGATGAACTTCTTTATACTTTTTAGTAATAATCATTGTTATTGGATAAAAAATAAATCCACATGCAATACCAGTGGCAATAGAATAAGACAATGGCATCATAATGATTGTAATAAAAGCTGGTACCGCAACTTCAAATTGCTTCCAATTTATATCAGCAAAATTAGCCGCCATCAGCACACCTACTACGACTAAAGCAGGTGTAGTTACTGCACTTGTTACAACTTCAATTAACGGACTGAAGAATAATGCTAATAAGAAACAAACACCCGTAACTATACTTGCAAATCCTGTTCTAGCACCTACAGCTACACCAGAAGTAGACTCAATATATGATGTTGTGGTAGTTGTACCAAACACAGACCCTACAATAGTCGCTAAAGAGTCAGAGAATAACGCTCTTCCAGCTCTCGGTAATTTGTTATCTTTCATCAATCCTGCTTGCGTGGCAACAGCTACTAACGTACCAGCTGTATCAAAGAAATCAATGAATAAGAACGTTAAAATAACAATTAGGAATTGAATTGTAAACAGTTGACCAGGATCTTTAAATGATTCAAATGCCGCACCAAAGGTTGGCTTGATACTTGGCACTTCTCCAATTATTCCTGATGGTGGATGGATTTGACCAGTTAGCATACCCGCTACGGCAGTTACAATCATACCTACAAAAATTGAACCAGGAACCTTCATAGCATATAAAATGACCGTAACAATAATTCCGAAAATAGCTAAAAGTACTGGTGCCTCAGTCAAATGTCCTAGTTTTACTAAAGTTGAATCACTTTTAATTATTATCCCTGAACTTTGTAACCCCACAAATGTGATAAATAAACCAATCCCTGCCGAAACAGCTAGCTTCATTTGATGAGGGATAGCATTGATAATAACTTCTCTTAAACCAGTAACAGTAAGTAATGCAAAGAATATACCAGAAAATAGAACACCTGTTAATCCCACTTGCCAAGGAATTCCCATAGTTAATACTACTGTAAAAGCAAAAAATGCATTTAAACCCATACCAGGTGCTAAAGCTATTGGATATTTAGCAATTAATCCCATAAATAATGATCCAACAAACGCAGCTAAAGCTGTCGCTACAAAGATTGCTCCTTGGTCCATCTTCATATCACTTGTTGCACCTTTTACACCAGCTAAACTTAAAATTTGCGGGTTTACAGCTAGAATATATGCCATTGATAGGAAGGTCGTAATTCCACCTAAAATTTCATTTTTATAACTTGTCCCATGCTTATCAAACTGGAAGTACTTTTTCACAATGAATGCTCCTTTATTTGAAATACTTTAATAGTTTAATATCAAATTTCTTAAAAAACAATACCAAAAACGAACTTTTTAGTCTGAAGTCACAAAGAAGTTCGATATTTATCTACAATTTGAGATTTTTCAGAGCATCTTTAAATGGATTATTATCGATTTCCTCTTTTTTATTTATATATTTTTTCATTTCCTTACGTGACACTTTACCATTCGTTTTATCTCTCATTCTTTTGTCCATTTGTGATTGAGTTTCTGTATGGCCACATACACATCTATAAACAGCTTCTTTTCCTTTACCGAATAAGGTCATTTTTTTCTTACAATTAGGGCAACGTGCATTGGTCTTTCGTTGAATATTTTTCTTAGTTTTACATTTTGGATCTTGACATACAAGCATCTGTCCATTTTTAGTTTTGACTTTAATCATAAACTTACCACATGTTGGACACTCAGTTGTTGTTAAATTATCATGTTTATATTTTTGCTCACTGCTTTTAATTTTATTTACCACTTTAAATGTAAAGTTTTTCATTTCTTGTATGAATTTCTGAGAATTATATTTCCCTTTTTCGATAAGCATTAATTTTTCTTCCCATTGGGCTGTTAGTATAGGTGAGGTTAATTCACTTGGAGACAATTCTAAAATTTGTTTTCCTTTTGATGTAACTTTAATTTTGCCATCTCGCGACTCTAAAGCATTCATGTTAAATAACTTTTCTATAATATCAGCCCTAGTTGCTACAGTTCCAATCCCCCCCGTATGTTTAAGTGTTTTTGCATACTTTTTATCATTCAAATCAATGTGATTTTGTGGATTCTCCATGGCTTTAAGTAATGAACCTTCATTAAAATATTCCGGTGCCTTTGTTTCATGTTCATGAATATCAATACGATGTACATTAAATAACTGACCTTCTTTAAAAGAATGCGTTAAAGTATTCGAAGAGGGGTTATCTTTTAAAGCTTTATATCCTAATTGTTTAGGTATTTTCTCTTTTAAAACAAAATGGTAACCTTTCAGTTGTGCATGGATTGTTAAAACTTCATATAAATAAGGATTCATTAAATTTTCTAAAAATCTTTCTGCTATTAGCATATAAATTTTAAACTCTCGTTGACTCAATTGTTCAATTGAAGGTCTAACTTCCGTAGGAATAATCGCATGATGATCTGAAACTTTTTGATTATTAAAAATATGCATTTTAGAAGAAAAGGTCTCAGATATTAAATCTCGAACATGAGATTTATAATCTGTAGCTAGAATTGCTCTTAACCGTTCTTGAATTGTATCGACCATATCATGTGTTAAATAATTAGAAGCTGTACGAGGATAGGTTACTAACTTATGTCTCTCATATAAATGTTGTAATGTATTTAGTGTCTCCTTTGGCCCCATCTTGTAACGTTTATATGCCTCTTGTTGTAAATCTGTTAAATTAAATAAAGGTTGCGCGTAAGATTTCTTATTTTTTCCTTTAACTTCTAATATTTTTCCTTCTTGATGTTTAATTTCATGTTCAATCAATTCTAATTCTTTTTTATCTTTATATCGCTTTTGTTGGTTAAGATTTAAATCGTAACCATCAACATTAATGGATAACGTGTAATATTTTTCAGATTTAAAATAGTTAATCTCATCTTGTCTTGATTTAACTAACTGTATTGTTGGAGTTTGTACGCGACCTAATGATAATTGCGCATCATATTTTGTCGTTAGTGCACGTGTTGCATTAATCCCTACTATCCAATCTGCTTCACTTCGTGCAAGTGCTGCTTTATATAAATTTTGATACGCGTTGCCATTTTTCAACTGTTTAAATCCTTCTTGTATGGCTTTTTTTGTAACTGAACTAATCCACAAACGCTTGATTGGTTTTTTATTACCTACTTTATCTAAAATAAGACGAGCTACAAGTTCACCTTCTCGTCCAGCATCTGTTGCTATAATAATTTCTTTAACATTTTTATCTAAAATTAAAGATTTTACAACTTTAAATTGTCTATTTGTTTTACTAATCACTACTGTTTTCATTTTCTTAGGAATGATAGGTAAATCTTCTAAATTCCATTCTTTATATGAAGGGTTATATTGTTCAGGCGTTGCATTTGTCACAAGATGCCCCAATGCCCAAGTCACAATATACTGTTTCCCTTCTATATAACCATTACTTTTTTGTTGAAGATTCAAAGCATTAGCGATATCTCTTCCAACCGATGGTTTTTCAGCTAAGATTAAAGATTTCATTTTAATTTTCCTTTCACATTTATAAAGTACATCATGTTATAGAATTACATACATTGTAACATGTATCTTTTTTTGTATATTACTATATATAAAATTAATTAAGATAGTTATATATATGTACATATCTTGTTCAATCATATTATTCAAAAACTCATTATCTCTTATTATGAATATTTTCCTTACTAAAAATTTCAGCACTTTTAAGGTGTTGTTTTTTACTTCTTTTTTTAATTACTATAGAATGACTTCGAGTGTAATTGGGACACTTAATTTTGTTCTTAGGAGAGTGAGTAATAAGTGCAAATTGTAGATTTTTTGATAGCACTTTTACCAGCCCTGTTTTGGGGTAGTGTAGTCATTATAAATGTTTTTGTAGGTGGTGGACCATATAATCAGATTCGAGGTACAACTTTAGGGACACTTTTTATCGGATTTTCTCTACTAGCTACTGGACACGCAGCGTTTGATAATCTAACAGTAATTATTGTCGGTTTAGTATCAGGAGCTCTATGGGCTTTTGGTCAAGGAAATCAATTAAAATCAGTGCATTTAATAGGTGTATCTAAAACGATGCCTATTTCAACGGGTATGCAACTTGTCGGTACCACTCTATTTAGCGCTATTTTCTTAGGTGAATGGAGCACGATTGTTCAAGTAGTGCTGGGACTTATAGCAATGATTTTATTGGTTGTAGGTATTTCTTTAACATCACTTAAAGCCAAAAGTGAAGGCAAATCCGATAACCCGGAATTTAAAAAAGCAATGGGAATTTTACTTCTATCAACAATCGGTTACGTAGGTTATGTAGTTCTTGGAGATATTTTTGGAGTAAGCGGTACAGATGCTCTCTTCTTCCAATCAATTGGTATGGCAATTGGAGGATTAGTTCTTTCAATGAACCATAATACTTCAATTAAATCTACTGCTTTAAATCTTATACCAGGTGTTATCTGGGGTATCGGTAACTTATTTATGTTTTATTCACAACCTAAAGTTGGTGTTGCAACTAGTTTCTCATTATCACAACTTCTAGTTATTGTTTCAACTTTAGGGGGTATCTTTATTCTAGGGGAGAAAAAAGATCGTCGCCAAATGATTGGTATTTGGTCAGGTATTATTGTTATAGTTATAGCTTCAATCATTTTAGGCAACTTAAAATAGAATTTTAAACTTTAGGGAGGTAACATAATGTTTGAAGAATTAGAAAATAAAGTGGTTCTTGTTACCGGAGCTGCCACTGGAATTGGCAAATCTATTGCTGAAAACTTTGGTAAAGCTAAGGCCAAGGTTGTTATAAATTACCGTTCTGATCGACATCATGATGAAATTGAGGAAATTAAACAAACTGTTGCTAAATTTGGTGGTCAAACATTAGTGGTTCAAGGTGATGTTTCAATTGAAGAAGATATTAAACGAATGATCGAAACAACAATTAATCACTTTGGAACTTTAGACATTATAATTAATAATGCTGGATTCGAAAATTCAATCCCAACTCATGAAATGTCGATTGATGACTGGCAAAAAGTGATTGACATAAACTTAACTGGCGCCTTTGTAGGTTCAAGAGAAGCCATCAATCAATTTTTAAAGGAAAACAAAAAAGGTACTATTATTAACATTTCAAGTGTTCATGACACTATTCCATGGCCTAATTATGTACACTATGCCGCAAGTAAAGGTGGCTTAAAATTAATGATGGAAACAATGTCAATGGAATATGCTCAGCACGGTATTCGTATTAATAATATATCCCCAGGGGCAATTTTTACTGAACACACTGAAGAAAAATTTTCTGACCCAACGACGCGTGAAGAAACAATAAAAATGATACCCGCACGTGAAATTGGAAATGCTCAAGATATAGCTAATGCAGTACTATTCCTATCTTCAGATCTTGCAAGTTATATACACGGTACAACATTGTACGTTGATGGTGGCATGATGAACTATCCAGCATTTATGGGTGGTAAAGGCTAAGTTGCATTTTTTCAATTTTAACTAGAAATAAAGTGTCATCATTTGATAGTGAGTAGTAGTCTTAAAAAGCATCAGTCATCGGCTGAATATAAGTTACAAACTATAATAAAAAAGCTATGAAGATATCTACAATGATATATTTCTTCATAGCTTTTTTTAGTTATATATAAATGAGCATATTAATTGTGCAATCAATTTTTATACAAATACAGCTTGATAAATATACAAAATGATAATGCTAATAATAATGGTTAAATTAGTTACCATTCCAACAAACGGTAATGTCTTATATTTGAATTGAATCGAATACGGTATAATTGCTACTCCTACTGGTAATAACCACGTTATAAGCAAGGTTGTTTTAATCATATCATCAGATACAGGTAATAAAAAGTGAACTAGTGTTCCAGCTAACACACCTAACCCGTAATGTAAACAAAGATATTTTATTGTTACAGGGAGGTATTCTCTCTCAATACTAAAATTAAGCATTACACCTAATAATATCATGGATAAAGGCATATTCGCCTTTGATAATACACTAAAGAAATCAATAGCTGGTTGCCATATATGAATATGAGACATATTCAATCCAAACATAATCATATAGGTTACTAATGGGACTGATTGAACTAATTTTTTCCCTAAAAATTTGAAGTTAAATTGGTCACTACCTTCGCTATAATAACTTCCTACAAAATAAGTAATACCAAACATGATAATGGCCCCGCCAATATCAACCATTCCGAAATATATCATACCTTTAGATGGCCATATCGCTTCAACCAACGGATATGCAAACAAACCAATATTCATAGATCCAGTCATCATACCAACAGAACCACGCATATGGTTATCATATTTTCTAAAAAACCAAATTACGATAATTTTAGCTACTATACCGTAAATAATCATCATTATAGGCAATATTGAAAAAGATACATCTAATTTCGCACTATTTAAGTTAACTATAACGAGTGAAGGTAATGTAACATTTAACACTAAAGTTGAAAGTACTTGACTATCAGTTGCTTTCAAGTAATTCATACGTTTAAGAAAATAACCAAGTGCTATTAATAATATAATTATGACAAATTGTTCAGTCACATTGATTCCTTCTTTCTAGTTTATACAAATGAGTACTTTGATATCGTGTCCCTCTTATTTAGAAGTATCGTATTTCGTGATATAATCTTTATTAAATGTAAAAATTACTACTATTAACCCTTTGAAGAGGAGAATGATACGATGGACTTGAATTCAAAGTTATCAGAACTTAAATATGATTATACACGATTACAAAACGATTTAGAAAAACGTGAGTCGCTTCATCAAGATATTGAACCTCTACTTAAACAACTTGAAAATATTGAACAAGAAATCGCCTATGTACGTTCAAAATTAAATCAACAATCCTAAAATTTAGCACGTTGATTGTTTAACCCATAAGTATAAATTTAAACTACAAAATTTATTAAAATTTTTTTGCCAATTTTAGATGACATTAGAATCTAAAAATCAATGTTTTAAACATTGTTACCATATTGACAATCAAAAAGCGATTTAACAAACACGTATTTCTAGAATTTTTAAATTTTGGTTTACAAAGCAACGTATAAAGCTACGACAACCAATTAATACGACTCATCTCTACTCGCATTCTAGTCATATGATTTTTATCGTGCTAATATATTATTCGTAATAGAAAGGGTGGCTTTTTATGAAACTTTATCTTATTTTATTGCCTGTTTTATACTTAATTGTTTCGTACATTAGTATTTTTAAAATGCATTCTGTCATAACTCGAATCTTGAGAATTGTTATGGGCATATTGTTACTATTTGTAGTTGCTTTGACGACGTTACAGTTCCCTAAAGAAAATTGGTGGGTATTTGTCGTTTTATTACTTTTAGTTGGTAATGTTGAAGTGACTGGTTTTAAAGAATTAAAAGATGATAAAAAAGGTGTTAGCATCTTAAATATCTTATCACTTTTATTATTTGTTATATTTATTATTTTAATTTTTATATTATATTAAATAATAAAAAAGACTTAGGTAAGTATAATCATCTTACCTAAGTCTTTTTTTACATATTAAACTTTTTAGTAAGTTTATTTTTCAAAGTGAATAAAATTTCGTACATAACCGGTACTACAAAGAGTGTGAGTAGCGTTGAAGAAATTAATCCACCTATTACTGTTGTAGCCATACCTTTGGAAATTAATATTGAACTGTCTTGACCAAATAACAACGGCACTAGTGCACCTATTGTTGCAATTGCTGTCATTAATATAGGTCTTATCCGTGTACCACCCGCTTCTATCAATGCCGGTTTCATCTGCATACCTTGTTTTTCATTGTTAATAACACGATCGATTAATACTATAGCATTCGTAACAACGATACCAATTAACATAAGCATACCTATTAAACTTGGAACTGAAATGGTTTCTCCAGTAATGATGAGTGCCAGTACTACACCGATAACCGTAAATGGTAATGAGAATAAGATTGTAAATGGTGCCAGACCACCTCTAAATGTAATAACTAAAATTAAATAAACTATGATAATTGCTGCTATCATCGCCATTGCAAGCTGAGAAATAGCCTTATCAATGTCATCAGTAGCACCGCCGACATTAATTTTAATATGACTAGGTTTCTCAAGATCTTTCACTTTAGCCATGACTTGTTGAGATTTACCACCCACATCTTTATCAGTCACTTTACCTGTAACAGTCGTAGCATAATCGCCATCTTCTTGTGTCAGTTTACTTGGTGTGTATGATTTTTTGAGAGATGCTATTTCACTAAGTTTAATCGTACCGCCCGTAGGCTTATTTAGTTTAATGTTTTTAATTTTTTGAGAAGACCAATCTGTTTGCTTATTTTGTTTGACCTTTACATCGATAGATTTACCCTTTTCATTAACTGTAGAAATTGTTTTCTCAGGTAAGTTTTCATTAAGATTCATCGCAAGTTGTGCAGCAGAAATACCATTATCTGCAGCTTTATTTTGGTCAACTTTTATTTCATATTGGTCATACGTCTGTGATAAATCAGATTTAACATTCGTTATGCCTTTAATATCAGTCATCATTTTCTCTACACGGTTGACTGTATCTTTCATTGCACTTGTATTAGGTCCTTTGACAGTTACTTCAACAGAATTATTACCTGCTCCTGTTCCTAAATCTTGATTTTTCCATTCTCCAGGTTGTTTAAATGTCTCGATATGTTTAAGTACTTTATCAGGCTCTTCGTCAAAATTAGGCGTGTCAGATTGATATTTAATCATAATTGCCATGCTGTTAGTACTACCGGTAGGATCTTGTGGTGTAGGACCACCTATAGAATATTGAACAGTTTCTACTTTATCTTTTTTATCTAAATAATTTTGTACTTTTTCAGCATGTTGTGTTATAGATTTCTGTGTTTCTCCAGGTTTTGGAGTATATGTTAGAGCTAAAAATTTATTATCTCCTGTTGAAATATAACTCGTTCCTAGATTTCTTGCGCCTATGACCACACTTCCAACTAAAATAAAAATACTAACTATAAGCACAATCCATTTATGATTAAGTGACCAATTCAAAGCGCTTCGATAGGCTCTCCCAACTACTCCTAGACCTCCCTTTTGTTCCCTATTTTTAACGCCATTTTTAAAAAATGTTGCACCTAAAGAAGGCACTAGGGTAATCGAAACAAGTAGTGAAGCTAATAAACTAAAAGTAATAGCTAGCGCAAATGGTCTAAACATTTCCCCTACTGAACCTGACACAAACACTAGTGGTAAAAACACTACAATGGTAACAAGGGTCGATGACATAATAGGTTTAAATACTTCTCTAGTAGCGCTTATAATTAAATTTTCCCCTTTGAGCTTCTCATTCGGATCAGATAATCTTCTAAATATATTCTCAACGACAACTATAGAATCATCTATAACTCGCCCGATTGCAACCGTTAATGCACCTAAAGTAAGAATATTTAATGATACGTTGCTTAATTTTAATGCTATGAGCGCAATTAATATTGACATTGGTATAGATACAATTGAAATAGCTGTAGTTCTTATGTTTCTTAAAAACAGAAGAATAACAATAATAGCAACAATCGTACCGAGAGCGGCCTTTTCAACCATAGTATAAAGAGAATCTTCAATAGGTTTAGCAGTATCCATAGTTTTAATAGATTTCATTCCACTCTCATTACGTACAAATTCATCTACTTTTTTCTGAACTTCTCTCGCAACTTGCACAGTATTAGCATCTTGTGATTTCATAATTTGTAAGTTAACAGCATCTTTTCCATTTGTCTTGGATATAGAAGTACGTTCATCACCGACACTAATATCTGCTAAATCTTTAAGTGGTACAGATGGCATTTGGCCTTTTTGTGCCATATGAGTTGAACTATTAGTCGAGCGAGTATTATCACTTGGCATTAGACTATCACTGTCGGAATCGCTATCATTTTGTACAGATTGTCCAGAAATAGATAAAGGGATTTTAAGATTTTTAAAAGCGTCTACAGATTTAAATTGACCATCAACAATAATAGATTTATTACTCTTATTAAATTGGAAAAGTCCTAATGGCGTTTCACGTGTAGCCGTTTTTATATAGTTCTCAACATCATTTGCAGTTAAACCTTTTTCATCTAAATTTTTTTGTTTAAACTTTAACGATACTTCACGATTAGTTTGACCGTTTAATTGTGCATTTTGCACACCATCAATGGTTTGCAATTTTGGTACGAGCTGTTGATTTAACTTATTAGTAACGTCTTTTAACTTTTGATTATTACTTGAAAAAGAATATGCCACAATTGGAAAAGCATCCATAGAGTTCCTTGTTAATTCAGGTTCACCAACGCCGTCTTTAAACTTAATTTTATCGATTTCTTTTTTTAATTGTTCTTCAGCTTTATCCATATCTGTACCATTATCATATTCTACAGTTACTATAGAAGCATTTGGTATAGATTCGGTCTTCACACTATTTACGTAGGCCAACGAACGTACTTGATTATCAATCTTGCTACTTATTTCATCTTGTGTTGACTGGGGTGTTGCTCCAGACATTGTAGTTTGAACTGAAATAACTGGATTTTCAACATCTGGTAATAATTCAAGTTTTAATTTGGCGCTTGAATAAACACCACCTAATATAATTAAAACTAGCATCAAAAAAATAGCGAATTTATTACCTAACGAAAATTGTAATAATTTTTTAATCATGCATTTTTTCCTTTCTTATAAAAAAATCTGAACGCTCTCAATTTATCATAGAAGCGTTCAGATCTGAATGTAGTAGTTATTTACCTTTAAGTTTACGTGATATTTTAATTTTGGCTTTCGTTAAACGAGGTTTCACTTTCTCAACTAAATGATATAACGGTTGATTTAATACATAATCAAATTCTCCAATTTTTTCACTTAAATATGTACCCCAAACTCGTTTAAATGCCCACAGCCCATAATGTTCTGAATCTTTATCAGGATCATTATCTGTACCACCAAAGTCATAGGTTGTTGCACCATGCTCTCGTGCATATTTCATCATTTCAAATTGCATGTGATGGTTTGGTAAGAAATCACGATAGTCATTCGATGAAGCACCATAGAGATAGTACGATTTGTTTCCTGCAAACATTAAGAGCGCACCTGACAAGTAAATACCTTCTGGCTCGCTTTTTTCAAGTTCTGTTAAATCAGATTTTAATTCATTTGTTTTTTTAATTTTATTTTCAATATCATTAAGTTTATTGAGTGTCTTTTTATCTTGCTTTTTTGATTGTAATTTCTCTTTCTCAGCTAATTGTGCTTCAAGGTCTTGATTAACCATATCTAATACTGGCTTGGGCTCTAATTTAACAAGGAAGAGTTCTGCATCACCGTCTTCATGAAGTGCATCATATATATTTTCAAAATAACTAATATCTCTAGTTAAAAAACCATCTCTCTCTCCAGTTATCTTCATTAAATTAGCAAAGACTTTAAGCCCCTCGCGATTTGATCGTTCTACTTTAGTTCCACGCTTAAGCGCAAGTCTTACTTTTGAACGATTTCGACGTTCGAAACTTTGAACTAATTCATCATCTGTTTTATCGATAGGCGTAATCATAGTCATTCTTGGTTGAATATAGTCTTTAGATAATCCTTCTTTAAAACCTTTATGTTTAAACCCAAGCTCACGTAAATTTTTAAGTGCTTCTGCACCTTTATCAACTTCGACATCGGGATCTATTTTGATAGCATACGACTTTTCATCTCTTGCTACTTCTTTAGCATAGCTAAGTAGAGCTTCTAACACTTCTTTATTATTATAATCAGCTACAAATCCCCTAGATACATAGCATAAAGTGTATGGGAGTTTAGGTATTTTTTTGAATAGTAGCTGGCCAACACCTTTAATTTGACCATTTTCACCGACAGCAATTCTTCTCGAATACCATCCTGTTAATTTTTTCGTATCTGCCCACTTAGATAATTGTAATAAATCACCATTGGGATGAGATTTCACAAATGCGTCATGTTGTTGATTAGTGATGTTCATCTTTTCCATGGTTTAAAATATCTCCTTTATTTTACAGTAATTTTAATTATACATCTTAATAAGAACGATGTCGACGATGTCACTTTCAAACCGTTTTAGTTCTTTCAATACTATTACCCTTGATATAATGGTTACTAACAACTAGTATAGAGGTTTTTATATGAGAAAGTTTATTTTATTATTATTTATTATCCTAAATCTCGTAGCAATCATTATTACAATCAATCACCCACTAACAATTTCATATTTTAGTCTTCGTGTCATCTTCGTAGCATTTATATTTATTATATCCATATTTTTTATTTTTTTACGTACTACAAACTATGAATTGATTCTAAGTATTTTATCTACCGTTTTCGCTTTCATACACATCGGTTTAATTATTCACAGTGCATATCTATATTTATACTAGTTGGGTGGCTCAAAACGATATTTAGAACCACGTATAAATATTGAGTATGGAGCTGTGGCATGGATATCGGTCATTATTAATGTATGAAAACCGGAATCTTTGCCGTCTTCTATTTTATAAATAACTTTATCAGTTTCTAATTTGAGATCAGTAGATGTAGCTGTTTCATTTACTATTTTCATTTTATACCATTCTTTCCAAAGACTTACTGTTGTTTCACGTTGAGTACTAGTAATAATCACCTCTTTAATTTCAAATTCTGACAAGTTGAAATTATGTATTTGTGATAGGTTTTGCTTTCTGCTGTTATCCCATTCTATAAAGAAAGGTGGTTTGACTCTATAGTCAGGGTTAGCAATATATAGCAATCTCCAACGTAATTGATGCCCTTTCTTATTTTCTCTTTCCATGTCAATAGGACCAATTACATCAACGCCTCTATTTTCTAAAGTACTTTTAACTTGATCTATATCCTTTGTTCTAAAACAAATACCTTTAAAGCCTTGTTTAAAATGATCCTGCACTATTTTTGTAGCAAATGATACACGACCTTCTTCAGTTTTAGCTACATTGTTAAGTTTTGACTCATTTTCAACATCTAGCAATTCGATATAACTATTTTTAATCGGTGCTATTTGATTAAAGGTGCCCAAATGATGATGTCTTCCACCATTTTGCAATTCTAATATTTCTCCAGGAAACTTAAATGACTCTAATTGATGTAAATAGTGAATGATATGGTCTAATTTTAAGTTCAACTTTATCCCCTCCACATGTTATTGCTCATTTTAACAAAATTTAACTTTAATTACTTTAAATATTAAAAAGGAATCAAAGACCATTGCAAAATTCACATTTTAGTCATATAATTGTCTCTGTCTTTTAAATGGTTAGCTAGGCTAACTAATATAACAATGAGGTGTTAGATATTTTAACCAATGAATTTTTCAATAGTTTTATAGGTATATATAGACCCTATATTAAACTTACACAACCTATATTAGATCATCATCAGATTCATACTGGCCAATGGCTTGTGCTAAGAGATATCGCCAATTATCAACCTACTACACTTGTAAAAATTTCTCATCGTCGTTCAATAGAAAAGCCTACAACACGAAAGTTGATTAAAGTATTGTTAGACAATGGTTGGGTTATGACAAAAACAGGAGTTGATAAGAGAGAGAAATTATTAAGTTTAACTGACAAAGGTCAAAGCCTCTTTGAAACTATTAATAAAAAGGTCACTGTCATTCAACAAGATATTATAAAAAAAACTGGATTAACTGATGAGCAAGTATTTGATATTACAAATGCGATGTCTCAAATTCATGAAGCAATGATAAAGGAGGAGCAGTAATGAATCAGTCTACAATAACTAAAGACCCCATTTTTACGAAGAGTTTTAATATTAACTTTGCTATTAACTTTTTTGTTTATCTATGTATGTATTTATTAATTGTCGTTATCGCGAGCTATAGTAAATCAGAATACCATGCTTCTGATTCTGTTGCTGGACTCGTAGTCGGACTTTTTATAGTAGGATCATTAATAGGTCGATTTGTAACAGGTAAATACGTCAATCGATTTGGTCCAAAAAAAATTCTCATTTTTGGTTTAATATGTTTAGTAGTAACACAGCTACTTTATTTTATACCTGGTTCTGTTTGGTTCTTAATGATGGTGCGTTTACTGAACGGTTTAGCAACAGCGGTTGCCACAACTGCTACAGGAACAATAGCAGCATATATTACACCACCTACACGCAAAAGTGAAGGTATCAGTTTATTCTCATTAAGTTTGGTGTTGGGAACCGCTATTGGCCCATTTTTTGGTATGTTATTGATGAATTCCTTTTCTATCAATATTTTATTTACTATTTGTGTAATTTTAGGTGTCATAAGTGGTCTATTATCACTGTTAATTAAAATTAATTTCACAACAGTTAAAGAAAACACAATTACACATAAACGGTTCAATTTGGCTCATTTTGTAGCCAAAGAAGCCATTCCGGTAGCATTCGTCATGTTATTAATCGGTGTTACTTACGCTGCTATTTTAACTTATTTACAGGCTTTTGCTGTTGAAAGAGATCTAGTTACATCAGCAAGTTACTTTTTCATTTTTTACGCTATTGCGTCCCTCATAACAAGACCTATTGCTGGAAGATTGATGGATGATAAAAACGAAAATGTAGTTGTTTATCCAGCATTTATCTTCTTAGTATTATCTTTTGTTCTACTGATGCTTAGTTTTAACGGATGGGTATTACTTATTGCAGGTATCGCATTAGGAATTGGTTATGGTAACTTGTCATCTTCTATGCAAGCTATCGCAATAAAAGTATCTCCATCAAATAAATATGGCTTAGCTACATCAACTTACTTTATTGGTTTAGATATAGGAATTGGATTTGGACCATCCTTACTAGGTCTTTTCACACATACGATTTCTTATAGTCAATTATATGGAATCATGGGTATTTTAGGATTTGCAACTTTAGTCATCTATATTATTGTTCACGGACGTAAGGTTCACAGCACTGCATATTAACTGCTAGAATTTTAAAAAACTTCTAAGTTAATATACCTAAATATGCCAAAATGACTTTTATGTAAATTTTATTCCAACATCGCTATATCACTCATATTAGGATATAAATAATAACAAAAATAGCAGTTACCTTAATATTCATAAGGTAGCTGCTATTTTATAATTTATTTAGTCACTTTTAGATTTAAAATTTACTGTCCTTAATTTGCAATACTAATTGTTTCAATTTCTCCAGTCATTTTGTCCAATAATTTCTTTTGCTTTGCATCGAAGAAATAGTAAACTTGTCTTTCATCGGTTTCTGAGCGTAATTTAGAAATGAGTTCTTTCTTATAGATTTTACGAATAATCACATCAATTTTACTAGTATCCCATAACATCTCGAAATGTAATGTGTCTCGTAACTCTTTACCACTAATTTTAGTGTCTGCATAAACCTTGTAAAGAACTACAAATTCTTCAATAGAAATACGATATGTTGTTTTAAGCCAATGCTTTAATTGACTTAATTCTCTCTCTGATTCAATAAAACGTTGTACTTTGTTACTCATAATAATATGCCTCCTAAGTTGATTCTTGGATGTTGTGTTTGTGTGATAAAACTCAATTGCTTATTTTTATTATATTACAGGTTTTGCATTTAATCTATAACAAATATTAAAATTGCCTCTAAATATTGTTTTGAAATTAAACAATTTAAACAATCAGTTATATGTTGAAAGGCATTTAAAATATCTAAATAGGTTTTGTCGTAGCTATATTAACTAACTAAATGTATAAAATTATGGATTTAAAATGTTTAACATGAAGACTTAAGCATATGTTGTCTATAAATACTCAAAACTGTATTAATTGTTTCTTGCTCATTTAATATAATTTATTAGTATTATAAACTTTTGAAACTAAATTTAAATGCTTATAATATAATGTCCAAATCCCATAAGTAGTAAAATTCTAAACTACGCCTATCCACCTATATAATTCATATTAATTTTTTTCTTTCTATTATTCTCAATAGTTTGCATCGTACGCTTATCAGAGTACTGATTGTTTCTAATACTCCACAATCGTTTAAATTGTGCTTTTAAATCATCATCTGTAGCTCCATTACGTATTAAGGCTTTTACATCAAACCCTTCTGAGGAGGCAAATAAACAACCATAAAATTTACCATCTGAAGACAATCGAGCACGCGTACATGTGGAACAAAATGATTCAGATACACTCGTAATTAGACCAAATTGTGCATCACTATCTTTATGTCGAAAATATTTAGCAACTTCCCCATAATATTTAGGCGCTACAGGACTTATCTCAAAATGTTGTTCTATCATATTAAGCATTTCTTCTTTAGTTACAACTTTATTGAAATTCCATCCATTATCGTTACCTACATCCATAAATTCAATAAAACGTACTTCAATATTTTTATTTTTAAAATAATCAATCATCGGAATAATTTGATTATCATTAACCCCTTTTTGAATAACCACGTTTACTTTAACTTCAAAACCTATCGATACTGCATAATCAATTTGTTCTAAAATTGTAGACGCTTTAATATTTCTATTGTTAATTTCTTGAAAAACGTTATCCTCAATCGCATCTAAACTTACATTAATACGTCGTAAACCAGCTTGATATAAATTTTTTCCATGTTTTTTTAATAACAAGCCATTAGTAGTCAATCCAATATCCTCTATACCATCTATGAGATTTAATTGCTCTACAAGTTTATAAAGATTGCGTCGTAAGAGAGGCTCTCCTCCTGTAATTCTTATCTTTTTAACTCCTAATTGAGCATAAATCTTTGAAATTCGTGTTAATTCTTCAAAAGTAAGCAATTCATCCTTAGGTAAGAAAGTGTAATCATCTCCAAAGATTTCCTTTGGCATACAATAATCACATCTGAAATTACATCGATCAGTGACCGATATTCTTAAATCCCGTATTGGACGACCTAATTTATCTTGTATTACCGTTTTCATTGTTGGACCTCCTTATTCATTTATCTGCTTTTTTAAAGAGTCCAAATCATGCTGAAAATTAATATTCTTATACCAATAATGAGGCGAGTCAATTTCAGTAACGTCTAACCAATCTGTTGATAATTGTTTAAAGACATGCTTTAGACTTAAATGATTTGAATTTAAAGCTTTTTCAATAAAAGGAAACGTCGAAAGTGTATAAAAACCAATCGTCGGTATACATATTTGTCCTTCTTTAAATGCTACAATATCTAAACGTGATTCAATTAAGTTTGATACCATGAAATGATATAACCCATTCACTGCTTTACTAGTAATCATTGGTGTATCAACAGATACAATGAAAAACAATTCTTCATCCATGTATTGCTTCATCACTGAGTAAATTCCTGTTAGCGGCCCTTTATTTTGATGATGTTCGTCATCAATAATCACATATTCATATTCAAACTGAGAAGCTAATTGTGAATTAGTGCTAATGATAATGCGATTAAACATATTTGTAGATTTTAACGTTTCTATAATTTTTTGATAAAAATATTGATTATCAATTTTAGCAAAAGCTTTAGCTTTACCAAATCGGCTAGATTCTCCACCTGCTAAAATAATTGCTTTCATCTTGATCAACCCCCACTGACCGGTGGAATGAGCGCAATTGTATCTCCTGGTTGGACCATATCATCTTGTCTGACGAATTCTTCATTAACGGCAATTTGAAATTTTTTAGATTTAAGTTCTCTATGGTGTTTTAATAAATATGACTCGAATTCTTGAACAGTTAGTGTCGTATCTAAATGTATTGTTTCAGTAGATCGATTGAGCAACTCTTTTAACTCTGCAAAATATAAAATTTTCATCTTGCTTTCCCCTTTTTTGCTTCATTATATGTTCCCTTTTGATGGCCTTGCCATTCAGCACCATCATCCCAAATTTCCTTTTTCCAAATTGGAACAATTTCTTTTATGCGCTCTATGGCGTATTCATTTGCTTCATATGCCGCTTTTCTATGAGGAGAAGATACTGCAATTAAAACTGCTATATCTGATATTTGTAACGGCCCAATTCGATGTACAATTGTTGTTATTGTTCCAGGCCACTTTTCTTCAATTTCTTTTCCAATTTGAGCTAATTTTTTCTCAGCCATTGGTATATAAGCCTCATATTCTAAGTGTTGTGTACGAATACCTTTAGTCCACTCTCTTACGTGACCAGTAAATACGACTACGGCACCTTGACGTTCGTTAATCGTAAAATCCCTATATTGTTCTGTTTCAATAGGTTGAGTCACGATTTCAAATTGCTTCATTTAATTCATTCCCTTATCCTTAATTAATTTGTTGAGTAAGTGCTCAAGTTGATTATTTGCTCGTGGATGATTGGTTTCTATTTTCCCTATGACGTGAGAAAGTCTTTGTAGAGTTCTTAATTCATCATTATTTTTATAAACGATAATTTTATCATAATTTTCTTCTTTAAAGCCCTCAACTAAAATGATACTACAATCAATTGTAACAGAATTTTCAATTATTTCTCTAAGCGATTGTTTCTTTTTACGTGTCACTGTTTGCTGTAAATGATGCCCCTGAACAATACTTTGATCTGCGCCCGCAGCAAAATGTTTCATGTGGTCAACATCAGATGACTGTAATTCAATTTCTTCACCAATATGCCCGTGATGTTTAATTGTTGCTACTGAATAACCTCGTTCTTTTAAAAATGATATCGCATGGTTCATCAATGTAGTTTTCCCTGAATTTTTCATACCTACAATTTGTAAAATCATAGTATCAATTCCTCTTCAAAACTATTAGATTCGGTCAAAATCACATCAACAATGTTACCTGCTTTAAATCCACGTGTACCACCAGGAAGCATAATCATAGCATTAGCGTGCGCAATAGCTACAACTGCACCTGATTTATTAAATCCAGATGGTATTACTGTCATTCCAGCTTTTGTTAATGTTGCCTTAGCACGAATCAATCGTGTAAATGGGTTAGCTTTATTAAAATCTTCCATAAGTGTAGCTTTGATTATTTGCGGATAACAAGCTTTAGCTCCCATGAGCTTATTTACAGCGGGTTTAACATATAATTCAAATCCTGTATAGCAGGCTGAAGGATTTCCAGATAAGCCAAATAAATATTTACCATCTACAAATGCAACCGTAGTAACACTACCTGGTCTTTGAGCCACTTTGTTAAATAGTATCTGCGCTTGGATGGACTTGTATATTTCTGGTAAGTAATCAAAATCTCCTACCGACACACCTCCAGTAGTAATTACTAAATCATGCTCTGATAAAGCTTTTCTTACGACCTCAATACTCTTTTCTAGATTATCATGCTGAACTTTATACATTCCAACTTGTATTCCGAATTGTTTAGCTAATGCTTTAATCATCGGTCCGTTTGAATTTCGTATCTTTCCTGGTTCAAGCTCATCTTCTACTTCAAGCAATTCACTACCTGTAGCAATTACTGCAACAGTTGGTTTTCGAGACACTCGCACTTTAGTATAACCGTATGTTGCTAAGACTGCTATCACACCAGAGTTAATACGCATACCTTTATGCAGTACGATATCACCAGCTTTTATTTCTTCACCTTGTAGTGAAATATTTTCTAAATGTTTAAAAGATTTTCTAATTGTAAAAGTTGTTTCAGATTCAATAGTTTGTTCAAACATTACTACTGCATCAGCTCCAGAAGGAATCTGAGCACCAGTCATTATTCGTATTGCTTGGTTTTTATCAATTGTTTTTTCTGAAACTGAACCTGCACCGATATGATCTATTACTTCAAATTCAATACGGTTTTCGCCACTTGCACCTTGTGAATCTTCACTTCTAATTGCAAATCCATCATAAGGTGATTTATTAAACCTTGGTATATCATAGGTCGCAACAATATCTTCAGCAAGAATATGTCCTAAACTTTCATCTAAATTAACATTGATATTCTTCACTTCTACATGTTGTTTCATAATACGATTAATTGCTTCTTTAACTGATATTGGCGTTCTTTTCTCTACAGACATACACTCATCTCCAAAAAATATTAATTTTCATGATATACTTACTCCTAATAGGAGGGAAAAAATGACTCATTTCACACATATTAATAAACAAGGTAATGCTAAAATGGTTGATGTTTCTAATAAGAAAATTACAAAACGTGTAGCAGAAGCACACTCAAGTATAATAGTTAATGAAAAAATTTATAGACAAATTACTCAAAATACTAATAGTAAAGGAAATGTACTTAATACTGCGCAAATTGCTGGTATCATGGCAGCTAAAAACACTTCTACAATCATTCCAATGTGTCATCCATTACCACTTACAGGTATAGATGTATCCTTCAAATGGGGTTCAAATAATGATGATTCATATCGTTTAAATATTACAGCGGTCGTGTCTACAACAGGCAAAACTGGTGTTGAAATGGAAGCATTGACTGCTGCTTCAGTTACAGCACTTACAATCTACGATATGACAAAAGCTATAGACAAAGGCATGGTAATTGGCGAAACGTACTTAGAATCTAAATCTGGTGGTAAATCTGGCGACTTCCACAGAAAAAATTTATAATTCTATTCATTATATACATTAAAAATTCCTACATTATATCTAAAATCTTGAAATTACTTAATTCCTTATGTCTTTATTTAATTCAAACACTAAGTGACTCAATTCAGGTTTAATTAATTTTTCTATTGCAAGTTTAATTGCACCTGTTGAGCCAGGAAGTGCAAAAATCAAGGTATTATCACAGGTACCTGCAATAGCTCGAGTTAATAATGCTCTTGTACCAACATCTTCGGTATAACTTAAGTATCTAAATAATTCACCAAAACCTTCTAATTCTTTAGTTAATAATGGGCGAACAGCTTCTATTGTCACATCTCTTTGTGAGATACCTGTTCCTCCCGTTGTAATAATGACATCTAGTTGATTTGGTGAAGCTAACCAAAGCTTAAGTTGGTGTGTAATAGCTTCTATATCGTCTTTAACAATTCGATAATAATTAATATCAACATGATTTTCATGTTGATTTATCAAAGATTGAATCAGTTGACCACCTTTATCAGAATCATAATCTCTCGTATCCGATACAGTCAAAATTGCTACATGAATCGGTCTGTTTAAATGAATATTCTGATGTTGATGTTTGTGCATGTTTATCCACTCCCTTATATTTAACCAAATAGTTGATGCATTAATTGAATTGCTTTTTTAGGTTCTGTCGTTCCATGTATCAAAAATCTACCTCCAGAAAATGCAACAATTCGATATTCTCTAAACCTAAACATTGTCATATATAAATTCGTACGATGTTGAATATGATTTCGCTCGAGAAATGATAGTAATATTTCCTGAGAAATATCAGCATTTTTATATTGAACAGTGTCTCTTCCACATAAGGTCGCGTAATCTTGTTGATGTTGATTAAGGTGTGGATATGTTGGAGCATGACCACATGTTTTACAATCTTCATTTTGCATACGACTAAAACCAAATGTATAATGATCCCCTTCCCAAATATCCCCGTAAGTGAAGTGTGTCTTAACCTTATTACCAGTCAATAACTTTAATGCATCACTGAGTTGTAAACTGGTTGTCATTGTTACAGCTGGTTGAATAACTCCAACCGTATCACATGTTAAATTAATAGATGGTAATTGAGGCATTAAGCAATTAAAACACGGTGTTTGCCCAGGAATAAACGTTGCCTGAACATATGTACTTTGAACAACACCACCATATATCCAAGGAATCTGATGTTTATAAGCAAAATCATTAATTAACTCACGCGTATCAAAATTATCAGTTGCATCTAATATAATATCGACATCTATTCCATGTTGCTCTAAGAAATTGTAATTGACATGCTCAATATAAGCATCTATCTCTACATCTTTACGTATCTCTTTTAAAACTTTCTGTGCAGCGATTACTTTTGGTAGTACATCTTCTGCATCACGCTCTATAAAGAGTGTTTGTCGTTGTAAGTTGCTAAATTCAATGTAGTCTCTATCAACAATAGTTAACTTATTTATTCCTGCTCTCACTAATCCCTCAGCTAAGTGTGTTCCTAACGCCCCCATACCTACTATAAGTACATGTTTTTTCTCAAGTTGACTTTGACCTTTTAAACCAATTTGCTTAAACAGCACTTGTCTCGAGTATCTTTCTTGCATCAAATCCCTAAACCTCTCTTTATATTTTGAATATACGAATAATTGTTAAAATTAACAGGTAAATAGCACTTCTTGCTATATTTTTATTCAATCTTCAATTGTTATAATCTTATGTGCCATTTGTTGCGCTTCATAATTTGAATGCGTTACAAATATAATGGGAATTTTCCATGCTTCGAATATTTTTAAAATTAATTTGATACCTTCTTTTTTTGTCTTATCATCTAAACTTGAAAAAGGCTCATCAAGCAAAATTAAATCGGGTTTCGTACTTAGCGCCCTAGCTAAAGCGACGCGTTGAGCTTCACCTCCTGATAAGGTCACAGGATACTTTTCAAGTAAATGCTCTATTTTTAGAGTATGAATAAGTTTATTGATATGTTCAGAAGGCTTAGTCATAAACGTTATATTGTTATAAACATTCATATTAGGGAAAAGTTGATAATCTTGAAATAAATATCCTATACGACGTTGTTGAACCTTAACATTCAAATGATGTCGTGAATCAGTTAATACACGTTTACCAACCTTTATATATGAATAATTTATAGCTTTCAAACCGGCAATTATATTTAAAATTGTTGTCTTTCCAATTCCAGATGGTCCCTGTATCGCATATATCTTGGGGAGTTGATCATCTATGTTGATATTAATTTCCGTCTGATTAAGCACACCATTCAATTTAATTGTGAGCATTTAATCAACCTCCCTAAACGTATCACGATTAACTAGATTAATGGTCGCTATGACAGTTACCGCAAACGCAACTAATACAAGCACCCATAACCAAGCTTCATTTTCTTTCCCTTGCTCCACTAAGAAATAAATTTCTAAAGGCAATGTGTTTGTTTTGTCCGGAATATAGCCAGCAACCATCAAAGTAGCACCAAATTCACCTATTGCTCTTGCAAAGCTCATCATAATACCTGCAAGAATAGAACGTTTAGATAATGGTAACACCAATTTAAAAAATATTTTTGTTTCACTTGCTCCCATGGTTCTTGCAGTATTTAACATCTTTGAATCTATACTTCGAAACCCATTCACTGTATGTTGATACATAAGGGGAAAACTAACAATGACAGATGCAATCACTGCACCTGTCAAAGTAAATACAACTGGTAAGTGTAAGATATTAGTAAAGAATTCTCCTACAGGACTTCTTGTAGAAAATATAATTAATAATATAAAACCAAGAACAGTAGGTGGTAACACAATTGGTAAAATGATAAAACTTTCTAATAGATTTACCCAATATCTATTTTTATTGTATAGCCATTTAGAAATCAATATGCCAAAAATAGTAACTATCATTGTACTAATTAAAGCAACACGAAAAGAAATCCAAAAGGACGTTAAATCAGGCATAGCTCAGAACCCCTTATACAGAAAATTGATATTCTTTAAGAATTTGTTTAGCTTTATTGGATTTTAAGAAGTTTATCCATTCTTTAGCTAATTTTTTATCTGAAGTTGCACCTGCTTTATAAGTAATTGGTTTACTTAATTTAATTTCTTCGATGACTTTAACTTTATTTGCTTTTTTCTTTTGTTGATATAAGTCTGTTTTATAAACGAATCCTTCCTGTGCGTTTCCTTTTTCCACATAATTTAATACTTGTTTTACGTCTTTAGCAAAAATAATTTTATCTTTAACATCACCATATAAATGTTGATCATCTAAATATTGTTTTGCATATTTACCTGCAGGCACTGTTTTTATTTGTCCTAGTGCGAGTTTGTCGTTTTGATTTAAATCTTTTACAGAGGTATAACTTTTATTTTTATCACCAATTAATACAAGCTGATTCTTTGCATAATTATAAGTATCATGTGCTTTGTTTTTTTTCTTCAACAGATCTATATCTTTAGTGTTAGCTGACATCATGACATCTGCCGGAGCACCCGCTTCTATTTGTTGTCTTAACGCACCTGATCCGCCATAGTTAAATTTAATCTCTACATTTGGATGGTCCTTTTTAAATTCATTTTCTAATGATTTACTGACTTCAGTCAAACTTGCTGCAGCAGAAACTTGAAGTTCTTGTTTATCACCTTTTGGGGATTGTTTTTCATTATGTTCTTTATTCAGACCTCTCTCATTGGTACAACCTGCTAATACTATACTTAATGTTAAAATAGTAATAAAAATATGTTTCATTTTCATGATAGCCTACCTCCATTTAACCTTTATTATACGCTTTAAATAATATTTGAAAAAGAAATAAAATGTGATAAATTATGTCATTATTTATACAACTAAATGTACTCGAATTGACTTTATAAAAATTTCTCAAAAGTCCTTTCCTAATAATAGGATATACAAAAGAGTGAGAAGTGAGTTACATTTAAGATAATAAGTAGTCATGATTAAAGGGGTAAAAAAATGAAAAAAGATGTGACGCAAAAACAAACTATAATCAAATTTGAGAATGGACACTTATATACAGCATCGGATTCATGTGTAACAGAGATGCCATTAACAATTAAAGTCAACGATATTGAGTTTGCAACTATTATTTGTAGTCCAAACCATTTAGAAGAATTGACTTTAGGTTTTCTTGCATCTGAAGGTATATTCTTAAAGAGGAATGACTTACAATCCATTCATATTGACGAAAGTAAAGGATTCGCTCATGTAAAACTAACTCAATCAGTAGGTCAACAATTCGAACATCCTACAAAACGTGTGCTGGCTTCCTGTTGTGGTAAAAGCAGAGCATTTTATTTTCAAAATGATGCTGCTATTGCCAAAACATCAATGACAAACATTCAATTTCAACCCAAACAAGTTATTAATTTGATGACGCAATTACAGGATGCAAGTATTATTTTCAAACAAACGGGTGGTCTTCATAATGCTGCCATCAGTGATGGAAAAGACTTTTTTGAACATCGCCACGATATCGGACGTCATAACGCTCTTGATAAATTATACGGTTACTGCATTCAACGACATATATCTGTGAGAGATAAGGTTTTGATTTTTAGTGGCCGTATTTCATCAGAAATTTTAATCAAAGCAGCTAAAATCGGTGTAGGAATTATATTATCTAAATCTGCTCCTACTTCACTTGCAATACAACTTGCAAGAGATTTAAACATTACCGCAATTGGGTTTATTCGAGAAAATCATTTTAATATCTATAGTCATCCAGAAAGAATCATAAATGAATTTTAAAATTAAATGAATTTTAAGGTTAACACTACATGTCCGATCACCTTTGAACATATAAAAAATAACCTAAGATAGATTTAATAATCCATCTTAGGTTATCACTTCGATGTAAAATTTCGATTAACTTAAATATTTTCTTTTAAAATATGATACTTAAAACCTTGGTATATATATCCTTGTCTTAGATACATATCTTTAGCAGTATCTTCTCCATCTGCAACAAGAATAACAGGTCGCTCGTTAGCCATACGTCCAACGTAAGCTTGTATTTCAGAACCAATACCTTGATGTTGGAATTCTTTTAAAACCCCAAAACCATCTATTTCTATTGTTTTATCCGTCATTATAATATCAACTATTCCAACTGGTTGCTGGTTAACATATGCAACTAAACGTTCAATGTCATCCAAGTTGTGTGAGCTATAAATATGTTGTTTAACCATGTTGGTATAGTTATCACCAAAAGGCCGTGCAAACGCATCATAGACATGAAGGTAATCATTGATATTACTACTTGTTACAAGTTGAATATCTACGTCTCTTTTGCGTGAAAGTTCCTTTAACGCTTTAGCTTCAATGACATAAAGCTCAAGTACTCCTATCTGAAAACCTAGGTCACGGATTTTTTCCAACAATACTTCATCTATATTTTCATTAGCTGGAAATGAAAATGAAAGATGATAGGATGATTGATTTAGATGCGTTTTCTTTTGAACCTCAATGTCTTTAAGCCATTGATTCATTGTTGGCATCGTTTTATAAATCCACGTGTTACTCGCATATTTTAAAGGTTGAGAAGGTAAGAGATAAATCACCTTTCTAGAATCTTCAGTTATTTTATTTCCACCAATATAAATATCTTTAAAAGTTATTTTCGACATAAATATCGCCTCATCAACTTCATTATTATTTTTTAGTTACTGAATAAGAGTCTTGAAACGTGAATGATTTAAAATTGCTGCACCTATTAAACTTGCAATAATAGCCTTAATAATATCACCTGGCATAAATGTAAATGATAATATAAATGCCTTAGAGATAGGTATATGTATAATGAAGCCCATAATGATTGTACCTAATATATCTAATCCTAATACACCGATAACTAGTGTAGCTATAAAAATCACTAAGAAATTAATTTTATGCAAATATGCATCACGAATAATACCTATAAAGTAAGCTACAACAGGATATAAGAATAAGAATCCTGCCGAAGGTCCTGCAAATACGCCAATTCCCCCACGGCCTCCAGAAAGCACTGGTAAACCTGTAGCTACTAATAATAAAAAGACAATAACACTTGTAGTACCAAGTTTTCGCCCTAAAATAATTCCTGCCAAAAAGATTCCTATATTCTGTAATACAATAGGTACTGGCATAAATGGCAGAGGTACACTTGGTACTAAACCTAAAATACAAATGATAGCAGTCATTAAAGCTGTATATACTAAATGTTTTGTAGTCACTTGTTCATCCTCCTTACATAGATTTTATTATAGCACCCTTGTAAACTTTTATGAACGAAAAGTTTACAATAAGTTGAAGTAGATGCACCTTTTTATTAACAAATAAAACTTAGGACTCAATTTTCTTTGCTAAATCCGTTATGTATTTAAAGAATGCTTGTTTATTTACATCCGTAATGACTTGAACTTCACGTCCATTTTCAGATTGGAATGTTCTCCCTTGACTAGGTCCTTGACTGACTACATCAATTTTCAATTTCGTTGATTCAACTAAATTTGGAGAACCCACATAAGCAGTAGTTAATACATCCCATAAAAAGTATGTTGAATTGGTCACAAAATGTGTGAGTGGTGGTACTGCTGCGTAACTTGTGCCCAGAAAATCAACGCCTAAATATTGTCTTTTATCTGCCCACATTTGACGAACTTCCATTGTTAGAGGGACTTGATTTGTACTTTCTAAAGCAACAATATCGACAATCATATCACTATCTAATACAACTTTTACAGCCTCGGGATCCCAAAATGCATTCCATTCAGCTGTACCATCATGTTCTGGTTCTTCAACATTTCCTTTGTCTAAAAACGTTCCACCCATCCAAACTAATTTCTCTATATTTTTTAAAATTGAGTTGTCATAGTTTATAGCTTTAGCTAAATCTGTAAGCGGTCCAGTAAATAACAATGTAACTTTCTCATCACAACGCTTCACCTTACGAATAATATCTATATACGCCTCGTCCTCACTAGCCTTACATCTTTTGGGTATACAAGACTCATTTAGCACTGGTAGGGCATCCATAAAGAAAGCATGCATTCTCCATTCTTTTGGAAAAGGATTTTTCCCTCTTTCATATGATGGTGCTACATTAATTTCAACGTCTGAAAAACGATTTATAATCTTTAATGAAGCACTTAATGAAGGTTCTAAATAGCAGTCTGCACCAATCGTACTTACACCAACAAGTTCTATATTTTCCATTTGTAATAATAAAAATAGTGACACTAAATCATCAACGCCACCATCATGATTAAAATATACTTTGGTCATAGTTGATACTCCTAACGTTTTTTAATGAATAACTTAATTATATTTGAAATCTTTTATGACACCAAATAATTTCAAGTTGATCATTGAATACATGCCAATCTATAAATATTTAGCAGTTACACAGCGATTTCATTATGATTGCATTAGAAAAGAGCCTGGGACATAATTCCTAGCAAAATAGCC
>NZ_KV834739.1:0-2349 GCF_001837945.1 Staphylococcus sp. HMSC077D08 | reverse complement strand
TTAGCTATATTTTTTTACTTTGCAACAGAACCACTAGATGCTTGATACTTATATTCAGATTTTTCTTTATTGTAGAGATAAATATCAATATGAACCTTAAACACCTCTTGAAAAGCTTGCTTTTTATTTTTAGAATCATTCATGAGTTGCTTTAAAGCATTATACAATTGATTTTTATCCTCTTCTAATGTTCGATTTGAAAATTTGCATAAATACCATTCTTTAGTCACATCAATGTCATTTGTTCGCTTATTTAAGTAACAATGTTCTTGAATGCCTCGTTGAATACTACTTAATGATTCACTTTCAAATTGTATTTTTATGCCTTGACTATCCAATATTACTTTACCAAAATTAATCATAAACTGCTCATATGTACTAATAAAATCTTGTACCTCTCCTGCATATTCTGGTTGTAACAACGGTGATAATGGAATTTTATCTTCCATAGGCAAAATTTTAAACTTTTTGGTACACTCTTTTATATTATTTATAATTTGATCATCGATATGAACCGTATACTGCATATATGTAGTATTTTCAGTAGATTTTAGAGCTGTAATATTTTTATTCACTTAATTCACCTTCATTGACCCATCTTTATTTAATTATAACTACTTATGTATGCTGTAGCACTACCACTACCAAATTTTAAATTTGATAATGTTTTTTTGTATAAATTTAAATTGTTTAATGTTGTCATCTTTTTGTTATTACAATTATGATTATATTACTATTAATACATGTTTATTATTTTAGTTAATTCAACTTTAACAGCATTTTTCAAACTATTAGGGGTCTCTACTTTTACATTGACACCACCTGTGACAATTAACTTAGCTATAAAATCTATATCTTTCGCGTTCACTTTTGATTTAAATAAATATGTCTCTTCGTCAATATTTTCAATCATATAGTCACTCCACAGGTAGCCTTTCAAGATATTCAATCCCATAACATTGCTTCTAATAAGAATATCAATAGCAGTTTCATTTTTAACCATGAACTGTTGAAAATTCTGCATAGTTATATCATTACACTCTTGAGTCTCTCCCATTTCATATAGTTCTTTTATTTTCGAAATATTTAATAGATTCACTAACTTTGATTCTATATTAGCTACAACAAAATACCATTGATGATTTTTATACATAATGCCAATACCTTTATATTGTTCTTTAATATAGTTTTGTGAATAACAGGTTTCAAAAGACTTATTCTCAATTATCAATCTAATGATTTCATTAAATAACTTATAACTTTTGAACTGATACTTATCTTCATTAAAATATTGAAATAGATCATTATATTGGTTTATTAACTCTTTTTTATTCGAGTTATTATATAATTTTTTTAATATTTCTTGATATTCTGTTTGAAAAGGTAGATTACTCACATTTGAAATACTCGAAAGTGTAAATACTAAAGCTTTCAACTCTTCATCTGTGATTGCTATTTTCGTTTGGTCTCGATTACCTATGATCGTATAACCACCATTTTTCCCTGGATTACTATATAAAGGTACTCCTAATGCTTCAATTTCTTTTATATCCCTTAAAGCGGTACTACGAGAAATATTAAATTCTGACATTAAATCATTTAATTTGAAGTTCCTATTTTCATTACAATATTCAATCATATTATATAATCTAACAGATTTTTTCATTATTATTCTCCTTTTAGTGTCAATAGATGACACTAATTAAGTATATACTCTATTTATAACAAATCTAAGGAGGAAAAAACATGAAATTTCAAGTAAGTCCATATTTTTTAATCACTCAAAATGCAGAGGGTTTAAAAAAGTTGTATGAAGAGCTGTTTGGCGCTAAAACACTGTATATTCAACGTATTAAAGATAGACCTATAGATAAGCAACTTAATATTGACGAAAATGATTTAAATAAAATTGATCAATGTGTACTTCAATTTGGAGATATAAAAATTATGATCGCAGATGACACTGAAGGTTTGCCCATAACACAAGGTAATAATATATCTCTTTGTCTCACTTTTGACCAAGTAGAAGAAACTAAACATGTATATGACCAGTTAATAGAAAAAGGCAGTGAGGTATTGAAAACATTTAGTCCAGAATTCTATACTGAAGGTTATGGTTATGTAAGAGATCCTTATGGTATCTCTTTGCATTTATTTACAAAGAGAAAAAATTAGGTTCTGCAGCAAAGTTGAAAAATAAATGTCTAATCTCAATTTTAAAATAATACTTTGTGTTAACTTGTTAGCATGATGCTAATTTCATGGCATGGCGAAAATCCGCAGATCTGAAGAGACTTGCGGTTCTTTTTATATAGACCGTAAATACATTCAATACCTTTTAAAGTATTC
>NZ_KV834738.1:0-4423 GCF_001837945.1 Staphylococcus sp. HMSC077D08 | reverse complement strand
AAGGGTTCCGAGGCTCAACGTCAATAAAGCAATTGGAATAAAGCAATAAAAGGAGTTGAAGAAATGAAATTCAGAGAAGCTTTTGAGAATTTTATAACAAGTAAGTATGTACTTGGTGTTTTAGTAGTTTTAACTGTTTACCAGATAATACAAATGCTTAAATAAAAAAAGACCTGATCTGATTAGACCAAGTCTTTTGATAGTGTTATATTAATAACAAAATAAAAAGGAGTCGCTCACGCCCTGACCAAAGTTTGTGAACGACATCATTCAAAGAAAACACACTGAGTTGTTTTTTATAATTTTGTATATTTAGATATTAAACGATATTTGAATATACATCAAGATATATATTTGGGTGAGCGATTCCTTAAACGAAATTGAGATTAAGGAGTCGATTTTTTATGTATAAAAATAATCATGCAAATCATACGAATCATTTGGAAAATCACGATTTAGACAATTTTTCTAAAACCGGCTACTCTAATAGCCGGTTGGACGCACATACTGTGTGCATATCTGATCCAAAATTAAGTTTTGATGCAATGACGATCGTTGGAAATCTCAACCGAGACAACGCTCACGCCCTTTCTAAATTTATGAGTGTAGAGCCCCAAATAAGACTTTGGGATATTCTTCAAACAAAGTTTAAAGCTAAAGCACTTCAAGAAAAAGTTTATATTGAATATGACAAAGTGAAAGCAGATAGTTGGGATAGACGTAATATGCGTATTGAATTTAATCCAAACAAACTTACACGTGATGAAATGATTTGGTTAAAACAAAATATAATAAGCTACATGGAAGATGACGGTTTTACAAGATTAGATTTAGCCTTTGATTTTGAAGATGATTTGAGTGACTACTATGCAATGTCTGATAAAGCAGTTAAGAAAACTATTTTTTATGGTCGTAATGGCAAGCCAGAAACAAAATATTTTGGCGTGAGAGATAGTAATAGATTTATTAGAATTTATAATAAAAAGCAAGAACGTAAAGATAATGCAGATGCTGAAGTTATGTCTGAACATTTATGGCGTGTAGAAATCGAACTTAAAAGAGATATGGTGGATTACTGGAATGATTGCTTTAGTGATTTACATATCTTGCAACCAGATTGGAAAACTATCCAACGCACTGCGGATAGAGCAATAGTTTTTATGTTATTGAGTGATGAAGAAGAATGGGGAAAGCTTCACAGAAATTCTAGAACAAAATATAAGAATTTGATAAAAGAAATTTCGCCAGTCGATTTAACGGACTTAATGAAATCGACTTTAAAAGCGAACGAAAAGCAATTGCAAAAACAAATCGATTTTTGGCAACATGAATTTAAATTTTGGAAATAGTGTACATATTAATATTACTGAACAAAAATGATATATTTAAACTATTCTAATTTAGGAGGATTTTTTTATGAAGTGTCTATTTAAAAATTTGGGGAATTTATATGAGGTGAAAGAATAATTTACCCCTATAAACTTTAGTCACCTCAAGTAAAGAGGTAAAATTGTTTAGTTTATATAAAAGATTTAAAGGTTTGTTTTATAGCGTTTTATTTTGGCTTTGTATTCTTTCATTTTTTAGTGTATTAAATGAAATGGTTTTAAATGTTTCTTTACCTGATATTGCAAATCATTTTAATACTACTCCAGGAATTACAAACTGGGTAAACACTGCATATATGTTAACTTTTTCGATAGGAACAGCAGTATATGGAAAATTATCTGATTATATAAATATAAAAAAATTGTTAATTATTGGTATTAGTTTGAGCTGTCTTGGTTCATTGATTGCTTTTATTGGTCACAATCACTTTTTTATTTTGATTTTTGGTAGGTTAGTACAAGGAGTAGGATCTGCTGCATTCCCTTCACTGATTATGGTGGTTGTAGCTAGAAATATTACAAGAAAAAAACAAGGCAAAGCCTTTGGTTTTATAGGATCAATTGTAGCTTTAGGTGAAGGGTTAGGTCCTTCAATAGGGGGAATAATAGCACATTATATTCATTGGTCTTACCTACTTATACTTCCTATGATTACAATAGTAACTATACCTTTTCTTATTAAAGTAATGGTACCTGGTAAATCAACAAAAAATACATTAGATATCGTAGGTATTGTTTTAATGTCTATAAGTATTATATGTTTTATGTTATTTACGACAAATTATAATTGGACTTTTTTAATACTCTTCACAATCTTTTTTGTGATTTTTATTAAACATATTTCAAGAGTTTCTAACCCTTTTATTAATCCTAAACTAGGGAAAAACATTTCGTTTATGCTTGGTTTGTTTTCTGGTGGGCTAATATTTTCTATAGTAGCTGGTTTTATATCAATGGTGCCTTATATGATGAAAACTATTTATCATGTAAATGTAGCGACAATAGGTAATAGTGTTATTTTTCCTGGAACCATGAGTGTTATTGTTTTTGGTTATTTTGGTGGTTTTTTAGTGGATAGAAAAGGATCATTATTTGTTTTTATTTTAGGATCATTGTCTATCTCTATAAGTTTTTTAACTATTGCATTTTTTGTTGAGTTTAGTATGTGGTTGACTACTTTTATGTTTATATTTGTTATGGGTGGATTATCTTTTACTAAAACAGTTATATCAAAAATAGTATCAAGTAGTCTTTCTGAAGAAGAAGTTGCTTCTGGAATGAGTTTGCTAAATTTCACAAGTTTTTTATCAGAGGGAACAGGTATAGCAATTGTAGGAGGTTTATTGTCACTACAATTGCTTAATCGTAAACTAGTTCTGGAATTTATAAATTATTCTTCTGGAGTGTATAGTAATATTCTTGTAGCCATGGCTATCCTTATTATTTTATGTTGTCTTTTGACGATTATTGTATTTAAACGTTCTGAAAAGCAGTTTGAATAGTTATATTATATTTTGGTTTAGAACTATGAGTGGCTAGCATTTTGCCACTCATTTTTTGCGTTAGCAAAAACATGTTTTTGCCTCGCAGAGCATACGGTTTAATGACTTATTGTAAAATAAGTCTAGTATGTTAGACTTAAAGTATTAAATACACGAAAACCCTTTGTGCAGAGGAGGAATTTTTATATGTCATATTCAATTGTTAGAGTTTCAAAAGTTAAATCTGGAACAAATACAACAGGTATTCAAAAACATGTTCAAAGAGAAAATAATAATTATGAAAACGAAGATATAGACCATAGTAAAACACATTTAAATTATGATTTAGTAAATGATAATAAACAAAACTTTAATAACTTGATTGAGGAAAAACTAGAGCAGAATTATACAAGTAAAAGAAAAATCAGAACAGATGCAGTTAAACATATTGATGGGTTGATTACGTCAGATAACGAATTTTTTAATAATCAAACACCAGAAGATACAAAACAATTTTTTGAACATGCTAAAGATTTTCTGGAACAAGAATACGGTAAAGATAATTTATTATATGCCACAGTGCATATGGACGAGAAAACACCACATATGCATTATGGTGTTGTTCCAATAACTGATGATGGTCGTTTAAGTGCTAAAGAAGTCGTAGGTAATAAAAAAACTTTAATAGAGTTTCAAGATAGATTTAATGAGCATGTTAAACAAAGAGGATATGATTTAGAACGTGGGCAATCAAGACAAGTAACAAATGCCAAACATGAGCAAATGAGTCAGTATAAACAAAAAACTGAATATCATAAGCAAGAATATGAACGTGAGAGCCAAAAAACAAACCATATAAAGCAAAAGAACGATAAATTAATGCAAGAGTACCAAAAATCGTTAAATACGCTTAAAAAGCCTATAAATGTTCCGTATGAGCAAGAAACTGAAAAAGTAGGTGGTTTATTTAGCAAAGAAATACAAGAAACTGGAAATGTTGTAATAAGCCAAAAAGATTTCAATGAATTTCAGAAACAGATAAAAGCTGCTCAAGATATTTCGGAAGATTACGAGTATATAAAGTCTGGTAGAGCCTTAGATGATAAAGATAAGGAAATACGAGAGAAAGATGATTTATTAAATAAAGCAGTTGAGCGTATTGAAAATACAGACGATAATTTCAACCGACTTTACGAAAATGCAAAGCCACTTAAAGAGAATATAGAAATAGCGTTAAAGCTTTTAAAAATCCTACTAAAAGAGTTAGAACGAATTTTAGGAAGAAACACATTTGCGGAAAGAGTTAATAAGTTAACAGAAGATGAACCAAAACTAAATGGTTTAGCAGTACACTTAGATAAAAAAATGAATCCAGAATTATATTCAGAACAGGAACAGCAACAAGAACAACAAAAGAATCAAAAACGAGATAGAGGTATGCACTTATAGAACATGCATTTATGCCGAGAAAATTTATTGTGCGTTGAGAAGAACCCTTAACTAAACTTGCAGACGAATGTCGGCATAGCGTGAGCTATTAAGCCGACCATTCGA
>NZ_KV834737.1:0-82421 GCF_001837945.1 Staphylococcus sp. HMSC077D08 | reverse complement strand
TGGGCTATAGCCAAGCGGTAAGGCAACGGACTTTGACTCCGTCACGCGCTGGTTCGAATCCAGCTAGCCCAGCCATTAGAGCCATTAGCTCAGTTGGTAGAGCATCTGACTTTTAATCAGAGGGTCAGAGGTTCGAATCCTCTATGGCTCACTTTCTAGACATCTTCAATTGAAGGTGTCTTTTTTTATTTGTTAGAATTTTTTACTTTTATTTCTTATTTAAGAATTTTTATAAAATGTTATTTTGTCGTATGACAGTGTTAATAATGATTGGTATAATAATCAATATGGAAAAGTATTACCCGGAGGAGATGTTATGGATTTTTCCAATTTTTTTCAAAATCTGAGTACTATAAAAATTATTACTAGTCTACTGGATTTACTGATTGTTTGGTATGTGTTGTATCTTCTCATTACAGTTTTTAAAGGTACTAAAGCAATTCAATTATTAAAAGGGATAGTTGTCATTGTTATCGGCCAGCAAATCAGTAAAATTCTTAACTTAACAGCAACATCTAAATTGTTTGATATTGTAATTCAATGGGGTGTTTTAGCTCTCATTGTGATATTTCAACCTGAAATAAGAAGAGCCTTGGAACAATTAGGTAGAGGAAATTTTTTAAAACGATATACGAATACTTATAGTCGCGATGAAGAAAAGTTGATTCAATCTGTATCTAAAGCTGTTCAATATATGGCTAAGCGTCGCATTGGTGCGCTTATTGTTTTTGAAAAAGAGACAGGTTTGCAGGACTATATAGAAACTGGAATACCGATGAATTCTGATATATCTCAAGAGTTACTAACTAATGTATTTATCCCTAATACACCATTACACGATGGTGCAATGATAATTCAAGGAAGTAAGATTGCCGTTGCTGCAAGTTATTTACCATTATCAGATAGTGTTAAAATATCAAAAAGTTTAGGAACTAGACATAGAGCGGCAGTTGGAATTTCAGAAGTTTCTGATGCTTTTACTGTTGTTGTATCTGAAGAAACTGGTGATATATCAGTGACTTTTGATGGAAAATTAAGAAGAGATATTTCAAAAGATGTTTTTGAAGAATTGCTTGCTGAACATTGGTTTGGTGCACACTTTCAAAAGAAAGGTGTGAATTCATAAATGCTTGAAAGTAAATGGGGATTAAGATTTGTCGCTCTCATATTAGCAGTATTTTTCTTTTTATCAGTAAATAATGTATTCGGAAATATATTTAATACAGATGATTTATCACAAAAATCATCCAAAACCATTCAAGATGTACCCGTTGATGTTATTTATAATAATAAAGACCTACATGTAACTAAAATTCCTGAAAACGTCGATGTTAATTTAACAGGACCACAATCAAAATTAATCAAAATTGAAAACCCTGAAGATTTGAAAGTAGTCGTTGATCTTTCTGGAAAAAAAGCAGGGAAATATCAAAAAAAATATCAAGTTAAAGGCATAGATAGTGGTATCAACTATCAAATTAAACCTGAAGTAGCACACATTAACCTTGAAAATAAAATAACACGAGTTATGCATGTTCAACCAGACATTAGTAGTAATAGTTTAGACCCAAAATATAAAATAAGTAAACAAAGTATTTCACCAGAAACTGTAAAAGTGACTGGTGGAGAGCAACAGTTAAAAAATATAGCTTATTTAAAAGCAACCTTTAAAAATTCTAGTAAAGTGAACAAAGATACCAATGATGTTGCAGATGTTAGTGCATTTGATAAACAATTAAATAAATTAAATGTATCAATTAATCCAAATGAGGTTAATTTAAAAGTAACAGTTGAACCATTCAGTAAAATGGTTAAGGTACGTACAAAAACAACGGGTAAGCTTAATGAAAATAAAGAATTAGATAGTGTTAAACTAGAAGATAAAGAAGTAGAAATCTTTGGTAATAGAGATGAATTACAAAATATTAATGAAATTACTGCTGAAGTAGATATTGATGGCATTTCAGAATCTACAGAAAAAACAGTATCATTTAACTTACCTAAAGATGTGACTAAAGTGAATCCAAAGGAAACAAAAGCGTATATAAATGTTAAAAATTGATAGATACAAAAGGAGCGTTTAAAAATGGGAAAATATTTTGGTACTGATGGTGTTCGTGGTGTCGCTAACCAAGAACTCACACCTGAATTGGCTTTTAAACTAGGTAGATACGGAGGATATGTACTCGCACATAACAAAGGTGAAAAGCATCCTCGAGTTTTAGTAGGAAGAGATACAAGAGTATCAGGAGAAATGCTAGAATCTGCATTAATCGCTGGTTTAATTTCAATTGGCGCAGAAGTGATGCGTTTAGGTGTTATCTCAACACCAGGTGTGGCTTATTTGACTAAAGAAATGGAAGCAGCATTAGGTGTTATGATTTCTGCGTCACATAATCCGGTTGCTGATAATGGAATTAAATTTTTTGGTTCAGATGGCTTTAAATTGTCAGATGATCAAGAAAATGAAATTGAGCAATTATTAGATCAAACCAATCCTGATTTACCACGTCCTGTAGGAGAGGATATAGTACATTATTCAGATTATTTTGAAGGTGCACAAAAGTATCTAAGTTATCTTAAATCCACAGTCGATGTAAATTTTGAGGGTCTTAAAATAGTATTAGATGGTGCAAACGGGTCAACTTCTTCTTTAGCCCCATTCTTGTTTGGCGATTTAGAAGCGGATACTGAGACAATTGGATGTAATCCAGATGGTTATAATATTAATGAACAATGTGGCTCTACTCATCCAGAAAAATTAGCTGAAACGGTGTTAGAAACTGGAAGTGACTTTGGTTTAGCTTTTGATGGAGATGGAGATCGCATTATTGCGGTAGATGAAAATGGGCAAATTGTAGATGGAGATCAAATTATGTTCATTATTGGTCAAGAAATGTATAAAAACCAAGAACTCAATGAAAATATGATAGTTTCGACAGTTATGAGTAACCTTGGTTTCTACAAAGCTCTAGAAAAAGAAGGTATTCAGTCAAACAAAACTAAAGTGGGAGATCGCTATGTTGTCGAGGAAATGAGAAGAGGAAATTATAATCTTGGTGGTGAACAATCGGGTCATATCGTATTAATGGATTACAATACTACTGGTGATGGATTATTAACGGGTGTTCAATTGGCCTCTGTTATTAAAATGAGTGGTAAAACTCTAAGCGAGTTAGCTTCTCAAATGAAAAAGTATCCACAATCTCTAATTAATGTGAGAGTGACTGACAAATATCGTGTTGAAGAGAATATTCATGTTCAAGAGATAATGACGAAAGTTGAAACCGAGATGAACGGTGAAGGAAGAATTCTTGTTCGACCTTCTGGAACTGAACCTTTAGTACGTGTAATGGTTGAGGCTGCAACTGACGCGGATGCTGAAAGATATGCTCAAAGTATCGCTGACGTTGTTGAAGGAAAAATGGGTTTAGATAAATAATATTTTCATGTTTAAATTCATATATAACAGATTTATGATGTTACTATCATAAATCTGTTTTTTTAAAACAGAATTTTATCTTTTAAAAAGATTTGAAAAATATATTTTTTTATTTTGAGAATAATTCGCTGATGTATCTATTCAGAACTATTACTATTTATAAAAAATACTGTTAAATCGTTTGCAAATTAATTCGTTATCAGTGTACAATAAATATTAATGGAAAGGAGGAAAGTCTAGGTTATTAATAATTAAAGCGCCTGTGCAAAATGCTTAAATAGTTGTTAAGTATTAAAAGTAAAATAGTAGAGCTTTTATAGATAATTATTTGGCTTTTGTAGACGAGGAGGATAGTGATCGAATCAGATCGGCGGATGCTATCCCGGATGTGGCACATTCGTTAGCTTATTAAGTAAATCATTAAGGTGACTTAGTGGACAAAGTTAATAAGATCGCCAAACTAAATAAATTATTTTGGGAAACTACGGATAGCGTGTATAAAATTCATATAATAGCACGCTTATTTCATGATGTAATCGTTAATAATAATTATGATAGGGGATTATCAAATTTAACCAGTGATAATTAATCATAATAGCCGTGTTATCCCATTTGTTGGAGGATATTATATGTGTGGAATTGTAGGTTATATTGGCTACGATAATGCCAAAGAATTACTATTAAAAGGGTTAGAAAAATTAGAATATCGTGGTTATGACTCAGCAGGTATTGCTGTAGTTAATGATGATGGTACAAAACTTTTTAAAGAAAAGGGAAGAATTGCTGAATTACGTAAAGTTGCAGATAATAGTGATGAGGATGGTACGTTAGGAATTGGTCATACACGTTGGGCGACACATGGTGTTCCAAATTATGAAAATTCACACCCACATCAGTCAACATCTGGACGTTTTACATTAGTTCATAATGGTGTAATTGAAAATTACGAAGAATTAAAAGCTGAATATTTATCTGATGTCACTTTTTCATCAGAAACTGATACGGAAGTTATCGTACAATTAGTAGATTATTTTTCTAAGCAAGGATTAGCTACAGAAGATGCATTTACAAAAGTAGTTAAATTATTAAATGGGTCATATGCTTTAGGACTATTAGATGATAATGATAAAGATACTATTTATGTGGCTAAAAACAAGTCTCCGCTTTTAGTAGGTGTAGGTGAAGGTTTCAATGTTATTGCTTCTGATGCTCTAGCAATGTTACAAACTACAAATCAATACAAAGAGATACATGACCATGAAATAGTTATCGTTAAGCGAGACACAGTAGAAATTAAAGATCTTGAGGGGCATATTCAACAACGTGATACGTATACGGCAGAAATAGATGCTGCTGATGCAGAAAAAGGCGTATATGATCATTACATGTTAAAAGAAATTCATGAACAGCCTGCAGTGATGCGTCGTATAATTCAAGAATATCAAGATGAAAAAGGTAATTTAAAAATCGATGCAGATATTATTAATGATGTAGCAGATGCTGATCGTATTTACATCGTTGCAGCTGGTACTAGTTATCATGCTGGATTGGTTGGTAAAGAATTTATTGAAAAATGGGCAAGTGTACCTACTGAGGTTCATGTAGCTTCTGAATTTGTATATAATATGCCACTTCTTTCTGAAAAACCACTATTTATTTATATTTCACAATCTGGTGAAACAGCTGATAGTCGTGCTGTTTTAGTTGAAACAAATAAATTAGGTCACAAATCATTAACAATTACTAATGTTGCTGGCTCAACATTATCACGTGAAGCGGATCATACATTACTTTTACATGCTGGACCTGAGATTGCAGTCGCATCTACAAAAGCATATACAGCGCAAATTGCTGTTTTATCTATCTTATCTCAAATTGTTGCTAAATATCATGGTCGTGAAACCGATGTTGATTTATTAAGAGAACTTGCTAAGGTTACTACTGCTATAGAAACAATTGTTGACGATGCACCTAAGATGGAGCAAATTGCAACGGATTTCTTAAAAACTACTCGTAATGCATTCTTCATTGGAAGAACAATTGATTATAATGTTAGTTTAGAAGGTGCATTAAAATTAAAAGAAATTTCTTATATTCAAGCTGAAGGATTTGCAGGTGGGGAATTAAAGCACGGAACAATCGCTTTGATTGAAGATGGCACACCTGTCATAGGTTTAGCTACCCAAGAAAACGTTAATCTATCAATTCGTGGAAATATGAAAGAAGTAGTAGCACGTGGTGCATATCCTTGTATGATTTCAATGGAAGGTTTGAATAAAGAAGGAGACACATACGTGATTCCACAAGTACATGAATTATTAACTCCATTAGTATCTGTAGTGACAATGCAATTAATCTCATATTATGCTGCATTACAACGAGATTTGGATGTGGATAAACCTCGTAACCTAGCCAAATCGGTTACAGTAGAGTAAAATGTTTATAATTTAGAGTAGCCTAAGTGGCTACTCTTTATTTTTTGAATTAATTTTAGAATTATGCTTCAATTAATTTTAACTAAGCGTTTAATGCCGTTGGTTAAGGACTTTAATGAGGTACCCTAAATTATTAATATTGGATGAACCTACAACTGGATTGGATTTTATATAAAGAGGCAACTATTTAAAACATTAGGTAAGCATATTTTAAATGATTCACAACTTTCTGTCATACATGTAACGCATATACATATAATAGAAGAAATGCCGTTATTTGTGAAAAAGTTTTACTTAAAGACATTTACATATTTAACAAGGGTAATATTAAAGATATTATGAGACCCTTATCGGATAACAAATTTTTTGGGAGAGATGTCATTGTAAATAAAAGAAGACGACAATATAGTATGTTCAAAGTGTAATCAAAGCCGTTGCACTTTAGTATGATAAGTGACACAATTTAAGTGTATAAGTTAGAGTCTTGAATGGAGGATAATATGAAAAATATAAAAGCAATTTTTTTAGATATGGATGGAACGATATTACATGAAAATAATAAAGCCTCGGAATATACTAAACAAGTGATTAATCAATTGAGAGAACAAAATTATAAAGTTTTCCTTGCTACTGGGAGATCTTATTCAGAAATCAGTCAACTTGTTCCAAATGGATTCACTGTAGATGGTATTATCAGTTCGAATGGAACTTCAGGTGAAATTCATGGAGATAATTTGTTTAGACATAGTTTAACTTTAAAACAAGTACAGAAAATTGTGGAATTGGCTAAAAAACAACATATTTATTATGAAGTTTTTCCTTTTGAAAGTGATCGCATATCTCTTAAAGAAGATGAAGATTGGATGAAAGAAATGATTTCCACTATAGAGCCACCTGACGCTGTAAGTCAAAGTGAGTGGTCATCGAGAAGAGAAGCAATTAAAGGAAAAATAGATTGGCAAGATACCTTACCTGATGCACACTTTTCTAAAATATATTTATTCAGTCCCAAATTAGATAAAATAACTGATTTTCGCAATCATCTTGTTGAAAATCAAACAAATTTAGGTATTACCGTATCTAATTCTTCGCGTTATAATGCTGAAACGATGCCATATCATACTGATAAAGGTACAGGTATCAAGGAAATGATTGATCACTATGGTATTCAGCAAGAAGAAACTTTAGTTATTGGTGATAGTGATAATGATAGAGCTATGTTTAATTTTGGCCACCACACTGTTGCAATGAAAAATGCAAGACAAGAAATTAAAAATCTTACAGATGATATTACCGAATACACGAACGAAGAAGATGGTGCAGCACATTACTTAAAAACTCATTTATTAGATAACTAGTCTTCAAGTCAGTATCTTGTTATTAAACGGTCGATTACGATAGTTTATATCAGTAAAAATTTTGAATTTATAAAATAGGCAAATGGCCACTTTCATATTTAATCATGAAAGTGGCCATTTTTGATTTAAATTATATGTCTATCAACTGGTTCATTATGATTATTTAAAATATGCATAAGCATTAATAAAATATTAAAGAGGATTTTCACAAAAATATATTTACAATATAAAAAGCCCAACATGAAAGATTATTAAAATTTCATGTTGGGCAAAATACTTTATATTTAAATTAATAAGGTAATCTAAAGACAATCAACTATTTCTTATCAAATAGATTTTTAGCTTGTTCTGTATTATTTTCTTTATTTTCATTTACTTTTTCTTTGATGGAATCATCTATGTTATTTTTTTGGATATCAGTTTTTTCTTGTTGTACATGTGTTTGTTGATCTTTCATTTTATCTATTTCTGTATCTTTTGAATCGGAAGTATTCAATGTAGTATCTACTTTGTCGTTTACAGTATCTTTGTTAACATCTTTATTTTTATGACGTCTTTTGCTTTTGACTGGTTGGTCACCACGTTTAACGAAATAATTAATAATTCCAAAAATCAAAATGTAATAAAGACATAGACGTAATACTATAGATACGATTCTAGCTATTATAACAATAGTTTGAGCCACCATTTGAGACATACTGCTTGTTAAGTATTGTACACCGAATAATAGCGGTCTGTTAATAATACTTGCAAGTAAACCAATAAGTAATACGCCAATGAAAAATTTAAACCAAGTTTTCTTACCGTTTTTAATACCTTTAAATCCTTCTTTTAGATTACTCATTACTTTACGAGATGAATCTTCTGTATAAGCAGTAGTATAATTAATAATGAATATAATTACAAACCAATAGAAAATTGATGAAATGAAACCTGTTATGAGTAACAACACAATTTGTATTGTGATTAAAATTCCCATTGGATTTTCGTAGCCACTTATTGATTGTTGTAAGCCAATAAATAATGGGCTAAGAGCTAAATTATATAATTTATTTAATAGCATTAGAATAAGTACGATTATAATAAACAGAACTAAAGTTATTAAAGCTAAGATTACTGATTTAGCATATTTGCCTTTTTTAAAAGCAAAAAATAAATCACTAAAGAGAACTTTCTCTTTATTAATAGCTTTTTGAATTGCATATACTGTACCAGTTATCAATGGGTAACCTACAAAAATAAATAATAAAGCTAAAATGAGTAATATAAAAATAATAGATATAATAGGTTTTGTAGTAGGTTCACCGAGTTGAGCTAACATGGGTAACCTTTGGGCTCTTAATATAACTAATGAGAATGCAATATTAGAAGTAATATAGCAAATGACAAAAGTTAGTAATGAGATTAGTATTAACTTTAAATTATGTGGTTTTGCTTTTTGAAATCCGGATTTATAATAATTAAACAAATTTTAAGCACTCCTTTTTTTTCATATAAATACAATATCAAAATTCTAATAAATTTTAAATTAATATCTAACATAATAGAGCACAAAATGTTAGAATATGCTAATAAGATAACATTGAAGGGAGATAATATCATGAAATTTGCTGTTATCACTGATATTCATGGAAACTTTGATGCGCTTCAAACTGTTTTAGATGATATTGATAGTAGAGATGATATTGAAAAAATTTATAACCTAGGTGATAACATAGGGATTGGACATGAGACAAATAAAGTACTGGATACTATATTTGACCGAGATGATATGGAAATGATCGCAGGTAATCATGATGAAGCTATTATGTCACTCGTCAATGGAACACCTTATCCTGAAGATTTAAAAGGGAAGTTTTATGAGCATCATCAATGGATTGAAGGACATTTAGATGAGTCCTATTACGATGAAATTAATCAATTGCCAAGATATATTGAAATGACCGTAAAAGGGAAAAAGATTTTATTTATTCATTATGAAATTGAAAATGATAAAATGTCAGCTCCCATTGATGAACAACCTTTTGCGCCTATTACAAAAGATGACGAACAAGCTATTTCTAAATTATTTAAAGATAAAGAAGCCGATTTAATTTTATTTGGACATAACCATAGATTGCATATGTTTGATGATAAATCTACAGTATATTTTAATCCTGGATCAGTAGGTTTGAACAACGGTTCTAACACCGTATATGGTATTATTACCGTTAATGAAAAAGGAATTTCAGTAGAAAGAGTGAAATTAGCGTACAATAATGAAGAATTTTTAGCAGGTTTTGAAGAAAAGCAAGTACCAGCTAGAGAATTTATATTTAAGAATTTCATTTAAAGTAAGATGTTTATATGTGAAAAAGTAAATATTGAGATAGATTCATCTGAAATTTATAACACCTATTGAAAATTTTTAGAGCGTGGGAACATAAACTGATGTCCCACGCTCTAAATATATATAGGATGATTGAAATGGAGTTCTACTCACATCAACTCTCTTTTAAATTAAGATATGATTTTTAGGTTGAGTCTTTGAATGCAATAGAACCTTCAATCTACATCTTTATTTATAATCAAAAAGGATCGTTAGAAATAAACGCTCTAATGAGAGTGCTCATGTATACCTGAGCATAATGTTGATTCGTCGTGTTTGTGTTCTGGTGTTTCAAGTTGTATTGTCATATGCTGAATATTTAATTGCAATAGGTCACTTTCGATTGACTTTAGCATTGTTTCACACGTTTGAACTGATAAATATTCTGGTACAACTGCATGACAACTTAATGCATTCATATCATTTGAAATGGTCCATACATGACAATCATGTACATTTTGAATTCTTTCATCTTTACTAATTGCTTTAATTACAGCATTTAAATCTATATTGTTAGGCGTTCCTTCCATCAATATGTTAAGGGATGATTTAGAAATGCCGTAAGCACTTTTTAAAATAATTAACGAAACTAAAATACTGGCTAAAGGATCCGCTAATGTAAAATTAAAACCCAAAATTAAGAGAGAAGCAACGATTGCACCAACAGAGCCGAACAAGTCTCCAAGTACATGTAAAAATGCGCCTCGCATATTAAGGTTGTGAGAGGTATCTCCTCCTTTAAACATGAGTATCGCTACAATGATATTTACCATAAGACCAATCACACTAATGATGAACATTTCCTTCGATTGAACCTCAGGAGGTTCTAAAAATCTTCGTATCGCTTCGATTATTATAATAATACTAATGATAAATAGGGTAACTCCGTTGAAAAGTGCTGCTAGAATCTCAAAACGTTTGTAACCATATGTTTTACTTTTTGTAGCATGCTTTTCAGCATATATAAAAGCTATAAGAGCTACTCCTAAGGATATGGCATCACTTAGCATGTGAAAACCATCAGACAATAATGCTAGACTATTTGCCAAGAACCCACCTATAATTTCCACAAGCATGAAGAGACTAATAATAATAAAAGAAAACATGAGTACTTTCTTATTATCTGTATGAACGTGTCCGTGTGCATGAGAATGATGATGTTGATGATTATGATTTGTCATTAGAAATTCCACCTTCACTAGGATGTTTGGCGTGGTGAATAGCTTGTTTAAGTAAAGTTGAAACGTGTCTATCATCTATAGAATAAATCATTGATTGCCCTTGTCTTTTAGATTTAACAAGATGAGTGCTTTTAAGTAGTTTCAATTGATGTGATACATTTGACTGAGTCATATTTAAAGAATGTGAAATATGTCCAACACTTGCTTCACCGTTTTCAAGAAACTCCATAATTCTGACACGATTAAAATCACTTAAAGCTTTGAAAATATGAGTGACTTTAATCAATATATCCTGATTGCTTTCATCGTTAATATGATATCCACTCATTGTAAATTCACACTCCAACATATGAATATTTGTTCATATATTAATATAATGAGAATATTGAAGTATGTCAATGATACACTAACGTTTAGTATTCTCTTGAAGTGGTAAATACAAAATACAATTTTTTGAAGGAGGACGTTTGAAATGAGTATTTTAGTTATTGGAGCAAATGGTGGCGTAGGTTCTAAACTAGTAAGTCAATTAAATGAAGAACACGTTGATTTTACAGCTGGTGTGCGTAAGGAAGATCAAGTTAAAGAATTAGAAAATAAAGGAATTAAAGCTACTTTAATAGATGTAGAAAAAAATAGTATTGATGATTTAAAAAATATCTTTACAGATTATGATAAAGTCATTTTTTCGGTTGGATCTGGAGGAAGCACTGGAGCGGATAAAACAATCATTGTTGATTTAGATGGTGCTGTAAAAACAATTAAAGCTAGTAAAGAAGCGGGTATCAAACATTACGTTATGGTATCAACGTACGATTCTAGACGTGAAGCATTTGATGCGAGTGGAGATTTAAAACCGTATACAATTGCAAAGCATTATGCTGATGATTACTTAAGAACATCAAATCTTAATTATACAATTGTACATCCAGGTTCACTTACAGATGATGCTGGAACTGGAAAAATAGAAGCTGATTTATATTTCGACAAACCAGGATCAATTCCACGTGAAGATGTTGCTACAGTTTTAAAAGAAGTAGTAACTTCTGATGGTTTTAATAATCAAGAATTCCAAATTTTAAGTGGCAATCATGATGTTAAAGATGCATTGAAAAACTATGAATCTTAACATTTAAAATTAAGTACGTATTAAAAATTATTTGTCATTTTTAAAACAATTTGATGCAAAATTCATTCTCTATTATCGATAGAATTGTTGTAGTTTGCTTTTAAATACTTCAATTTCTAATCAGTATTTGAGGGGGGCAAGATAAGAAAATCAAAAAGTCTTATCTTGTTCCCTTTTTATATTAAACGTTAAATATTTCAATGAGTATAATTACACTCATTGTTCTGCTTTTAAATGAACTTGAAAAAAGAGAAATGCTGGATTCTATTGAAGCCAATTTAACGCTTTGTTATTTTAAGGCGTCATTTACAGAAAATAATGGTATAGTAATGAATAAAGCGCTTTATTAGAATAGTAAAAATGATGCTATTCAATTTATTATGCAGTTGATATAATATGTAAGAATCCTACGTCAAATGGACACAGGATACAAAGTGTATAAAATGATAGTATATTCATATAGTAGTTTGTGAAATAATCATATATGCTACACTCAAAACGAGTGAGAAAGAGAGCTAGCTTCAAATACATATCTTAAAAGAAGAGCTATGTTGTATCAAAAGTATTTTTATTATTTAACATTGTGTGATATTCAAGCATAGATAATGATTAAAGTTTAGGCTTTTAATAATGGAGGTGTGAACATGCCGTTATTTTTAAAACCCATTTTTCTCGATAAAGTATGGGGCAGTGATAATCTTCGCCAATTTGGGTATCAACTACCTAATAATCATATAGGTGAATGTTGGGGAATTTCAGCACATCCACATGGCAAAAGTGTGATTGAAAATGGTATATTTGCTGGTCAAACATTGGATCAAGTATGGAACAATCATAGAGAAATGTTTGGAGATTTTCCAAGTAAAGATTTTCCGTTAATGGCTAAAATTGTAGATGCTGCTGCGCCATTGTCTATTCATGTACATCCAGACGATTCTTATGCATATGAACACGAAGAAGGTCAATATGGAAAATCTGAATGTTGGTACATCATTGAAGCTGATGAAGGTGCAAAGATTACTATAGGTACGTATGCGAAATCTCGTGATGAATTTGAAGAGCAATTGAAGCAAGGTACATTTGAAAAACATTTGAGAACAATACAAGTGCAACCAGGAGATTTTTACTTTATACCAGCTGGAACGATACATTCCATAGGTGCAGGCATTATGGCGTATGAAGTCATGCAATCATCAGATATTTCATATAGAATTTATGATTATCATAGAAAAACAGACAATAGTGAGGAACGTGAATTAAATATAGATAAGGCATTAGATGTTATTAATTATTCAAATGAACTACCTAATATCACTCCTCAAAATGAAGTGATAGAAAATCACAATTGTACACATATTGTATCGAGTGATTTTTTTACTATGGTTAAGTGGGATATTTCTGGTACTCTAAATTATATGAAGCCTAGAGAATTTTGCCTTGTTTCTGTTTTAGATGGACAAGGTAAACTTATTGTAGATGGTGATATATATGAAATATCTACAGGTTCAAACTTTGTGTTAACTTCTGAAGATTTAGATAGTGTTTTCGAAGGAGATTTCAAACTAATCATTAGTTACATTTAATAAGTATTAAAAAATATACCAATTTAAGTATAGGTGATATAAGGAGAGAGGCTTTGTGAAGCAATTTTTATATATTTCTCTAGTTTGTGGCATTATTTCAGGAGCAGGTATATTTTTACAATTACCGCATTATCCATCTATGATGATTCCAAGATTTGTGGCGATTCTTGGAATAATTAGCGCTGCAATCACAATAAGAGATAAGGAAATAAGTGGTATGCTTAAACTTGGTGGAATAATGATTAATATAATGCCGTTACTTGGGAGTGTTATTGCTAAATGAAAGATGACGATATGCAAGTGTCTAACGATGATACTTGCATTTTTAATTTTTAAAAGCAACTTTTAATGATAAGTGTTGTTTAGAATAGTGAATGATATTATGATAAAATAAATAAAAATATTTAATAATAATGATGATCACATTTAAGTGATTACTGATGAGACCCATGGTTGTTTAGAGTGAATGATATGAAAATAGAACATAAATTAATTTTAGGATAAGGAGCATTATAATGACTGAGGAAATTAACTATTTTTGGCTTAATTGTGGTTACAATAGATGGAATCATAATGAACCATTAGTGGGACAGACAGCGTTATTTGAATCTGGCGCACATTTTAATCCTACACAAGGATATAGAGCATTTAAAAAAGCTAAAGCTGGAGATCAAGTGATTTTTTATCAAGTACAAACAGATTCTGGTCTTTTAGGTATAGGTGAAATTATAAGTGTGCAATCCGGTGCTCAAAATAAAATAAGAGTAGAATTTAAATTTAAAGAAACGCTAAAACCACTTACAACTGATTATCTTAAAAGAAGTGAAGTACTCGATTTTCGTATGAGTAACATGAGAGAAACACTTTTCAACCAAATCAGAGAGTCAGAATTTGAGTTAATAGTTAGTTTAGGTAAAGGAAAATCAAAAATTCCTCGATATTTTTTATTAGCAGAAACAGAAGCGTTTGAACCTGGTAAAAACTATACTATATTTACTCATACATTTAATGGAATCAAAAGGAATGGTTATCATTTTTACACTCAACTAGAGGTAGGTGATAACATTATTATATATAATAAATATCAAAATCAATCGGTTATCGGTATTGGCGAAGTATCAAAGCATTTACATGAGAAACCACCTATACCAGGTCGAACGAATAGTACAGCTATTGAAATTTTTTATGAGAAAGATATTAAGCCCATTTCATTAGGTCATTTGAATAAACATCCTAAATTGAAGAATTTGTATTTCTTACAAGAAAATGCGAAACAGTCAATAGCAAGTATGTCACAAGCTCAATACGATGCCATTTTGGACATGAGTATGAATAATGGTATTAAACATCCTTTTGAAACAGTAAAAAAAGCAGAACTATCAACTCAAAATGCTGAAGATGATAGTTTAAAACCTTTTGTATTATTAGTTGTTGAGCAAAAAGGAGAAGGCTTAAAGGCTGCTGAAGAATTACTCCAAAAAACTAATGCAAACCCTGTGATTACAAGTGGACATCCAGATTTTACTGAAGATATGCTTTATGGTAAATATTTACCAAATGAGTCAGGAGCGCTATATTATCGTGAAGGATTCATTACACACCTAATGCCTAAGAAAGATAAAAGTTATTTAGTCATTGATAACTTCAATCGCATCGATGTGGATATTTTCCAAACATATATTAATGTACTTGAAGGCTATGAAGTGACATTACCAAGATATAATAAAGATGGAAGCATGATTAAGTGGTCAAAAAATAAGGATTCTTTTTATCATTTTAATCCTAATTGGCATATTATTGGTATTACATATGACTCTATAGAAAAAATTAAGCAAAAATATTCGTCACAGTTTTTAAAATATACGCGTATCGTCAAAGTGAATCATGACTAATCGTGTAATCAGTCGTATGAAGAACACATAACTGATTCATTTTATAAAGTAGATTATAACTATACATTTCCTAGTGATTTAAACCTTATTAAGTTAGAATGATGTTAACTTAATAAGGTTTATTTATTATACCTAAATGGGAATCTAAATAATTAAGCAATGAAAAAGGAGTGTATACACATGCCAATAATTTATTATGATGGAAATTGTGTTTATTGTTATAACTATGCAATTTGGTTAATTCAAAATGGACTTTCACATAAATATGAGTTTGCAACAATTAAAGGTCAAATAGGTAAACAATTTTTTGAAAATTATCCTGATGCTCAAAATAAGAATAGTGTTATTCTTCAAAAAGGGAATCATTTAGAATTTGAATCACAGGCTGTTGCAACATTGATATCTTCACTACCTAATCACTCTAAATTTCTTGGAATAGGATTAAGATTAATTCCTAAACCATTAAGAGATTTAGGATATCGATTATTTGCAAATAATCGAGATAAAATGTGGAAAACACATTGGCACAAGCCAACTGATTATGAAAAATCATTTTTTCTTGATGATAATGAAAGAATCAAACTAACCTAATTGATAAAATATGATTTAATTGATAATAAAAGAAGATGAACAAGCTCAAAATTAAAATCATTTAGACAGATATTTTGAGAAATCAAAGTAATATTTATTTTGTCTCTTAGTGTTATTTTACTTTACAAATTAGAATTATTATAATATAATAACTATTGTAAAAATGAGGTTTGAAGGAGTGTTTGATATGAGTCAACAACAAGATGTAGTCAAAGAATTAAATCAACAAGTCGCAAACTGGACGGTAGCTTATACAAAGTTGCATAATTTCCATTGGTACGTTAAAGGCCCTAATTTCTTTTCTTTACACACAAAATTCGAAGAATTATACAATGAAGCTAGTCAATATGTTGATGATTTAGCAGAAAGAATTTTGGCAATAGGTGGTAATCCAATAGGAACACTTTCCGAGTGTTTAGATAAATCAATAGTAAATGAAGCAGGAAAACATTATTCAGCTGAAGAAATGGTAGAAGAATTGTCTAAAGATTTTTCTAAAATCTCTAAACAATTAGAACAAGCAATTGAAGTGGCTGGAAGCGCTAGTGATGACGTTTCAGAAGATATGTTTATCGGCATGCAAACTTCAGTTGATAAGCATAATTGGATGCTACAATCTTATTTAGGTCATTAATTTTTAGTAACTTACATTTTAATTTTAAATTGACAATCTCAAATATTTTTAGTGTAGCTATTAGAAAAGAGTGGGACGACAAACGCATTGAATGTTTGTCATCCCACTCTATTTTTATATTTTCTATTCAGCTATTTCGAGTGCTATTTCCATCATTTGAGTAAATGATGTTTGTCTCTCTTCTGCACTAGTGGCTTCATCTCTTAGAATATGATCACTCACTGTAAAAATACCTAAAGCCTTTTTATTTGCATGGATGGCATTTAAATATAAACCTGCAGACTCCATTTCGATACCTAAGATACCCATTTTTTTCCATGAATCATTAAAAGTTGAATCAGCATTATAAAATGTATCAGATGACAAAACGTTACCTACGTGTGATACGGCACCAATTTCATCAGCAGCTTTCTTAGCTTTCGCTACTAGATTAAAATCAGCAATAGGTGCAAAGTGACCTGGTATATTAAATTGATCAACATAATTTGAGTTTGTAGAAGCGGCTTGTGCAATAATTACATCATATAAATTGACATCTTCTTGAAGAGCGCCACACGAACCTACGCGAATGATTGTATCCACATCAAAGAAATGGTAAAGTTCATAAGAATAAATGCCAATACTTGGAATCCCCATCCCAGACCCCATTACAGAAACTTCTTTGCCTTTATAAGTTCCAGTGTAACCAAGCATATTACGTACTGTATTGAATTGTTCAACATTTTCTAAAAAATTTTCAGCAATATATTGAGCACGTAATGGATCGCCTGGCATTAATACAGTTTTAGCTATTTTAACTCCATTTGGGTTAATGTGAGGTGTACTTTCTGTCATAATATATCTTCTCCTTAATAGTCAGTTCACAATATCATTATAACCGTTATATTACCATTTTAAGATAACATTTGTTTATCTTTTTTGCGAATTTTTGTACTATATAATTAAAGGTAAATATGTTTTGTTTTTTAAAGATATATTAAAGTTATGTGAAGATTTAATATTCTGAGATAGTAATAAACTAAAAACATGGAGGAAAAATGATGAATAAAGCAAAATTAATAGACCATACATTATTAAAACCTGATTCAACAAAGGAACAAATTGATACTATTATAAATGAAGCAAAAGCATATCAGTTTAAGTCTGTATGTGTGAACCCTACACATGTACAATATGCATCTGAACAACTTAAAGGAACTGATGTTTTAGTGTGTACTGTTATTGGATTTCCACTAGGTGCAACAACTACAGCAGTTAAATCTTATGAAACAAAAGATGCGATTAATAATGGCGCTCAAGAGATTGATATGGTGATAAACATTGGAGCACTTAAGGATGGTCGTTTTGATGAAGTGCAAAATGATATCGAAGCCGTCGTTCAAGCAGCCAATGGTAAAACAGTTAAGGTCATTATTGAGACTGTTTTATTAACTGAGAAAGAAAAGATTAAAGCATGTCAATTATCTGAAGCGGCAGGTGCACATTTTGTTAAAACATCCACAGGTTTTGCTGGTGGGGGTGCTACAGTTGAAGATGTAAAATTAATGAAAGATACTGTTGGTGATCGTTTAGAAGTGAAAGCGTCAGGTGGCGTGAGAAATCTAGAAGATTTTAACAATATGATTGAGGCGGGTGCTACACGCATTGGTGCTAGTGCCGGCGTGCAAATTATTCAAGGACTTGAGTCAAATACTGATTACTAATACTAAATTTATTGTCTAAGGGAATGATGAATAATGAGAATGATTGACATCATAGAAAAGAAACGAGACGGTAAGTCATTAACAAGAGAAGAAATAGAATTTTTTGTAAACGGATACACTCGTGGGGAAGTTCCAGATTATCAAGCTTCAAGTTTAGCTATGGCGATATTCTTTCAAGATATGAATGATGAAGAAAGAGCCGCATTGACAATGTCAATGGTTAACTCAGGAGAGAGAATCGACTTAAGCGATATCAATGGTATAAAGGTAGACAAGCATTCTACAGGGGGCGTCGGTGATACAACGACACTCGTTCTTGCCCCATTAGTAGCGGCAGTAGGTGTTCCAGTTGCAAAGATGAGTGGTCGTGGTCTAGGACATACGGGGGGTACGATAGATAAATTAGAATCAGTTAAGGGATTTAATGTTGAAATCAGTGAAAAAGATTTTATAAAACTTGTAAATGATAATCAAGTAGCAGTAATAGGCCAATCAGGCAATCTCACACCAGCTGATAAAAAATTATATGCATTGAGGGATGTAACAGGAACAGTTAATTCTATTCCCCTCATCGCTTCGTCCATAATGAGTAAGAAAATTGCTGCTGGTGCAGATGCAATTGTTCTAGATGTCAAAACTGGCAGTGGTGCGTTTATGAAGACGCTAGATGATGCCGAAGCGCTTGCGCATGCGATGGTTAGAATCGGTAATAATGTAGGTCGTAATACGATGGCTATTATTTCAGATATGAGTCAACCTTTAGGAAATGCAGTTGGTAATGCGCTCGAATTAAAAGAAGCTATCGCAACATTAAAAGGAAATGGACCGAAAGATCTAACAGAGCTTGTGTTAACACTTGGTTCTCAAATGGTTGTCTTAGCTGAACAAGCAGAATCTTTAGATGAAGCGCGTCAGATGTTAGTCGATGCTATAAAAACAGGAAAAGCTTTAAACAAATTCAAAACATTTCTATCGAATCAAGGAGGAGATGACTCAATTGTGGATTCTCCTGAAAAGTTGCCTAGCGCGAAATATCAAGTTGAATTTAAAGCTAAAAAAGATGGCTTTATAACTGAAATAATAGCTAATGATATAGGCGTTGCTTCAATGATGTTAGGCGCTGGTCGTCAAACAAAAGAAGACGTTATTGATTTAGGTGTAGGTATCGTGTTAAATAAAAAAGTAGGAGAACATGTTGAGAAGGGTGAAAATATTTTAACTATTCATACAAACACCAAAAAGATCGATGATATTTTAAACAAACTAGACAATAGTATTACTATTGAGAGTAAGGGCGAAGCTCCAACCTTAATTCATAAAATAATAACCGAGTAGGAGATGTAAATGATGACTACACCGTTCAAAAGAATTCATCTAATAGTTATGGACTCAGTAGGTATAGGCGAAGGTCCTGATGCAGCGGCATTCAATGACGAAGGATCACACACTTTAAAGCATACTTTAGAAGGATTTAAGCAAAAGTTACCACATCTAGAACAACTTGGATTAGGAAATATTGCACCGCTTCCTGTTGTTTCAAAAGTTACGCATCCGGGTGCATTTTATACCAAACTAAGTGAAGCTTCAGTAGGCAAGGATACAATGACAGGACATTGGGAAATTATGGGGTTAAATATAATGCAACCATTTAAGGTTTATCCAAATGGTTTCCCAGCAGAGCTTGTTAAAGAGATTGAATCAATGACTGGACGCAAGGTTGTAGCAAATAGACCTGCTTCAGGAACTCAGATTATTGACGAGTGGGGCGAACATCAAATGAAAACTGGAGATTTAATAGTTTATACTAGTGCTGATCCAGTTTTACAGATTGCTGCACATGAAGACGTGATTCCACTTGAAGAACTTTACGAGATTTGTGAAAAAGTTCGTGAACTAACAAAAGATCCTAAATATTTAATAGGAAGAATCATTGCTCGACCATATGTTGGAGAACCTGGTAACTTCACTAGAACTTCTAATCGACATGATTACGCGTTAAAACCATTTGGACGAACAGTGATGAATAGCCTTAAAGATAATGGTTATGATGTAATCGCGATTGGTAAAATTAACGATATTTATGATGGTGAAGGCGTGACAGAAGCTATACGTACTAAAAATAATATGGACGGTATGGATCAATTGATTGAAGTTGTAAAAAAAGATTTTGAAGGCATCAGTTTCCTTAATTTAGTTGATTTTGATGCATTGTATGGCCATCGTCGTGATAAAGAAGGCTATGCTCAAGCAATTAAAGATTTTGATCTTCGTTTACCTGAATTAATGAATCATTTAAGAGAAGATGATTTAGTTATTATTACAGCTGATCATGGTAATGATCCAATTGCTAAAGGTACAGATCATACACGTGAATACATTCCACTTTTAATGTTTAGTCCAAAAATTAAAGATTATCATGAACTTTCACAAGACACGACATTTAGCTCTATCGGTGTTACAATAGCAGATAACTTCAACGTAGAATTACCTAAATATGGAAAAAGTTATTTAAAAGAAATGGGGGTTGAGCATCAATGAAGGTTTTAAGATTCTTATTAGGACTAGCATTTGGAACAGCTGGTGTTTTACATTTTACTAGAGAGAGACAATTTAGAAATATTGTTCCAGATTATTTACCTTTACAAAAAACTGCCGTATTGGTAACAGGGGTCATAGAAATCTTTTTTGGTATCATGTTGCTTATTAAAAGGCCAGCATCATGGTTGAAAAAGGGTATTAATTTATTCTTGTTAGCAGTGTTCCCAGCAAATATTTATATGGCTCGTAAAGGATTGCCATTAGGTGACAAAGAACTACCTAAATGGGCACTTTATTCTAGATTACCATTGCAATTTGTGCTTATTAAAGCCATTAAAAAATTATAATTTTTTCAGAAAATAAGACCTTCTAAAATGATAACTAGTTAGCATTTTAGAAGGTCTTTTTTATAAAAAAAGAGAAATGTCGAAGGGAAGATTCATTCGACATTTCTCCATAATGATATTAATTAAGCGTTTTATGCTTAGTTGTATGGTTAAATGGTTAACTATTTACCTTCTCCATAGATGTCGTTCCATTGCTCTCTTTTATCTAAGAATGCTTGAGCAATTGTTTTAGCACCTTCTAAAGAATGACTTGCAGCCCAACCACATTGAACCTCATTACAAGCTGGAACTTCGCTAGCATTTAACACATCATGCAATGTTTGATCTATAATATTTAATACGTCATCGTAGTCGTCATGATTAATAAATGAAACATAGAATCCAGTTTGACAACCCATAGGACTTAAATCTACTACTTTATCAGTATGATTTCTAATGTTTTCTGCCATTAAATGCTCTAAGGAATGTAGACCAGGCATATCCATATGTTCCTTATTAGGCTGTTTGAAACGAATGTCATATTTGTGTATGACATCACCATTAAGACCCTCCATAGTACCGGCTAGACGAATAAAAGGTGCAACAACCTTAGTATGGTCTAAATTAAAGCTTTCTACATTCATTTTAGTCATGCATTTATCCTCCTTATTGCTATATAGCAATTTTTGTTTAATTCAATAAATAGATTGTAACAATACTCATATACATTTACAATTTTTCTAAACTAATAGACTGTTGTCTTTTAAATTGTAAGAAAATTGTGTAAAAATTAATGACAACCAATATTAAATCCGATAAAATAAGTAATAATTAAAAAAGAATGATTGATACGCAAAGTTTCAAAGGGAGTTAGATACAATGCATAATAAACAAAAGATATTAGATTTTATAGAGAATAATAAATATGATTATGTTGAAATAAGTCATCGTATTCATGAACGCCCTGAATTAGGCAATGAGGAAATTTTTGCATCGAGAACGTTAATTGACCAATTAAGAGCAAATCGATTCGAAATCGAAACGGATATTGCAGGACATGCAACAGGATTTATAGCAACGTATGATTCTGATATGACTGGACCGGTTATAGGATTTCTAGCTGAATATGATGCTTTACCTGGTCTTGGTCACGCGTGCGGGCATAATATTATTGGTACTGCTAGCGTATTTGCTGCAGTAGCACTAAAAGAAGTCGTCGATGAAATTGGTGGTAAAGTAGTCGTTTTGGGATGTCCTGCTGAAGAAGGTGGGGAAAATGGCTCCGCAAAAGCTTCTTATGTTAAAGCAGGTGTCATTGATGAAATTGATGTGGCATTGATGATTCATCCTGGAAATGAAACCTATCGTACAATTAATACTTTAGCTGTGGATGTTCTAGATATTAAATTCTATGGACGTAGTGCGCATGCATCTGAAAATGCAGATGAAGCATTAAACGCTTTAGATGCAATGATTTCATATTTTAATGGTATAGCACAGTTAAGGCAACACATTAAAAAAGGACAACGAGTTCACGGGGTTATTTTAGACGGTGGTAAAGCGGCTAATATTATACCTGATTTTACACATGCGAGATTTTATACTCGAGCTACTTCGCGGAGAGAACTTGATGTTTTAACTGAAAAAGTAAACCAAATTGCAAGAGGTGCTGCGATTCAAACTGGGTGTGATTTTGAATTTGGTCCTATCCAGAATGGTGTAAACGAATTTATTAAAGCGCCTAAACTTGATGATTTATTTGAAAAATATGCAACTGAATTAGGAGAAGAAGTGATTGATGATGATTTTGGTTATGGATCTACAGATACAGGTAATGTAAGTCATGTTGTACCAACAATCCATCCACATATTAAAATTGGTTCTCGAAATCTTGTAGGACATACCCACCGCTTTAGAGAAGCGGCTGCAAGTTTACAAGGTGATCAGGCACTAATTCGAGGTGCAAAAATTTTAGCATTAATGGGACTAGAATTAATCGAAAATAAACCGTTGTTAGACGAAATAATTGAAGAGCATACGCATATAAAGGGGCATGTTAAGTAATGAATAATAAAGTAAATGGTCCGTTTCTCACACTTAGTGATTTGTATAATGATGACATTGTTTACACATCTCGACCTTCATATGTGTCGAATCCATGGTTGAAACCAGATGAACATCAATCAAATTTCTTAACTGGAAGAGAATTACTTATAGCTAATCGTTTTCCTGTCATTGTTCATGAGGCAAGTGTTACAAACAAATTAGAACAACTTTTTAATATAGTGGGTAGGGAAATTCCACCACATACTTATAAATTTAATAATCAAGAAACATATGAAAGCTTGATAAGGAATTTAGCTCTTCATCACGGTAAAAAAATCTACTTTCAATATATTCATGATGAAGATATTCTACCTAAAGAATATTATGCACTTGATAAAGATGTTTTTGTTGCTCTTAATAATAAAGCACGAATTCCGGAATGGACTAATAACAAATATCTACCACAAAGAGAAATTGTCTCAATTAAAGATTTTGAATCTCGTATTCAAACATGGTCGTATCCATTTGTCATAAAACCAGGCGATGATTTACCTACAGCAGGAGGATATGGTGTTATGATTTGTTATAATGATACAGATTTAGATAAAGCTATCACACGCATCAACAATGCATCAGCAGAGACTGAACATTTAATCATTGAACAAAAAATTAATGCAGTGAATAACTATTGTGTACAATTTGCTTATTCAGATGATATTGGTATCAAATACTTAGGAACAGCGCAACAGTTAACTAATGACTATGGATTTTACAACGGAAATGAAAATGTTAATGATGTGCCTCAGAATGTAATAGACGCTGGTAGAGAGATTATGGAAATAGGCGTAAGCAAAGGTTTTTTTGGTGTAGCAGGTTTTGACTTACTAGTAGATGATAAAAATGATGTTTATGCGATTGATTTAAATTTTAGGCAAAACGGATCAACGAGTATGCTACTTTTAGCAAAAGATTTAACTCATGGATATCATAAATTTTACAGTTACTTTTCTAATGGAGATAATACAAAATTCTATAATGCTATTTTAAAATACGTAGAATTAGGTGTACTTTATCCACTTTCCTATTACGATGGAGATTGGTATGGAAAGAATCAAGTTAATTCTAGATTTGGCTGCATTTGGCATGGAGAAAATAAAGAATTAATTAATCGATATGAACAACAATTTATATTGGAAGCTGGATTATAAGTGTATGATTCTTTAAGGATATTAAGTAGTGTTTGATAAAGAAGTTAGAATAATCAATCATGTCCCAGTTTACAAATAAGATTTGAATTTTAACATTATTGACTATCAATCGTTAGTATTTTAAGATTTAAAGTAAGAAACACTATGAATAACTTATGAATTGAGGGTTAAGTATGTCATACAAATATGAAGCATTTTTTAAAGATATTTTGATTAATGAATATATTTATTTTGCTTCAAAAAATAAAAAATTAATTAGAATACAACATGAGAATTTGCCATTTATTGCTATGTGGACAGACGAAAATGTTGCTGAGTCTTATTTGTTACATCATTCAATTGAATACGACAAAATCATTAGAGCAGATATTGACCGTTTTGTAACATATGAAATGGATGAAATCTTTGATCCTGGTGACAAAGTTTTAGTTAATGTGAATAATGGTGAAGAAGGAAACATTGTAGATATAGTTAAAATGACTGATGAGTTAATGTCTGAATTAGATGATATAAGAATGAGAGAGTTTGTTAAAGATGTCGCAAAATATGACGAAGTATACGGATTGACAAACAAAGGTGAAAAGAATTTTATTATGATTTCAGATGATGACCATAATAAACCTCACATCATGCCTGTTTGGAGTATTAAGAGTAGAGCGCGTAAAGTACGTGATCAAGATTTTGAAGAATGTGATTTAATTGAAATTGAAGGTAAAGTCTTTAGTGAATGGTTAGACAAGTTACGCGATGATAATAAAGCAGTAGCGATTGATTTGAAATCAGGTGTTGTAGGTACTGTTGTATCAGCGCAAAAATTGTCAAATGAAGCAACATTTTAATTGATTATATTAGAAAAAGTCTGCAACATGTGTTTATAGTATTTACACCCCAAAAGTTAGATTTTAGTTTAACTTTTGGGGTGATTTTTTATAAACGAATATTATAAATTTGATAGTAAAATGATGTTTGAAGCTAACACTGAGAAAATTCAACGTATAAAGTAAGTTAGATGGTAAGGTAAGTAACAATCAATACCAATTTGCTTCCACTCATCTTCCTATTAGAGGTAAAGTGCTCCTATAGCGCCTGAAAAAGCACCATTCTCAATATAGTATGGTTTAAATCCTCTTAGAACAGTGTAATTCTCAACAACTTCACGTAGTAATTGATTGTTATTAAATGATGAACCGATATATACAACGTGCTTAGTCTTATATTCACGTGCTAAAGTAATAGCCATAGTTGTTATAACTTCACCAACGACACCAATTGCAGAGGCAAGTTTGTTAGCTGAAGTAAACTGATTATCTAAGTGATGTAATACATTTCCAAAATTTGCTGCTGTTAAATCTCCAGGAATTGGTGGTTCAGTATCTTTATAAATATGTTTTACTTTTAAATCAATGGCATCACGATCACCATTTTGAGCTAAATTCGTTAATTCTTTATAATCTGTTATATTGGACAATAAATAGCCTAAACCTTGTATCATCCCACCTCCGGTACCTACACCTCCAACACGTTGTTGCTCTTTTCCGTCAAAATAGTGGAAAGAAGTACCTGTTCCTACATTAGCAAAAATGTAATGTTCAATTTGATGACCTTGTTCATCCAATAAAATTTCTAAACCTTTTGATGATGCATCGAACTCTACAAATATTTCAGGTGATTGATGAATTTGATCTGCTATTACTCCAGCATTTCCACCTGTAAGCTTTAATGTTTCAATTTCTTCATTGTTAAGCCAATCTATGACTTTTTGGATGTTAGTTGTTAATTCAGTTCTGTAATATCTGCGATTGTCATGCTCTTGTACAATTTTAATTAAAGTGCCTCCAGCATCAATTCCAATCTTCATATGTCTATCACTCCATAACAATTATTGTCACTCATTATAGTATAGTAAATTAACTGAAAAACAAGTGAATATTTATAGAAAGCTCTTATTAAGATACACTTATTTTAATAATACAGTTAATAATAAATATAAGGTAGTGATTATAGTGATGACATACATATTGATAAAATGAGGTTGTAATGAGTTGAATTAGGGTAAAATGATGTTGAGCAAGAGAAAATGTTATGCATAACGAGTCCGATAGTCATAATTATTTAATTCATATATAATATAAATGGTAATTAATAGATAGGGGTAAAGCAATGTTTATAAAAAGGGATTTTGATGATATTACAGTTCAAGTATATGAAGAAAAATATAGAAATGCACTTAACCAATTTGAATTAAGTGAAAGACAACAAATATATTCTTCATTACCTCAAACTGTTTTAGATGATGCATTAAAAGATGAAAATCGAATTGCCAATGTAGCTTTAAATAAAGAAGGAAAAGTAGTGGGGTTCTTCGTATTGCACCGTTATTATCAACATGAAGGTTATGATACACCAAACAATGTTGTTTATGTACGTTCATTGTCAGTTAATGAAAAGTTTCAAGGCCATGGATATGGGACAAAAATGATGATGTTTTTACCAGAGTATGTTCAAGCATTATTTCCTGATTTTACACATTTATACTTAGTAGTAGACGCTGAAAATCAAAGCGCTTGGAACGTTTATGAACGTGCAGGTTTTATGCATACAGCTACAAAAGAAGAAGGACCTATCGGGAAAGAAAGACTCTATTATTTAGATTTAGATTCAAAACATGTGTCTTCTTTAAGGTTAAAAGAGGGGGAGTCAGCATATAGTGATGATATTCATGTGATTAATTTGCTTAAAGATGATGTAAAGGTAGGCTTTATTGCACTAGAACAAAATGATAATAAAATGAATATTTCTGCAATCGAGGTTAATAAGCAAAATAGAAATGAAGGAATTGCAGAAAGTGCTTTACGTCAATTAGCAACGTATATACGTAAACATTTTGAAAACATTGAAGTTTTATCAATTACTTTATATGGCGAACGTAATGAGTTAAAACCATTGTGCTTGAATAGTAATTTTGTAGCAATAGAGGAAACTGAGGATTATACACGTTTTGAAAAATATATTAATTATTAACAGTGATTGCTAAATCACAACTTGTCATTTATAATTTATTTTTGTTACTATTAATAAATGATTATTTGACGTTAATTTAAAGAAAATCCTTTGAAAGGAAGTATTTTTATATGAAAATTCAAGATTACACAAAAGAAATGGTTGATGAGAAATCATTCATCGACATGGCCTATACTTTATTAAATGATAAACAAACAACGATGAATTTATATGATATTATTGATGAATTTAAATCTTTAGGTGGATATGAGTATGAAGATATTGAAAATCGAATCGTCCAATTCTATACCGATTTAAACACAGATGGTCGTTTTTTAAATGTAGGAGAAAATCTTTGGGGTCTACGTGACTGGTACTCTGTAGATGATATTGAGGAAAAAATCGCACCAACAATTCAAAAATTCGATATTCTAGATGACGAAGATGAAGAAGATCAAAACCTTAAATTATTAGGTGATGACGACGCTGATGAAGATGACGATATTCCTGCTCAAACAGATGATCAAGAAACATTAGACGAGTCAGATAATGATGAAGATGATGTTGAAATGAATGATACAGATATCGTTATTGATGAAGACGAAGACGAAGATATTGCTGAAGGTGAAGAAGAAGCCTTTGAAGACGCCGAAGACTTTAATGATTAATCAAGTAACTATATTTTAATTTAAAAATATGTCTCGCTTTATAACAGAAACATTAAGGTGGGACTTTTATTTTTATTTAAAAGGTGGTAGTATTTTATTTGGGCTCCTTTAATTAGGACACGTGTATTAAATAGATACGCTCCCCTTACAATTGCTGTGAGAGGGAGCGATTTTTTTATTTTTAATATTCATAATGAAATGTAAAAGTGAATCAAATTGTTGAGTAATATACCAAATTTATTTCATTATTATTGTTAAATACATAGTTTACTCACAGTTTTTAATAGATTTTATCAATCATTAAATAGTTTACTAAATTATACAGGAGGTCAGACAATGACAAAGTTTATTTTTGTAACAGGCGGGGTTGTGTCATCATTAGGAAAAGGGATAACAGCCGCTTCTCTAGGAAGATTACTTAAAGATAGAGGACTTAAAGTTACAATACAAAAATTCGATCCATATTTAAATGTAGACCCAGGTACAATGAGTCCTTATCAACATGGGGAAGTGTTCGTTACAGATGATGGTGCTGAGACTGATTTAGACTTAGGACATTATGAACGTTTTATAGATATTAATTTAAATAAATATTCAAATGTTACTGCCGGAAAAGTATATTCACATGTGTTGAAAAAAGAGCGTCGTGGTGATTACTTGGGTGGTACTGTACAAGTTATTCCTCATATTACAAACGAAATTAAAGAAAGATTGCTATTAGCTGGTGAGAGTACTAATGCGGATGTTGTAATTACTGAAATTGGTGGAACAACAGGTGATATAGAGTCTTTACCTTTCTTGGAAGCCATTCGTCAAATTAGAAGCGACTTAGGTCGTGAAAATGTAATGTATGTACATTGTACTTTGCTTCCATATATTAAAGCTGCTGGGGAAATGAAAACAAAACCTACACAGCATAGTGTTAAAGAATTACGAGGCCTAGGTATCCAACCTGATTTAATAGTCGTACGAACAGAATACGAAATGACACAAGATTTGAAAGACAAAATCGCGCTATTCTGTGATATCAAAAAGGAAAGTGTTATAGAATGTAGAGATGCAGATTCTCTTTATGAAATTCCGTTACAACTTAGTAAGCAAAATATGGATGACATTGTTATTCAACGTTTACAATTAAATGCCAAGTATGAAACGCAACTGGATGAGTGGAAACATCTATTAGATACCGTTAATCATTTAGATGGTAAAATTACAATTGGTTTAGTTGGTAAATATGTGAGCTTACAAGATGCTTATCTATCAGTTGTTGAATCACTTAAGCATGCTGGTTATCCATTTAAAAAAGATGTTGTGGTAAAATGGATTGATTCAAGTGAAGTTAATGATCATAATGTTGAGGCTTATTTATCCGACGTTGATGGTATTTTAGTTCCTGGTGGATTTGGATTCAGAGCAAGTGAAGGTAAAATTGCAGCTATTCGTTATGCCCGTGAGAATAACATACCGTTCTTTGGCATTTGTTTAGGTATGCAATTGGCAACTGTTGAATTTGCGCGTCATGTTTTAGGCTATGAAGGTGCGCATTCAGCAGAATTAGATCCAAGTACACCTTATCCAATTATAGATTTATTACCAGAACAAAAGGATATTGAAGATTTAGGTGGAACCCTAAGACTTGGTCTTTATCCTTGCCACATTAAAGAAGGTACATTGGCAGAGAAAATTTATAATGAAAATGATATTGAAGAACGTCATCGTCATAGATATGAATTCAATAACGAATTTAGGGAACAATTAGAAAGTAACGGTATGGTCTTTTCAGGGACAAGTCCAGATGGTCGTTTAGTAGAAATTATAGAAATACCTAAAAATGATTTCTTTATTGCATGTCAATTCCATCCTGAATTCTTATCAAGACCTAATCGTCCACAGCCTATATTTAAATCATTTGTAGAATCGGCGTTAAATTACCAACAAAAATAATTGTTTTGATGCACAAACAATATAAAGCTAAATAAAAATGGTCATTTCCTTAAAAGCAAAAGGAAATGACCATTTTTTAATTGTCCATTAAACTTTATCAGTGTACTTTATTTATCATTATACATTAAATGTTTTGGTTATAATTATTATACGTTCTTGCTTCATCAGTTAATTACACAGATGAAATTATTTTATAGAAAATAATTGAACGACTACACACATATTCTACAAATCCAGATCTCTAGTCATTTCAATCATTTGAGTATAAATATCATAATAAATATAATTTAAGGCCATCGGATGTGGTTGAATGATTTTATCATAATCTTCTGTGTAAACAATGGGCCTAGGTGTTGATAAATTAACATAATGAATTAAATGATTTGGAAAATCATCTCGTTTAGGGTTATTACAAATAAGCACTAAATCGACATCTAAATCAATAAGTTGGAGTACATCACTTTCAACTTCCGAAGTGTAGTATGGTGAAAATAACAGTACCCTATCTGTAGTATCTATATCGTTAAAATTTTGTAAATCTTCAAGTGGTAAACTAGACGCTAATTTTTCATGGCTTTGTAATATGAATGATTCATAGAATTTTAAATCATCGTACCCTTTGATATAGACATGTCCTTCTCCACCAATTGCTTGAATGAGGCATTGAGCTGCCATTTGAATATCTAACTCTTGTTTTTCAAGCCGATTAAAAATACCAGTTAATTGTGTGTTTAAGATTTTTGACATTGTAAACCTCCAATCTCTTTACTGAAATATTGTAAATAATCCTAGGTAGATATGCAATATGTGAACATTTTTCGAAATGTATTCGCTTCCAAAAACGTAAAAACAATTAAATTCGAAAAATATCAATATTAAATAAAATATTCGAATGCAATCAGTATATATTTTTGATATAATGACGTTGAAAAAAACGTGCACTGATGCACTCAAGGAGGAACTTTCATGCCTTTAGTTTCAATGAAAGAAATGTTAATCGATGCGAAAGAAAACGGTTATGCGGTTGGTCAATACAATCTTAATAACCTCGAATTTACACAAGCTATTTTAGAAGCGTCTCAAGAAGAGAATGCGCCAGTTATTCTAGGTGTTTCTGAAGGGGCAGCTCGTTATATGAGTGGCTTTTATACAGTTGTGAAAATGGTAGAAGGTTTAATGCATGACTTAAATATCACAATCCCAGTAGCAATTCATTTAGACCACGGTTCAAGCTTTGAAAAATGTAAAGAAGCAATTGATGCTGGATTCACATCTGTAATGATTGATGCATCTCATAGTCCTTTTGAAGAAAATGTTGAAATCACTTCTAAAGTAGTTGAGTATGCTCACGATAGAGGCGTTTCTGTAGAAGCTGAATTAGGTACAGTTGGTGGACAAGAAGACGACGTAGTTGCTGATGGCGTTATCTATGCAGACCCTAAAGAATGTCAAGAACTAGTAGAAAAAACTGGAATTGATACTTTAGCACCAGCATTAGGTTCTGTACATGGACCATATAAAGGCGAACCTAAATTAGGATTTAAAGAGATGGAAGAAATTGGTGCTTCAACTGGATTACCTTTAGTACTACACGGTGGTACAGGTATTCCGACTAAAGATATTCAAAAAGCTATTCCTTATGGTACTGCTAAAATTAACGTGAATACTGAAAATCAAATTGCGTCTGCTAAAGCAGTTCGTGAAGTATTAAACAACGACAAAGATGTGTATGATCCACGTAAATATTTAGGACCAGCACGTGAAGCTATTAAAGAGACAGTTAAAGGTAAAATTAGAGAATTCGGTACTTCCAATCGCGCTAAATAATTTAAATATCTTTGTTATTGGTCATTGAACATAAGTTCAGTGACCTCTTTTTATGCTATAATAATGACAGAAATTTACATTTTATGGTTACAATATTCAATATTGGGAAGATTTCATATAATAAAATAGCTTACAAACGAATAATTAACAAAATAAATGATTAACTGAAAAGATAAGTGGTATTAGTTCATTGACGTATTCTTAGTCGTAATTAGCAATCTTTATAAAAAGCAAAATGATGCTATAAATAAATTGTATTTATTGTAAAAATAAGTATTTTACAAATAAAGTAAAATTATCTTATAATGCTAATAATGTGATATTTTAAAAAGAAGGAAACAAAGGAGAAAAGTGATATGGCTCAAGAGGTAATAAAAATTAGAGGTGGACAAACACTAAAAGGAGAAGTAGAAATTAGTGGAGCAAAAAATAGTGCAGTTGCTATTATCCCCGCAACTTTATTAGCTCAAGGACAAGTAAAGTTGGATGGCCTTCCTCAAATCTCTGATGTCGAAACTCTAGTAAGTTTGTTAGAAGATTTAAATATTAAAGCAAGATTAAATGGTAAACAATTAGAAGTGGATACTACACAAATAGAGAATGCACCTCTACCTAATAATAAAGTTGAGTCTTTACGTGCTTCTTATTATATGATGGGTGCAATGCTTGGTCGTTTTAAAAAATGTGTAATTGGATTGCCGGGTGGATGTCCACTCGGACCAAGACCTATTGACCAACATATTAAGGGGTTCAAAGCATTAGGTGCAGAAATTGACGAATCTAGCAATACATCCATGAAATTAGTAGCAAAAGAACTTAGAGGCGCTCATATATTTTTAGATATGGTAAGTGTTGGAGCGACGATTAATATTATGCTTGCGGCAGTTCATGCTAAAGGTCAAACTGTTATTGATAATGCAGCCAAAGAACCTGAAGTTGTAGATGTTGCGAACTTTTTAATGAGTATGGGTGCTGATATTAGAGGAGCTGGTACAACATCAATAAAAATTAATGGTGTTGAGGAACTAAAAGGTTCTGAGTATCAAATTATTCCAGATAGAATTGAAGCTGGTTCTTATATGTGTATGGCCGCAGCAATGGGTGAAGAGGTCATTTTACATAATATAGTCCCTAAACATGTTGAAGCTTTAACTGTTAAGTTAAAAGAGTTAGGTGTAGATATTGAAATAGAAGATGAAAAAATAATCATTCGTAAACAAGCACCGTATAAAAATGTAGATATAAAAACGCTTGTTTATCCAGGTTTTGCAACTGATTTACAACAACCTATTACACCATTATTATTCATGACAGAAGGACCTTCATTTGTGACTGATACTATTTATCCAGCGCGTTTTAAACATGTAGAAGAATTACAGCGTATGGGTGCTAATATTAAATCGGATGAGGGAACAGCTGTAATTAAACCTTCGACACTTAATGGCGCTGAAGTATATGCAAGTGATTTACGCGCAGGCGCTTGCTTAATTACTGCAGGTTTAATAGCTGAAGGTGTGACAACAATATTTAATGTAAAACATATTTATAGAGGATATACTAACATCGTTGAACATCTTAAAGCACTTGGTGCTGATATTTGGACGGAAACGGTTTAATTCTTAACACAATTTTTAAATTAACAACATTTATATTTGAGTGATATGAAATAGTGAGTGTATCAGAATTCAAGTTAAATACGTTGTTTCTCTGCAACAAATCCCAAACTTATAATGTTTGTAAAATGATCTGATGAATTAATCTAATTTAGGATGTTTAAATAGAGTACAATAAAGATTGATTTAAGCGCAATTTAAATTTAGTGATTGACTTACTTATAAGTTAAGAAAGTCTGGGACATTATTGTCTCAGGCTCTTTTTGATTCGAAATCAAATTTGAGAAATGTAATTTCATATTTCAATTATAGTAAGCGCATTTTAGTAACTAGTATTTATTTAAATCAACCTGTGAGCAAGTTATGTTTATTATCTGTAAAAATAGGATAGTATATGTATATAAGTTTTCTAAGGAGTGAATATAATAAGATGAGAAATTTCACTAAACAATATATAAACGGTGAATGGGTTGATAGTGCAAGCGGCGAAACTATTGATGTTATTAATCCTGCAACTGAAGAAGTAATGGGTAAAATTGCTAACGGTAACGAAGAAGATGTTAATAAAGCTGTAGATGCTGCAGATAAAGTATATTTAGAATTTAGACATAGTTCTGTTGATGAAAGAAGAGAACTTTTAGATAAGATTGTAAAAGAATATCAAAATAGAAAAAATGATTTAATTGAAGCAATTACCGATGAACTAGGAGCGCCTTTATCAGTTTCCGAGAACGTTCATTATCAAATGGGATTGAATCACTTTACAGCTGCAAGAGATGCTTTAGATAGCTTCCAATTTGAAGAACAACGTGGCGATGATTTGGTTGTTAAAGAAGCCATTGGAGTTGCTGGACTTGTTACACCTTGGAATTTCCCTACAAACCAAACTTCACTTAAATTAGCTGCTGCGTTTGCTGCTGGAAGTCCTGTTGTTTTAAAACCATCTGAAGAAACACCATTTGCTGCAATTATTTTAGCAGAAATTTTTGATAAAGCAGGCGTACCTAAAGGTGTGTTTAACTTAGTTAATGGTGATGGATCTGGAGTAGGAAATCCTTTAAGTGAACATCCTAAAGTAAGAATGATGTCATTTACAGGTTCTGGTCCTACAGGTTCAAAAATTATGGAAAAAGCTGCAAAAGACTTCAAAAAAGTGTCTCTTGAATTGGGTGGGAAATCACCTTATATCGTATTAGATGACGTTGATGTTGAAGAAGCTGCTAATGCAACAACGAAAAAAGTTGTTAACAATACAGGGCAAGTTTGTACTGCAGGAACACGTGTACTTATTCCTGAAAGTATTAAAGAAGACTACTTAACAGCAGTTAAAGAAGCATTTAGTAAAGTTAAAGTAGGTCAACCAAGAGAAGAAGGAACTCAAGTAGGTCCTATTATTAGTAAAAAACAATTCGATCAAGTTCAGGATTACATTGATAAAGGTATCAATGAAGGAGCAGAGTTATTCTACGGCGGTCCTGGTAAACCAGAAGGATTAGATAAAGGTTATTTTGCGCGTCCAACTATATTTATTAATGTAGATAATCACATGACGATTGCACAAGAAGAAATTTTCGGACCTGTTATGTCTGTAATCACTTATAATAATCTTGACGAAGCTATTGAAATTGCTAATGATACGAAATATGGTCTTGCTGGCTATGTTATTGGTAAAGATAAAGATACATTGAGACATGTCGCTCGTTCAATCGAAGCTGGTACAATTGAAATTAATGAAGCTGGTAGAAAACCAGACTTACCATTCGGTGGTTATAAAGAATCTGGCTTAGGTCGTGAATGGGGCGATTATGGTATCGAAGAATTCTTAGAAGTAAAATCAATAGCTGGATATTTTAAATAATTAGTAAATTAAATTAAAAGTTGCAATTAAACAAAACACGGAACTAATTTTGTTCTGTGTTTTGTTTTTTATGTTAAAATTCCTAAAATCATTTTGTAATTAAAATGAAAATTTGCTATAGTTAGTCTAGTAATTAGAAGGTTGAGAAATATATAAACGTATAAATATAGCTATAATGTGACTTTTTATTATTGACAGTCACATAAGTATCAAGATAAACATCTATTATTTGGTTAAGCTAACTATACGTTTATTATTTTTGAACTTCGTAAAATAAATAATTAATGAAATGGGTGCAAGTCTATGCCTGGTAGAGAACGAACATCTCCGCAGTATGAATCTTTCCACGAATTATATAAAAACAATACTACTAAAGAGCTCACTCAAAAAGCCAAATCTTTAAAATTAACTAATTACAGTAAATTAAATAAAAAAGAATTGGTACTTGCCATTATGGAAGCACAAATGGAAAAAGATGGTAATTACTATATGGAAGGAATATTAGATGATATTCAACAAGATGGATATGGTTTCTTAAGAACCGTTAACTATTCTAAAGGTGAGAAGGATATTTATATTTCTGCAAGCCAAATTCGACGTTTTGAAATAAAACGTGGTGATAAAGTAACGGGTAAAGTTCGTAAACCAAAAGATAATGAAAAATATTATGGTCTACTTCAAGTTGATTTTGTGAACGATCATAATGCAGAAGAAGTCAAAAAACGTCCTCACTTCCAAGCTTTAACACCTCTTTATCCTGAAGAAAGAATCCTATTAGAAACGCAATCTACAAATTATTCCACTCGTATAATGGATTTAGTCACACCAATAGGTCTTGGTCAACGTGGTCTTATAGTTGCACCACCTAAAGCTGGTAAGACAAGTTTATTAAAAGAAATCGCTAATGCAATAGCGAGTAATAAACCTGAAGCGAATTTATTTATCTTACTAGTAGGTGAGCGTCCAGAAGAAGTGACGGATATTGAAAGATCGGTTGAATCTGCAGAAGTCGTTCATTCGACTTTCGATGAACCACCAGAACATCATGTTAAAGTTGCTGAATTATTATTAGAGCGTGCAAAGCGATTAGTTGAAATTGGAGAAGATGTAATTATACTTATGGACTCCATAACACGTTTGGCTCGAGCATATAATTTAGTCATACCACCTAGTGGACGTACATTGTCAGGTGGGCTTGATCCCGCTTCATTACACAAACCTAAAGCGTTTTTTGGTGCAGCACGTAACATTGAAGCTGGGGGAAGTTTGACAATTTTAGCTACTGCTTTAGTTGAGACAGGATCACGTATGGATGATATGATTTATGAAGAGTTCAAGGGTACAGGTAATATGGAATTACATCTTGATCGCAAGTTATCAGAACGTAGAATATTCCCAGCGATAGACATAGGTCGTAGTTCAACACGAAAAGAAGAGCTATTAATCACTAAAGCGGAATTAGATTCATTATGGCAATTACGAAATTTATTTACCGATTCAACAGACTTTACAGAACGTTTTATTAGAAAACTTAAGCGTTCGAAAAATAATGAAGAATTCTTTAAGCAATTGCAAAAAGCAGCTGAAGAGAGTACTAAAACAGGAAGACCAATTATTTAAACTCGTAGATTAAGGGTTGCGTTTTCCATATATTACTATTATAATTACATAGTATTGGGTAAAAAACTCACAAATAACTCTGTTCCAGATGGTTCAGGGCAAAGGAGCTGAAAAAAATGAAACAAGGAATTCATCCTGAATACCACAAAGTTATCTTTTTAGATACAACAACAAACTTTAAATTTTTAAGTGGTTCTACAAAAACATCTTCAGAAACTATGGAATGGGAAGATGGAAATGAATACCCAGTTATTCGTTTAGATGTATCATCAGATTCTCATCCATTCTATACTGGACGTCAAAAATTCGCAGCAGCGGATGGTCGTGTGGAACGTTTCAACAAAAAGTTTGGACTCAAATCAAACAACAACTAATTTTGGATTTCAACTGTCTACTTTCCCGTTTGGGTATTGTAGACAGTTTTTTATTATAGAGTTTCGTTGAATCATCAACTCTATATCAAAGCTCTTTATATCTATAAAATCTATCGATAAGTATAAACATTTATAGAGATGTGTAAAATCTTTTATAGATTATTCGTTCAAATATTAAACTTCATAATACACCTGTAAATTATGATTCTTACTTTGAAAATACATTTATATACATAAAAAATATGATATAATTAAGCGATTATGTTTTGAAAAAGGTGGAACTATCAATGTATGAAACGTACCATTCAGGTTGGATTGAAACCATAACAGGAAGTATGTTTAGTGGGAAATCTGAAGAACTTATACGTCGCTTAAGACGTGGAATCTACGCTAAACAAAAGGTGATTGTTTTCAAACCAGCAATTGATGATCGTTACCATAAAGAAAAGGTCGTCTCACATAATGGTAATGAGATAGAAGCGATTAATATATCTACAGCTCAAGAAATTTTAAATCATAAGCTAGAAGAAGTAAACGTCATCGGAATTGATGAAGTGCAATTTTTTGAAGATGATATTGTCAACATAGTTGAAAAATTAGCCGAAAACGGGCATCGTGTTATTGTAGCAGGTTTAGATATGGACTTTAGAGGAGAACCGTTTAAACCTATGCCCAAGTTGCTCGCAGTTAGTGAACATATTACAAAGTTGCAAGCAGTATGTTCTGTATGTGGTTCACCCTCGAGTCGTACACAGCGGTTAATAAATGGTGAACCGGCAAAAGAAGATGATCCCATCATATTGGTTGGTGCAAATGAAAGTTACGAGCCACGTTGTAGAGCACATCATATAGTTGCGCCTAGTGAAAATGAGAAGGAGGAAATGTAGTGTTTGATCAATTAGATATAGTAGAAGAACGATATGAACAATTAAATGAATTACTGAGTGATCCTGATGTAGTGAATGACGCTGATAAATTAAGAAAATATTCAAAAGAACAAGCTGACTTACAAAAGACTGTTGATGTGTATAGAAGTTATAAGACCAAAAAAGAAGAATTACAAGATATTGAGGATATGTTAAGTGAAACATCTGATAAAGAAGAAGTTGAAATGCTAAAAGAAGAAAGTAGCGCTTTAAAATCAGAATTACCTGATATGGAAGAAGAATTAAAAATCTTACTTATACCTAAAGATCCTAATGATGATAAAGATGTTATTGTCGAAATTCGTGCAGCTGCAGGGGGAGATGAAGCTGCAATATTTGCTGGGGACTTAATGAGAATGTATTCAAAATACGCCGAGGCAAACGGATTTAAAACAGAAATAGTAGAAGCTTCAGAAAGTGATCATGGTGGATATAAAGAAGTGAGTTTCTCAGTATCTGGTACAGGTGCTTACAGTAAATTAAAATTTGAAAATGGTGCACATAGAGTCCAACGTGTGCCTGAAACAGAATCAGGAGGGCGAATTCACACTTCCACTGCAACTGTTGCTGTATTACCTGAAGCTGAAGATGTCGAAATTGAGATACGTAATGAAGATTTAAAAATTGATACTTATCGTTCTAGTGGTGCTGGTGGTCAGCACGTTAATACGACTGACTCTGCAGTACGTATTACACACTTACCGACGGGTGTTATAGCAACTTCTTCTGAAAAGTCTCAAATTCAAAACCGAGAAAAAGCAATGAAAGTTTTAAAAGCGCGATTGTATGATATGAAATTGCAAGAAGAACAACAAAAATATGCTTCTCAAAGAAAATCAGCTGTTGGTACAGGCGATCGCTCTGAAAGAATAAGAACTTATAATTATCCTCAAAGTCGTGTGACAGATCATCGGATTGGTTTAACGCTTCAAAAGTTAAATCAAATTATGGAAGGACATTTAGACGAGATTGTGGAGGCACTTACACTTTCAGAACAAACTGAGAAATTGAAAGAATTAAACAATGGTGAATTATAAAGAAAAGTTTGCAGAAGCTAAGACAATTGCTATAAATGAAGGGTTTGAATCAACTCGTGCCGAATGGTTGTTTTTAGATGTTTTTGGTTGGTCAAAAACAGATTATTTAATTCATAAAGATGAACAAATGTCTTTGACATCGATTAACAAATTGGATAAAGCGTTGGATAGGATGGTCACTGGAGAACCTATCCAATACATTGTTGGATTTCAGTCATTTTATGGTTATCAATTTAAAGTGAATCAACACTGTCTTATACCAAGGCCTGAAACTGAGGAAGTTATGCTGCATTTTTTAGAATTGTGTAAAAAGACTGATACCATAGCAGATATTGGAACTGGAAGTGGTGCTATAGCAATTACGCTTAAGTTACTGCAACCTGAATTAAATGTTATTGCAACAGATTTGTATGAAGATGCTTTAAGTGTAGCTAAGCAAAATGCAAGTCACTATCACCAAAATATTCAGTTTTTGCGTGGAAATGCTTTAAAACCGCTAATTGAAAAAGATATAAAATTGGATGGGTTAATATCTAATCCACCATACATAGGTCATAGCGAAATAATAGATATGGAGTCAACAGTACTAAATTATGAGCCGCATCATGCTCTATTCGCTGAGAAAAACGGATTTGCTATTTATGAGTCAATATTAGAAGATTTACCATTTGTAATGAAACAAGGTGGACATGTTGTTTTTGAAATTGGTTATCAACAAGGAGATATCTTAAAAAGAATGGTTCAAGATTTATATCCTGAAAAAGAAGTAGAGATTTTCAAAGATATCAATGGAAATCAGCGAATTATATCTATTATTTGGTAGTTAAACAATTTATACGATATTGTTTTTATAGTTGTTTTCTTTATGAAAAACATGACTTTCGATCAGCAACATAGCACGGGTGGAATTTTAATTCAACTTTTTGAAAATGAATTAAATTCTGCCCTTATTTCTTTACAGCATACAATCACAGAAGAGGTGAAAACATGCACACACAAATATGGGATTTAAGAATGTATAAAAATAATGTTAGTCAATATCCACATATTGATGAGATAAAACAAACTTTCCTAGATGGAGGTTTAGTAGCGATACCTACTGAAACAGTATATGGTCTTGGGGCGAATGCTAGAAACGAAGAAGCAGTCGAAAATATCTATGTTGCAAAAGGACGTCCGTCAGATAATCCGTTAATCGTCCATATTCACAGTATTGAACAACTCGATGATTTTGTAGAGCATATCGATGATAAGGTTAAAGTATTAATGGATGAATTTTGGCCGGGACCTATTTCTTTTATATTACCACTTAAACAGGGTTATCTTTGCAGTAAAGTGACTGGTGGATTAGAATCTATCGCTGTTAGAATGCCTAGTCATAAAATAGGGAGAGCATTACTTCAAATTGTAGATGAACCCATAGCAGCTCCTAGTGCTAATATTAGTGGTCGTCCGTCACCAACAACCTTTGAACATGTGAATAGAGATTTAAATGGCAAAGTCAACGGTATAGTTAATGGTGATCAATGTGAAGAGGGGCTTGAAAGTACTGTGATTGATTGCACACAGTTTCCGTTTCGTATTGCGCGACCAGGTTCAATTACACAAGATATGATAGAAAGTAGACTACCACATTCGATAAATCGTCAAATATATGAGGGAAATGAAAAGCCTATCGCACCTGGGATGAAATATAAACATTATTCCCCAGAAACCCCTTTAACAATTGTTAAAGATTTAAATAAAAAAATAGCTAATGATGATAAATGGTCAAAAGTAGCATTTGTATTTCCACAGAGTCAAAGAAGTTTGATTCCCGAAAATAGCATTTTTATATCATTATGTGAAAATAAGGAAGATTTTAAATCAGCAGGCCATAATTTATATGAAATTTTACATGAACTTGACCAGAATGAAGAAATAGAAGAGGCATATATTTATGGATTTGAAGATAATCATCATACTGAAGCTATCATGAATCGAATGTTAAAAGCAGCAAGTTATAAACTAGTTAAAGGTGAAAAGCTATGAAAATAATTTTTGTATGTAGTGGCAACACTTGTCGAAGCCCACTGGCTGAAAGTATAGCCAAGTCCCTTTTACCAAACGATAGCATAGCTTCAAGAGGACTATTCGCAGTTGAGGGACAGGCCATATCTAAGAAATCGTTAGAATTAATTCATAAGTACGGTTTACCTGAACCATCGCTAGCACAAACTTTTCGTATAGATGATCTTGATGCTGATATTATACTTACCATGACGCAAGCTCATAAAGACTTGATATTTTCTATGTATGGACGACAATCTAATGTCTTTACATTAAATGAGTATGTAGGTGACACACAGGAAATTGATGACCCATTTGGTGGCTCATTCGATGTTTATGAACAAACTTATATCAAAATTTATGATTTAGTCGACAAAATAAAATTTAAACACGAGTAAAGTAAAATATATATAATTAGTATATGTTAAGCTTTAAATAAGTTATAATTAAGGAGTATAGCAAGTTTGCTATGTTCCTTTTTATTTTTTACAAAGGGGTGGGTTCAAATGCGTGATTTACAACAACTGCTTGATGAATTGAAAGATATGTCATTCTTTAACCCAGGCGAAATGTGTATCATTGGTTGTTCAACTTCTGAAGTTATAGGTAAACGTATTGGTTCTGTTGGATCGATGGACGTAGCTAAAGAAATTTATGAAAATTTGAAACAACTAGAGATTGATACAGGCGTGACATTTGCTTTTCAAGGATGTGAACATATTAACCGGGCAGTAACAATAGAAAGAGCAAATTTCAACCCATTGACTATGGAAGAAGTTACTGTCATTCCAGACGTTCATGCAGGTGGTAGTTTATCCACTTACGCTTATCAACAAATGGAAGATCCTATTGTTGTTGAGCATATTACTGTTTCAAAAGGTATAGATATAGGTCAGACCTTAATTGGAATGCATATTAAACATGTGTGTGTTCCTGTAAGAACAAGTGTTAAACAAATTGGAGAAGCTATCGTTACCATAGCGACATCTAGACCTAAGAAAATTGGTGGCGAACGAGCTAAATATCAATAAATATTGTGGAAGAAGGGGATTCAAATGTCTTATATCGAGAAGAAGGATAAAGTTGTTTACGATGCTATTCAAAAGGAGTTTCAACGACAAAATAGTAATATTGAACTTATTGCATCAGAAAATTTCGTATCACAAGCAGTTATGGAAGCTCAAGGTTCAGTATTAACGAATAAATATGCTGAGGGTTATCCTGGACGTCGTTATTATGGCGGGTGTGAGCACGTAGATGTAACTGAGGCCATTGCCATTGATAGAGCAAAATCTTTATTTGGAGCAGAACATGTTAATGTCCAACCCCATTCAGGTTCTCAAGCTAATATGGCTGTGTATTTGGTTGCTTTAGAAATGGGCGATACTGTGTTAGGTATGAATTTGAGTCATGGTGGGCATTTAACTCATGGGGCACCTGTCAATTTTAGTGGTAAATTTTATCATTTTGTTGAATATGGTGTGGACCAAGAAAATGAATTAATTAACTATGATGAAGTGAGACGTTTAGCAATTGAGCATCAACCTAAATTAATTGTAGCTGGTGCTTCAGCATATTCAAGAACTATTGACTTTAAAAAATTTAAAGAAATTGCAGACGAAGTAGGAGCTAAATTGATGGTAGATATGGCACATATTGCTGGTTTAGTAGCTGCTGGTTTACATCCTAATCCTGTAGAATATGCTGATTTTGTGACTACTACAACTCATAAAACTTTACGTGGTCCACGTGGTGGTATGATTTTATGTAAAGAAGAATATAAAAAAGATATAGATAAAACAATCTTCCCAGGTATTCAAGGTGGTCCACTAGAACATGTCATCGCTGCAAAAGCTGTTGCATTTGGAGAAGCTTTGAACGACGATTTTAAAGATTATCAAAATCAAGTCATTAAAAATGCACAAGCTTTAGCTCAAACATTAATTGAAGAAGGGTTCAGAGTTGTATCTGGCGGAACAGACAATCATTTAGTTGCAGTTGATGTTAAAGGTTCTATCAATATGACTGGTAAATTAGCTGAAGAGACACTTGATAAAGTAGGAATTACATGTAATAAGAATACTATTCCATTTGATAAAGAAAAACCGTTTGTAACAAGTGGTGTTAGACTAGGAACACCTGCAGCTACAACTCGTGGTTTTGATGAATCTGCATTTGTGGAAGTAGCAAAAATTATTAGTTTAGCATTAAATAACTATGATAATGATACTAAACTAAATGAAGCTAAAGAGAGGGTTCACGCACTCACATCTAAATATCCATTATATAATTAATAGATATACACATTGGAGGAAAATGATTATGAGTAAAGTACATGTTTTTGATCACCCATTAATACAACACAAACTAAGTTATATTAGAGACGCTCACACTGGAACAAAAGAGTTTAGAGAACTTGTAGATGAAGTCGGTATGTTAATGGCCTATGAAGTAACTAGAGACTTAGAACTACAAGATGTTGAAATACAAACGCCTGTGACTAAAATGACAGCTAAACGTTTGGCAGGTAAAAAGTTAGCAATTGTACCTATTTTAAGAGCTGGTTTAGGCATGACAGATGGTGTGTTAAGTCTTGTTCCTGCTGCTAGGGTAGGACATATAGGACTTTATAGAGATCCAGAGACTCTTGAAGCGGTAGAGTACTTTGCGAAAATGCCTCAAGATATCGATGAACGTCAAATTATTGTGGTTGATCCTATGCTTGCTACTGGTGCTTCAGCTATTGAAGCAATTTCTTCATTAAAAAAACGAGGAGCTAAAAGTATACGTTTTATGTGTTTAATAGCTGCGCCTGAAGGCGTTGAAAAAATGCAAGAAGCACACCCAGATGTAGATATATACATTGCAGCATTAGATGAAAAATTAAATGACAAAGCGTATATTACACCTGGTTTAGGTGATGCAGGGGATAGATTATTCGGTACTAAATAATAGATTCGGAGATAGATATTTTTGAAGAAAAAAGTTATGACCATATTTGGAACTAGGCCTGAAGCTATAAAAATGGCTCCGTTGATTAAAACGTTAGAAAAAGATTCTAACCTTGAACCCGTTGTTGTAGTCACCGCCCAACATAGGGAGATGCTTGATTCAGTGTTGAATACTTTTAATATAAGTGCAGATTATGATTTGAATATTATGAAAGCTGGTCAAACACTGTCTGAAGTAACATCTGAAGCAATGAAAAAGTTAGAAGATATCATACAAAAGGAAGTGCCTGATATGGTACTTGTTCATGGTGATACAGTGACAACCTTTTCTGGAGCATTAGCTGCATTTTATAGTCAAACACCTATAGGACATGTTGAAGCTGGATTAAGGAGTTATAATAAATATTCACCTTATCCAGAAGAAATAAATAGACAAATGGTTGGGGTAATGGCAGATTTGCACTTTGCCCCAACCTATAATGCTGCACAGAATTTAGTAAAAGAGGGTAAATTAGCCAAACATATAGCTATCACTGGTAATACAGCTATTGACGCAATGAAATATACAATCGATTACCAATATTCATCATCTATTATACAAAAACATAAAAATAAAAACTTTATTTTACTCACAGCACATAGACGTGAAAACATAGGTAAACCTATGATAAACGTGTTTAAAGCGATTAGAAAGTTGATTGATGAATATCATGATTTAGCGTTGGTCTATCCTATGCATATGAATCCCAAAGTAAGAGATATAGCGCAAAAATATTTAGGAAATCATCCTAGGATTGAATTGATAGAACCACTTGATGTGGTTGATTTTCATAATTTTGCTAAACAAGCATATCTCATTATGACTGACTCTGGTGGAATACAAGAGGAGGCACCATCATTACATAAACCTGTTTTAGTATTGAGAGATAGTACTGAAAGACCGGAGGGTGTAGATGCTGGAACTTTGAGAGTCATTGGTACGAATGAAGAAGATGTCTATAATGAAACTAAAAAATTATTAGAAAAACCAGACCTTTATCAAAAAATGAGTCAAGCTGTTAATCCATATGGCGATGGACAAGCTAGTGAGAGAATTGTGCAACATATAAAATATTATTTTAATTTGACAAATGACAGACCCAATCATTTTGAATATACAAAAGATTTATAAAATGACAAATGTGAATTTTTTGTGACAAAAACCAGTGAAAATTTAACAAGAATTTGAATAGAATTGACACCATACAACCGGCTATATTATCATTTAGATTGTATGAGTGGAACGGTTTACATGATTGGTATAGGACACTCGGAGGCTATAAAATGCGTCGTTTCAACATCATTTTCAAACAATATTTGCAATATTATCTTTATTTATTGGTAATAGTTGGAATATTGTACTCAATTTCACCCCGCCCATTTTTTTTGGGTCTTATGATAGGTACATGTGGTTCTTTAGTAAATACATACATCTTTGAGATTTATTTAGCTAAATCCATGCATAAAGAATCGACACAAATGTCTACTGGTAGTACTTGGAGGTATTTAGTGGCAATTATTGCATGTGTATTATGGTTATTCTTTAAAGAACACATTAATATTATCGGAGTTTTAATTGGGTTAATGATTTCTTATATTGTAATCATATTGCGCCCTCTACTACAAAGGGAGTAAAAATTTAATAGAAAGAGGTGAGTTTATGGATCACAAATCCCCACTCGTTAGTTGGAACGTCTTTGGTTTCGATATTGTTTTTAATCTGGCCAGTGTTTTAATGGTAGTGATTACAGCAATTTTAGTTTTTATTTTAGCTATAGTTTGCACTCGAAACTTAAAGAAACGACCAACTGGAAAACAAAACTTCATTGAATGGGTATTTGATTTTGTTAGAGGTATTATTGAAAGTAATATGGCCTGGAAAAAAGGTGGGAATTTCCACTTCTTAGCAGTGACATTAATTCTTTTCATTTTTGTAGCCAACATGCTTGGTTTACCGTTCGCAATTGTCACTCATGACCATACGCTATGGTGGAAATCACCAACAGCAGACGCTACGGTAACTCTAACGTTATCTACAACTATGATTTTGTTAACGCACTATTACGGTATTAAAATGCGTGGAACAAAAGCTTATGCAGCTGGATATTTTAAACCTTTCTGGCCATTGGCTATTATTAATGTATTCGAAGAATTCACTTCTACATTAACTTTAGGTCTACGTTTGTACGGTAATATTTTTGCAGGTGAATTATTACTCGGTTTACTTGCATCATTGTTCTTTGAACAACCTGCATGGGGTTGGATAATTAGTATTCCTGGATTAATAGTTTGGCAAGCGTTCTCTATATTCGTGGGAACGATTCAAGCATATATCTTTGTAATGCTTTCAATGGTTTACATGTCACATAAAGTGGCAGACGGACATTAATATAATTTAGTAACTATATAAATATTAGGAGGAAATTTTATTATGAATTTAATCGCAGCGGCAATCGCAATTGGTTTATCAGCATTAGGTGCAGGTATTGGTAACGGTCTTATCGTATCTAGAACAGTTGAAGGTGTAGCACGTCAACCAGAAGCACGTGGTCAATTAATGGGTATCATGTTCATTGGTGTTGGTTTAGTTGAGGCATTACCAATCATCGGTGTTGTAATTGCATTCATGACATTTGCTGGATAAGACATTTTATAAGGCGAAGTCTAACGAGAGACTATCGCCGTTCGTTTTGTTTTTTATAGCTTAGTGATTATTTTGACGAAAGGAGTGTCATGAGCCCGTGACTGCAACAGCTAATACATTTATTCTCGGTGCAGGAGTTGAATGGGGGACAACAATTGTAACACTCGCAACATTTGTAATCCTCATCATACTTTTGAAGAAATTTGCTTGGGGTCCATTAAAAGAAGTAATGGATAAACGTGAACGTGATATCAATAAAGATATTGACGACGCAGAACAAGCTAAGATAAATGCTCAAAAACTTGAAGAAGAAAATAGAAAGACACTTAAAGAAACTCAAGATGAAGTTCAAAAAATCTTAGATGATGCTAAGATTCAAGCACGTAAGCAGCATGAAGAAATTATTCATGAAGCTAACGAAAAAGCTAATGGTATGATTGAAACTGCTCAAAGTGAAATTAATAGTCAAAAAGAACGTGCAATTTCTGATATTAATAATCAAGTTTCTGAACTATCAGTACTTATTGCATCTAAAGTTCTTAGAAAAGAAATTTCAGAGCAAGATCAAAAAGAATTAGTTGAAAAGTATTTAAAAGAGGCAGGGGATAAATAATGGCAAAGGTAGCAAAAAAATATGCCAAAGCATTATTTGATGTCGCTCTAGATACAAATCAACTAGATGTTGTCTATGAAGATTTAGAAACAATTAGCCATTCATCGTTTGATTTCATAAAAGAACTTAAAGCAATTGATAGTAATCCAAGTTTAACTGCAAATCAACGTAAAGAATTTGTAGAAAGAGTTTACAACGAAGCAAATCCATATGTGGTAAATACTTTAAAAGTATTAGCAGATAACCGACATATTTCAATTGTAGAGAATGTTTTTAAATCATTCCAAAATTTATATAACAAACACTACAAACAAGATTTTGCTATTATTGAATCGACTTACGAGTTAAGCGAAGATGAATTATCAAGAATTGTAGAACTTATAAAAAAGCAAACTGAATTGTCAAATGTAATTGTTAACACTAAAATCAATCAAGATCTAATTGGTGGATTTAGAGTTAAGGTTGGAACTACAGTTATGGATGGTAGTGTTAGAAATGACCTTGTTCAATTACAAAGAAAATTTGAAAGAGCTAACTAATATTTAAAGAGGAGTGACATAGATGGCCATAAAAGCTGAAGAAATCAGTGCATTGCTTCGCTCACAAATTGAAAATTATGAGTCAGAAATGTCCGTTACAGATGTTGGTACAGTACTCCAAATTGGTGACGGTATCGCATTAATTCACGGACTTAACGACGTTATGGCTGGTGAGCTAGTAGAATTCCATAACGGTGTTCTTGGTTTAGCACAAAACCTTGAAGAATCTAATGTGGGTGTGGTTATTTTAGGACCATATGAAGAAATTAGTGAAGGTGACGAAGTTAAACGTACTGGCCGAATTATGGAAGTACCAGTCGGAGAGGAAATGATAGGAAGAGTTGTTAATCCTCTTGGACAACCTATTGACGGGCAAGGTCCAATCAATGCGACTAAAACCCGTCCTGTGGAGAAAAAAGCAACTGGCGTAATGGATCGTAAATCTGTAGATGAACCATTACAAACAGGTATCAAAGCAATTGATGCTTTAGTACCTATTGGTCGAGGTCAACGTGAATTAATCATTGGTGACCGTCAAACTGGTAAAACAACAGTTGCAATTGATTCTATCTTAAACCAAAAAGATCAAGATACAATTTGTATTTATGTTGCAATAGGTCAAAAAGATTCAACTGTTCGTGCAAATGTTGAAAAATTAAGACAAGCAGGTGCTTTAGACTACACAATCGTTGTATCTGCATCCGCAGCTGATCCAGCACCATTACTTTATATTGCGCCATATTCTGGTGTAACTATGGGTGAAGAGTTCATGTTTAATGGAAAACATGTTCTTATCGTTTACGATGATTTAACTAAGCAAGCGGCAGCATACCGTGAGTTATCATTATTACTACGTAGACCACCAGGTCGTGAAGCATATCCTGGGGACGTCTTCTACCTACACAGTAGATTATTAGAAAGAGCTGCAAAACTTAACGATGATCTTGGAGGCGGTTCAATTACTGCTTTACCAATCATTGAAACTCAAGCTGGCGATATCTCAGCTTACGTTCCAACAAATGTTATCTCAATTACTGACGGACAAATATTCTTGCAATCTGATTTATTCTTCTCAGGTGTTAGACCAGCGATTAATGCTGGACAATCAGTATCTCGTGTTGGTGGTTCAGCTCAAATTAAAGCGATGAAAAAAGTTGCAGGAACATTACGTTTAGACTTGGCTTCATATCGTGAGTTAGAATCATTTGCGCAATTTGGTTCTGATTTAGATGAATTCACAGCTAAAAAGTTGGCGCGTGGTGAACGTACTGTTGAAGTCTTAAAACAAGGTCAAAACAACCCACTGCCTGTAGAACATCAAGTACTTATCATTTTTGCATTAACTAAAGGTTACTTAGATGATATTCCTGTACAAGATATCACTCGTTTTGAAGAGGAATTTAACCACTGGGCTGATTCAAATGCAACTGAGTTATTAAATGAAATTAGAGAAACTGGTGCTTTACCAGATGCTGATAAATTTGATTCTGCTATCACAGAATTTAAAAAAGGCTTTAATAAATCAGAAGAATAAAATCTAATTTAATCGTAATATAGAGAGTACATTCTAAATCTTATAAATCGTTAAATTAAGATTAATACTCCAAAGGTGGTGAGATAATGGCCTCTCTTAAAGAGATAGACAGTCGTATTAAATCGACAAGTAAGATGAAGCAAATCACTAAGGCGATGAACATGGTTTCTAGTTCAAAATTACGTAGAGCTGAGAAAAATACTAAATCATTTAGACCTTATATGGAAAAGATGCAAGATGCTATTACAGCTGTAGCTGGTTCAAATAGTACTTCTAATCATCCAATGCTTAAATCTAGAGATATTAAAAGAAGTGGTTACTTAGTAATTACTAGTGATAAAGGCTTAGCCGGTGCCTATAGTACAAATGTTTTAAAAACATTAGTAAACGATATCAAATCTAAACACAACGACAGTAGTGAATATAGCCTAATCGTTTTAGGTCAGCAAGGTGTAGATTTCTTCAATCATAGAGGATATGAAATTGAAAGTTCTTTAGTTGAAGTTCCAGATCAACCGTCATTTAAGTCTATTCAATCTATAGCTAAACATGCTATTGATTTATTTAGCGAGGAAAACATAGATGAATTGACTATTTATTACAGTCATTATGTTAGTGTCTTAGAAAATAAACCTGCAACTAAACAAGTTTTACCATTATCTCAAGAAGATTCAGGTCAAGGACATGGTCAAATGTCTTCATACGAATTTGAACCAGATAAAGAATCTATATTAAGCGTTATTTTGCCACAATACGTTGAAAGCTTAATCTACGGTACAATTTTAGATGCAAAAGCTAGTGAACATGCTTCACGTATGACAGCAATGAGAAATGCTTCAGATAATGCGACAGAACTAATCGATGATTTATCATTAGAATACAATAGAGCGAGACAAGCTGCGATTACTCAACAAATTACTGAAATTGTTGGTGGATCATCAGCTCTTGAGTAATAATAAAAGGAGGAAATCAACATGGGAATTGGCCGTGTAACTCAAGTTATGGGTCCAGTAATAGATGTTCGTTTTGAACATAACGAAGTACCTGAGATAAATAATGCATTACACATCGAAGTTCCTAAAGAAGATGGAACGCTTCAATTAACGTTAGAAGTTGCACTTCAACTAGGTGACGATGTAGTTCGTACAATTGCAATGGACTCAACTGACGGCGTTCAAAGAGGAATGGAAGTTAAAGATACAGGTAGAGACATTAGTGTACCTGTCGGTGACGTAACTCTAGGAAGAGTGTTTAACGTACTAGGAGAAACTATTGACTTAGATGAAAAAATTGATGATTCAGTACGACGTGACCCTATCCATAGACAAGCTCCAGGATTCGACGAATTATCAACAAAAGTAGAAATCTTAGAAACTGGTATTAAAGTAGTAGACTTATTAGCACCTTACATAAAAGGTGGTAAAATTGGATTATTTGGTGGTGCCGGTGTAGGTAAAACCGTACTGATCCAAGAACTTATTAATAACATCGCTCAAGAACACGGTGGTATTTCAGTATTCGCTGGTGTTGGTGAACGTACACGTGAAGGTAATGATCTTTACTATGAAATGAGCGACAGTGGTGTTATCAAGAAAACTGCAATGGTCTTTGGTCAAATGAACGAGCCACCTGGTGCACGTATGCGTGTAGCATTATCCGGATTAACAATGGCTGAATATTTCCGAGATGAAGAAGGCCAAGATGTGTTATTATTCATTGATAACATCTTCAGATTCACTCAAGCTGGTTCAGAAGTTTCTGCGTTATTAGGTCGTATGCCATCAGCTGTTGGTTATCAACCTACACTTGCTACAGAAATGGGTCAATTACAAGAACGTATAAGTTCAACAAATAAAGGTTCAGTTACATCAATTCAAGCTGTTTTCGTACCAGCCGACGACTATACTGACCCTGCGCCAGCAACAACGTTCGCTCACTTAGATTCAACAACAAACTTAGAGCGTAAATTAACAGAAATGGGTATTTATCCTGCTGTAGACCCACTTGCTTCTACATCTAGAGCTTTGGAACCTTCAGTAGTAGGTCAAGAGCATTATGATGTGGCACGTGAAGTTCAATCTACTCTACAAAAATATAGAGAGTTACAAGATATAATTGCGATTCTTGGTATGGATGAATTATCTGATGAAGATAAACAAACTGTGGAACGAGCACGTAGAATTCAATTCTTCTTATCACAAAACTTCCACGTTGCAGAACAATTTACTGGACAAAAAGGTTCATATGTACCTGTTAAAACAACAGTTGCAGACTTCAGAGATATTTTAGATGGTAAGTATGACCATATTCCTGAAGACGCATTCCGTTTAGTAGGTAGCATGGAAGACGTAATTGAGAAAGCAAAAGATATGGGTGTTGAAGTCTAATAATTAGGAGGTATGGATAATGAATACACTTAGACTAAATATTGTCACTCCTAATGGTTCTGTCTATGAACGTGAAGACGTTGAGATGGCTGTCTTACAAACAACAGCTGGAGAAATGGGGATTATGTATGGTCACATTCCAACTGTTGCTGCATTAAAAACAGGTCATGTGAAAGTTAATTTTCACAATGGAAATGAATTTATTGCTGTAAGTGATGGCTTTATTGAAGTAAGACAACATCAATTATCAATTATCGTCCAAACGGCCGAACCTGCTAGTGAAATCGATGTTGAAAGAGCTAAGTTAGCTAAGTCGAGAGCAGAATCACATTTAGAAGATGATGATGATAATACAGACATAAATAGAGCTAAAAGAGCACTTGAACGAGCAAATAATCGTTTACGTGTTGCAGAATTACAATAATTAAAAAAGGTTCGATAGTATATTTTAATGACTATCGAACCTTTTTTTAAATTCTAAAATATTAAAAACTAATATCCATTTTTATAAGTATCTTTATTGCCTCTTTTCGTGTACAATGTTATACAGTAATCTTACGAAGGAGCTTAATATGGATTATCTTGGTCAGTTCGCAATTGTACATTTAATCTTACATGTTGTTTGTATTTGCGTAGCTTATTGGGCTTTAAATTCCATAAAATTAGATCAACTTTTTAAAAAGGGCTACCCATTACAAGTTCAAGTTTGTATGATTTTTATTTCTATTTTACTGGGTACGGCAGTCAGTAACTTTATAGTTGATTTATTGCAATATTCAACTCAAGTGAAATACTTGATAAAATAACTTTGTAATTGTTATTTAATTTATAGGTTAAATGTGATCATATGACGAATATTTAATTATAATGTTGGGAAATGAATAACTGATTAGAGTTTTAAGTGGAGGATTAAAGATGGATAAAATAGTAATAAATGGTGGAAATCGTTTAACAGGTGAAGTAAATGTTGAAGGAGCTAAAAATGCTGTATTACCTGTACTTACAGCGTCATTACTTGCTTCAGAAGGACAAAGTAAACTAGTTAATGTCCCAGAGTTAAGTGATGTTGAAACAATCAATAATGTATTATCTACACTCAATGCAAATGTAGAGTATGATAAAGATAAAAATGCAGTTAAAGTTGATGCAACTAAAACTTTAAATGAAGAAGCCCCTTATGAATATGTGAGTAAAATGCGAGCAAGCATCTTGGTTATGGGACCATTACTCGCTCGATTAGGGCATGCTATTGTTGCTTTGCCAGGAGGATGTGCGATTGGAACACGTCCTATTGAGCAGCACATTAAAGGATTTGAAGCTTTAGGTGCAGACATTCATTTAGAAAATGGAAATATTTATGCAAATGCTAAAGATGGATTAAAGGGAGCACATATCCATTTAGATTTTCCGAGTGTAGGTGCAACTCAAAATATTATTATGGCAGCGTCCTTGGCATCAGGAAAATCTATCATTGAGAATGTCGCTAAAGAACCTGAAATTGTTGATTTAGCTAATTATATTAATGAAATGGGCGGTAAAATCACAGGTGCTGGTACTGATACCATTACGATACATGGTGTTGAAAAACTTTACGGTGTTGAACATGCAATTATACCAGATAGAATTGAAGCTGGAACGCTACTTATCGCAGGTGCAATAACTCGTGGTGACATATTTGTACGTGGTGCAATTAAAGAACATTTGGCTAGTTTAATATATAAGCTTGAAGAGATGGGGATAGATCTTGAATATAATGAAGAAGGTATAAGAGTTACAGCAAATGGAGATTTAAATCCAGTAGATGTAAAAACTTTACCTCACCCAGGTTTCCCAACTGATATGCAATCTCAAATGATGGCTTTATTATTAACAGCAAATGGACACAAAGTGATTACTGAGACAGTTTTTGAAAATAGATTTATGCATGTTGCAGAATTTAGAAGAATGAATGCGAATATAAGTGTTGAAGGAAGAAGTGCTAAAATTGAAGGAAAAAGCCATTTACAAGGTGCTCAAGTTAAAGCCACGGATTTAAGAGCTGCTGCAGCCTTAATCTTAGCTGGTTTAGTTGCCGAGGGAACTACGCAAGTGACTGAGTTAAAGCATCTTGATAGAGGATACGTCAATTTGCATGGAAAACTAAAAAGTCTAGGTGCAAACATAGAACGAGTTAATCAATAATATTATTACAGCTTAAGCACGGAGGTTTTAAAAATGGAAACGATTTTTGATTATAATCAAATTAAACAAATTATCCCACACAGACAACCTTTTTTACTAATAGATAAAATTGTAGAATATGATGAAGGTAAAAGATGTGTAGGACTAAAGCAAGTATCGGGTAATGAACCATTTTTCCAGGGACATTTCCCTAATTACGCTGTGATGCCTGGTGTTCTCATAACGGAGGCTTTAGCGCAAACTGGTGCAGTAGCTATGTTAAATAGCGAAGAAAATAAAGGAAAAATAGCATTATTTGCAGGCATTGATAAGTGTCGCTTCAAAAAACAAGTCGTACCTGGAGATACATTAATGTTGGAAGTTGAAATAACTAAAATAAAAGGCCCTATAGGTAAAGGTTCGGCTAAAGCGACTGTTGATGGCCAACTTGCTTGTAGCTGTGAACTTACTTTTGCTATTCAAGATGCTTAACCTTAGATAATTAAACTCTTAAGGTAAAATAATTCGTATTGTGATAATAAAATAGTAAAAACATATTTAAAGAAAGTTGCACAGATTATTGACCTAACTTTTCATGTCTATTGAATTTCTGGTTGAAATGCTCTAAGTCAGGTCTCGTCTGAAAATATAAGTATCAATAGTAGTGCTTTTTAATATAGTAATTAGTGTTCGTATAGAGCCTGGAACAATGGTTAATTCATGTTCTAGGCTTTATTTATGTTCAACATTTAAATTTGTATATGATTTAAATATATGAAAATTAAATGTTTTATAATTACCCTATGTGTTTATCTTTCGATTTTCTCATCTTTCAACTTAGGTTTTGATTGCATCATACGATTAAATGTTTTTTTTAACTTTTCACCAGTAAGTCCTTCATCAACTAATTCTTCTAATAAACTCTCAGCGTATTCTTGTCTCAAAGTGTAGATGTGACATTCTAAAACGACTGACATTGAATATTTAAAATTTTTAACGCTTTTAACTGTTGCATTAAATAACGCTGGATCGTTAGCAGGTCTTGTAATAACTACTCTAATATCTAAAAGTTGTTTGTTTTCCTTATATTGATTAAATGTTTCATAGTGTTCATTTGAAATAACTATTTCTAGTAACCATCCAGTGCCACTTCCCTCTTTATTTATAATCACACCATCTTCAATGGCGTATTCGGATATAGCACCATGTTCATTCACAATTTGAAATCTTACTGCCTTAAAAGTTTTCATAATATCACTTCTCCAAATTTTTTTATTCATACAAAAATATAAATTTATGTCAGATTTAGATATAATACTTCAATATTTTCTTTAAATATATCAAAATCTCATCATCATTTACTAACAATTTCAATAAAATTGTGGTTTTGACCAGTGAACTAAGCTCAGTTATGATTAGAGCATAAGAAGGAGGTGACACATGTTAAATAAAATAGTCATTGTTGGTAGAATGACGAAAGATGCTCAAATATATGAAAAGGAGGATAACAAAATAGCAACATTTTGCGTTGCTACAGAAAGAAACTACAAAGATGATAATAACGAAATTTCTTCAGATTATTTGCTTTGTAAAGCTTTCGGTAAAACTGCCACTAATATTGAAAAGTACACTAGTCAAGGTACTTTAGTAGGTATAACTGGGCAAATGCGTTCAAGAAAATATGAAAAAGAAGGCCAAACACATTTTGTTACAGAATTATACGTTGAAACAATTAAATTCATGTCCCCAAAAAATAAAAACAATGAAACTCCCTCTGATAATCAATTTGAAAACAACACTTATCAACCTAATGATTTAGAAATAATTCATATTTAAACAACTAACTTTTCCTTTAAAACTCCATCCTATATTTAATAAATTAATTTATCCTTTCTTTCAATTATACTCGAGCGGCCTTTGTTAATCATAAAACATTAATTAAAGGTCGCTTTAAATACATATCAAAGGCCTATAATTTTGATAATTATCTGATAAATTTCATTTATATTACAACGATATTGTGATAATGTGACTCGAAAAAACTATCATGATAGGAATCATTACGGTTATTCATTAGAATTAGTATACTATTTAATGTAATTGCAGTGTAAAAAACTGGCGTTTTTTTTTATTTCAGTGTAACCTGCACGATTTTTATAGATGTTACAGTAGGTTACGTAAACAAATTAAGAAAACAAATCACTTTTAGGAGGATTTTTAATAATGAAAAAAACATTAGTTGCATCATCATTAGCTATAGGACTAGGCGTTGTAGCAGGCAACGCAGGACATGACGCACATGCAAGTGAGACTACAAATGTTGATAAAGCAGAATTAGCTCAAAAAGCGTTAACTAATGATCAATCACTAAATGAAAGCCCTGTTCAAGAAGGTGCTTATAACATTAATTTTGATTACAATGGCAATTCTTATCATTTTGAATCTGATGGTTCTACTTGGAGTTGGAGTTATGAATCAACAAACAATGCTACGCAACCTGTTCAACCAAGCCAATCTCAAGTAGCAACACAACAACAACCTGTACAAGTATCAGCACCACAAAATGAGCAAACAGCGCAACCACAAACAAAATCAACATCTGCAAGTCAAACTTCTTCAAGTAAAGCTTCAAGTGGTTCATCAGTAAATGTAAATTCACATTTACAACAAATTGCTCAACGTGAATCAGGTGGCGATATTCATGCAATAAACCCATCTTCAGGTGCAGCAGGTAAATATCAATTCTTACAATCAACTTGGGATTCTGTTGCTCCAAGTCAATATAAAGGTGTATCACCTGCAAAAGCTCCAGAAAGCGTACAAGACAAAGCAGCAGTAAAATTATATAATACTGGTGGCCCAGGTCATTGGGTAACTGCTTAATTAAAATATGAAGTATGTACCATCTTCTCGAATTTGAGAAGATGGTTTTTTATTATACGACTTATTTGATTTACATGTAATCGTTTGCTATGGTTGATAATGAATCATATATTATTTACTACTAGGGGAGCCAAAAGGCTGAGATGAATGTATTCAGACCCTTATAACCTGATTTGGTTAATACCAACGTAGGAAAGTAGTTATTAACTATTCGTCATTAAGATGTCTTGGTCTAACTACTTTCCTCGTTGGGAAGTAGTTTTATTTTTTGAGGAGGCTAATTATGACATTTTCAAAAGAGTTGAGGGAAGCATCAAAACCTATTATTGATGACATTTACAATGATGGTTTTATTCAAGATTTACTAGCAGGTAAGTTATCTAATCAAGCTGTAAGACAATACTTAAGAGCAGACGCTTCTTATTTAAAAGAGTTTACAAATATTTATGCAATGCTCATACCCAAAATGAGTTCCATGGATGATGTTAAATTTCTAGTAGAACAAATTGAATTTATGTTAGAAGGAGAAGTTGAAGCGCATGAGGTTCTAGCTGATTTCATTAATGAACCATATGAAGAAATAGTAAAAGAAAAAGTATGGCCACCAAGTGGTGATCATTATATTAAACACATGTACTTCAATGCATTTGCACGTGAAAATGCAGCCTTCACGATTGCAGCGATGGCACCATGTCCATACGTTTACGCTGTCATTGGTAAACGTGCGATGGAAGATCCAAAATTAAATAAAGAATCAGTGACTTCTAAATGGTTCCAATTTTATAGTACTGAAATGGACGAACTTGTTGATGTGTTCGATCAATTGATGGACCGTTTAACTAAACATTGTAGTGAGACTGAAAAAAATGAAATTAAAGAAAATTTCTTGCAAAGTACTATTCATGAGAGACATTTCTTCAATATGGCATATATTAATGAAAAATGGGAATATAGGGGAGATAATAATGCATAAACCTAAAATTGCACTAACAATAGCAGGCACAGACCCCACCGGTGGGGCAGGTGTTATGGCGGATTTAAAATCATTTCACGCGTGTGGCGTTTATGGTATGGCCACTATAACAAGTATCGTTGCTCAAAATACTCTAGGAGTTCAACATATTCATAATTTAGAAACTTCATGGGTAAAGGAACAACTTGATAGTGTGTTTGATGATGAATTACCACAAGCTATCAAAACGGGTATGATTGCAACAAAAGAAACGATGGAGTTGATTCAAAGATACTTAAAGGAACATTCCAATATTCCTTATGTGATTGATCCAGTTATGCTTGCCAAAAGTGGTGATTCATTGATGGATGACAATACTAAAAATCATTTGCAATCAACATTATTACCTTTGGCTGATGTTGTCACTCCGAATATACCTGAAGCTGAAGAAATTACTGGTATTAAAATTAACGATGAAGAAAGTATACGTAAAGCAGGTCAAATCTTTATTAATGAAATTGGTAGTAAGGGCGTTGTAATTAAGGGTGGACATTCAGCCGATTTAAATAATGCTAAAGATTTTCTTTTCACTAAGAATGAAACGTATACATTTGAGAACAGACGCTTTGATACTAAACATACGCATGGAACTGGTTGTACTTTTTCAGCAGTCATTACAGCAGAATTAGCTAAAGGTCGTTCCATAAATGATGCAGTAAAAAAAGCAAAAGAGTTTATTTCATTAAGTATTGAACATACCCCAGAAATTGGCAGGGGAAGAGGACCTGTAAATCATTTTGCTTATATGAAGAAAGTAGGTTTAGATGATGAATAATTTAGAACGATTACGTTCAGAAAATCCACTCGTAATTTGCTATACCAATGATGTTGTGAAAAACTTTACTGCGAATGGTTTACTAAGTTTAGGTGCTAGTCCCGCAATGAGTGAGGCACCAGAAGAAGCTGAAGATTTTACTCGAATGGCTAGTGCGCTTTTAATTAATATCGGTACACTCACACGTGAAAATGAGGAAGATATTATCAAAATAGGTAAAATTGCTAATCAGCAAGGTACACCAATAGTTTTTGATCCAGTGGCAGTTGGTGCATCTACATATCGTAAAAATTTTTGTCAACGTTTTCTTGATGAAGTTAATGTCACAGTTATAAAAGGCAATGCATCAGAAATATTGACATTAATTGATTTTAATACAACTATGAAAGGTACTGACAGTGATAGCGAATTAGATTCAGTAAATATTGCAAAAAAAGCGGCAAATACTTTAAACACTGCTATTGTCATTACTGGGGAAGATGATATTATTGCAAAAAATGAGAAAATAATTAAATTATCTAATGGTTCTCCGCTTCTTACTAAAATTACAGGGGCTGGATGCTTGTTAGGTGGTGTATTAGCAAGTTTCTTGTTTAGAAATACTCAACCTTCAATTGATTTATTAGTTGAAGCGGTAAGTGTCTACAACATCGCAGCAGAATTTGCTGAACAAGCACCTCATGTAAATGGACCTGGTACTTTTCTATCTGAACTACTAGATCAACTTTATCAAATGAATGATATTGCTTATAAAAATCAAGTAAAAAAGGTAGAGATATAAATATGATGTTTGATTCAAAACAATTATCAGTCTATTTTATTTGCGGAACACAAGATATACCTAAAAATAAATCAATTGAGCAAGTTCTCAAAGAGGCATTAGAAGCTGGAATCACATTGTATCAATTTCGTGAAAAAGGCCCTAATGCACTAAAAGGAGAAAAGAAAAAACAGCTAGCCTTAAAACTTAAACAATTATGTCATTCATATCACGTACCTATGATAGTTAATGATGATGTTCAATTAGCCCAAGAGATTAATGCTGATGGCATTCATGTAGGTCAAGATGATATAGAAATTCAACAATTTGCAAGCCAATTTAAAAATAAGATTATAGGTTTAAGTGTAGGGAATTTGAAAGAGTATCAACAATCTGATTTGTCTAAAGTTGATTATATTGGAGTAGGTCCAATGTATACAACATCATCAAAAGATGACGCTAGTAAACCTGTTGGGCCATCTATGATATCTCAATTAAGATTATATATTCATGATGTTCCTATAGTTGCCATTGGAGGTATTAATGAAACTAACGTGCAGCCTATTGTTGACGAAGGTGCAGATGGTATTTCTGTCATCTCAGCAATTACACGTAGTACCAATATAGACAAAACGGTTAAATACTTCTTAAGATATTTCACCTAAATCTCTATTTTTTCTACTTTTTGTTTTCTACTATTGTATTAGTATGATAAAATATACTCTATGTGAATATAACATTAGAGGTGGAAAAATGAAGAAAAAAGCGTTACTACCTTTGTTTTTGGGAATAATGATTTTTCTAGCAGGTTGTGATTACTCTACACCTGAGAAGCAAGATGGATTCTTCTTTAATACTTTTGTTCAACCTATGAAACATCTCTTACAGTGGTTAGGAAATGATGTTTTTCATAATAATTTTGGACTAGCAATTATTGTATTAGTTCTTTTCATTCGTTTAATCTTGTTACCATTTATGTTATCTAACTATAAAAATAGCCACATGATGCGTGAGAAAATGAAAGTGGCTAAACCTGAAGTAGATGGCATTCAAGAAAAGGTTAAACGTGCGCGTACACAAGAAGAAAAAATGGCTGCAAACCAAGAACTTATGGAAGTTTATAAAAAATATGATATGAACCCTATGAAGAGCATGTTAGGATGTTTACCTATACTTATTCAAATGCCAATTATTATGGGATTATACTTTGTATTAAAAGATAAACTTGTAAATGGTTTATCTGAACATCCGCATTTCTTATGGTTTAATTTAACTAAACCTGACATTTGGATTACAGTTATTGCCGGTGTGCTATACTTTATTCAAGCTGTAGTTTCAAGCAAAACGATGCCTCAAGAGCAACGTCAGATGGGTTATATGATGATGGTTATTTCTCCAATAATGATTATTTGGATTTCTTTACAAGCATCATCAGCTTTAGGTTTATACTGGTCTGTCAGTGCATTATTCTTAGTAATTCAAACGCATTTTGCTAATATTTATTACTCTAAACTTGCTAAAAAAGAAGTTCAACCTTTTATTGAAAAGTATGAAAGAGAACATAATCCTTCTTCAAAGAAAAAAGGGAAAAATACTCAAGTAGTATCAAAAAAGAATAAAAAATAATAAACAATCACCTGAGACACCAATCGTTGTCTCAGGTATTTTTTATGTGGTAGATACTAATGATTTTGGTTAAAACATGAATTAACAATTTATCTCTTATTTGAATTTACTCTTTATTAAAATTCCACTCTGACATAAATTGTTTGAGAAATTGAATCATAAATTGATGTCTTTCATCTGCAAGTTTTTTTGCAGTAGGTGTGTGCATTAAATCTTTTAATTTAAATAATTTTTCATAAAAATGTTTTATTGCTGAATTGTCTAACTCTTCAATGTGAGACGTATGTAACGCTTCATTTGAAAACTTCGTTTCAGTCCACATAGGTTCACCAAAGTGTCCTGAAAATTGGAATGTTCTAGCAATGCCGATTGCTCCTATGGCATCTAGGCGATCAGCATCTCTAACGATTTCACCATCTATCGAAAGTTTAACGTGATTATTTTTACCAGCTCGATAGCTCATATGTTTAATAATGTAGAGGACTTGTTGTGATATTTCATTGCTTAAATCTAGAGTAGATAAGAACTGTTTAAGCTGATCATATGCTAAAATTTCATCAGTTAATTTACTATCAACAGTATCATGCAATAAAGATGATAGTTCTATAACGAATGTATCTGTTATATTTTCTTGTTTAGCGATATAACAAGCGTTGTTATAGACACGTTCCACATGTGCAATATCATGTCCAGTAGTATCATGTTGATGGAAACTTTTCATATATTCATAAGCGTTTTTAATCTTCATTCTTGAGTTCATAGATAGACTCCTTACTTAATTTAAAAGTATCAAAGTATTTCATTTTTTAACATTTAGTATTTAATAATATCTTTGACATCATTATAATGGTTTAATTAATGATACTACATATTTTGTTACATTAAAGAAGATATAAATGAAGAAGTGAACCTGTCGTTAAGCGTTCACTTCTTGCAAATTTCTATAAAATTGGAGAAAGTAGTTGTGAAATCCCTTCTTTGAATTTAACTAGTATATTTCGTTTAGCATATGCTTCAGAAGTGAGCTTGTTAGATAATTTCATATCATTAATGAAAGCTTGTTTTAATGATCGCGCTACACCTTCATCATAAATAAAAGCATTGACCTCAAAATTTAATGTAAAGCTTCGATTATCCATATTGGCAGTTCCTACACTTGCTACCTCATCATCAATGACAAGTGTTTTTGAATGTAGAAAACCATTATCATAATGATAGACATTTACGCCAGCTTCAAGTAAAGACGCTACGTTTTTAAGCGTAGCCCAATAAACAAAGGGATGGTCACGTTTGTTAGGAACCATGATGTTAACATCCACACCACCAAGCGCTGCAATCTTAATCGAATCTAAAAAAGCTTGATCGGGAATGAAGTATGGTGATTGAATGTATATAGATTCCTTAGCTGAAGAAATCATTTTTAAATAACCATATTTAATTTGTTCCCAATCTTCATCAGGCCCACTTGAAGCAATTTGTATGCCTATCGTACCACCAGAGTCAACATCAGGAAAATATCGAGATTCATAAGTTAAATTGTCACGAGTTGATTGTGAGTTCCAATCTAAGATGAATCTGAGTTGAAGGGCATTTACCGCGTCACCTTTAATACGTAAGTGTGTGTCCCTCCAATAACCAAATTTCTTAGATTTACCTAAATATTCATCTCCTACATTAAAACCACCAACATATCCAATCGTACCGTCAATGACTACTATTTTTCTGTGATTTCTATTATTCATTCTTAAATTAATAAGTGGTAATTTTGATGGGAAGAAAGATTCAGCATGGCCGCCTCTTTGACGAAATTTTTTTAAGTCCTTCTTTCGTAAATCTCTTGAGCCCATATCATCGTAAAGCATTTTAACTTCTATACCTTCTTCAGCTTTTTTTTCTAGTTCATGTAACAACTGCTTTCCGAGATTATCACTATGAATAATGTAGTATTGGATGTGAATATATGATTGTGCGTGTCTAATATCATTAATTAAATCATCGAATTTCTGATGACCATCTGTATAAATTGTTAAATCGTTATCAGTTGTTAAAAAAGCAGCATTATTATAAAGTAACATTTGTACCATTTCTTTAAATTTAACAATTTGATGATTACCCTTAGAAAAGTCTTGCTTTTTCAAAGCCTCTAATTGCTCGTCAACAATCATTTCAAGACCAACTTTATCCTCTTTGGCGAGTTTAAATATATGTTCTCTCTGTATTTGGCGACCTAATAATAAATACAATATGAATCCTACTAAAGGTAAAAAAACTAAAACCAATAACCACGCCCATATAGAATTTGCTGTACGCCTCTCCATGAAGATAATAATGAATGCAAAAACTAAATTTAATAAAAAGGCACTAACTAATAAAATATTAATTATAATATTAGATTGATGAAGTGCCATAGTAAAGACTTCTATCATAGGTTACCTCCTTTATGATTGTTTATTCTCACTCAGTTTTCATTTCAGTGATTTTTAAATATAATTATAGCATGAAGAAATACGAATATCATGGTGAGATGATATTTAATTAACTGAATCATTGACGAGTGAATTTATGAATAATACGATATAATATGAACAGAGGTGACTTTATGGCAGACATGGAGAGTGCACATCACTCAGAGCAAATAAAAACAAATTTAAAATCAAGATTAAATAGAATAGAAGGTCAAGTAAGAGCAATCAATCGTATGATTGATGACGATGTTTACTGTGATGATGTACTAACTCAAATTAGAGCAACACGTTCAGCATTGAATAGTGTAGCTATTAAATTACTAGATCATCACATGAAGGGTTGTATTATGGAAAAAATAAACGACGGTGCGCAAGAAGAAGCAATGGATGAATTGCTCGTGACATTCCAAAAATTAATAAAAGATTAAGAGGGTATGAAATTGAAAAAAGGATTGATACATGTTTCAGGTATTAAAACAACTGAACAAGAGAAACAGCTCAAAGATCATTTATCTAAGATGATAGGCATCAATAGTGTGGATATCGATTACCAAATGAATGAGATTCGCGTGGAATTTGACACTCCCGCAAATTTAAATAACATTGAAAAAGAAATTTACGATTGCGGATTTCGTATTTTATAATTAAAGGATTGTGTTTAATTCGTTTTTTTCTTTGAATTATTATAACTTTTAGAAATATTTAAAAATATTTCTTGGATGATGTAGTAAAGTAGAAGTAATTAGGGTATGATGGATATGAAGCTATTTCTAACGAGGTGATAATTGTGAAGAATCAGGATAAGATTCAAAATGTAGTCAAATTATTATCATCATTGGGTGTGAATATTAAGAAAACTAAATCTCGTTTAGATATTATTAATACTTTGCCTACATCTAATCAAGTAAGTCATGAATTAAAATGATTTGCATGATAATATAATATTTTATGTATTGATTATCTAAATTAATATAAAAAAGAGAGACACTGTTCAATGTGAATAGTGTCTCTTTTTTATATAGGTTAAATTGTATTAGATTTTTTAGATAATGCGGGTATTTGATATCGTTGAGGTTCATGATAATAAATTGAAAGAACTACTCCTATACCAGTCATTAAACTCCATAAAGAACTTCCGCCGTAACTAATAAACGGAAGTGGTATACCTGTAATAGGTAGTAATTGAACCGTCATGCCGATATTTTGTAACACGTGAAAGACAATCAACGATACATATCCTATGATAAATACTTTGTTAAACTGATTATCAATTTTACTAGCTAATCGTATAAGGTGGAATATTAAGAATAAGAAAAGTAATATCAATAATACTGAACCTATAAAGCCCATTTCTTCGCCAATCACTGAAAAAATAAAGTCGGTATGATTCTCAGGAATATAAACTTCGCCATGGTTATAACCTTTACCTAATAATTGACCAGAACCAATAGCTTTTAAAGATTCTGTTAAGTGATATCCATCCCCACTACTGTATGAATAGGGATCTAACCAAGAATTGATACGTCCCATTTGATACATTTTTATTCCTAATAGGCTCTCTATTAAGGATGGTTTATAAATGATAGCTAATATAATACTAGAGCCACTTACAAATGCAACAATAAAAAGAGGTGCTAATATTCTCCATGTTATTCCACTTACTAACATGACACCAGCTATAATTGCACATAACACCAAAGTAGTACCTAAGTCATTTTGCAATAGAATTAATGCCATAGGTATAATGGATACACCTATAATTTTAAAAAATAACATTAAATCAGACTGAAAAGACTTATTAAATGTAAATTGGTTATGTTTAGATATCGTTTTAGCTAAAGCAAGTATAAGTATAATTTTCATGAATTCGGAAGGTTGGATGCTTATAGGACCGAAACTGTACCAACTTTTAGCACCATTAATAATTGGGGTGATTGAAGTTTCAGGTAAAATAAGTAATCCTATTAATAGAATGCAAAATATACTATATAAAATATAAGTATTACTTTTAATTTTCTTCGGTGAAATTATCATAATTAAAAGTGCAATAATAGCTCCGAAAATATAATAAATGATTTGTCTAATACTGAAATTTGCACTATATTGTCCGCCACCCATAGCGGAACTGATTAAAATAACACTTGTTAGTGCTAATAGCGATATAACTAGTACGAGTATCCAGTCGACTTTACGTAACCAGTTTCGTTTAGGTTGTTGACGAGAAGAATAATTCATTGCTTACTCCTTTATGTATATGGATCACTTTTCAAAATTGCTGTAGATACTTTTACAATATTTTAATTATCGGTATTCATTCAAATTTTCTAATCAAATATATATTAATTTTACATGACTTCTTTTAAATTTGCTAGAATATCAAAGAATGATAGCACCTTTTTAACTTTTAATATGCAATAGTCATAATAAAATATGTATATTAGCCCAAATTGTCACTAAAATTTAGTTCTATATTTAGATTATCAAATGCAATTGAATTTCAAAATATGATAATATTAAGTTTCAGAAGTCGTTATGAACTTAAAGTAGCAAATAAAAAGAACAATTAAACAATTACGTCAAAGAAAAAAGCTAAAAGAACTGTAATTGTAATGGAGGAAAACGAAATGACAAAAGAAAATATTTGTATCGTTTTTGGAGGTAAAAGTGCAGAACACGATGTTTCAATTTTAACTGCACAAAATGTTTTAAACGCAATTGATAAAGAACGATATCAAGTTGATATCATTTATATAACAAACGATGGTGAATGGAAGAAAAAAGATAATATTACACAAGAAATAAAAAATACTGACGAACTCGTCATTAACGATGTAGAAACTGGAGAAATCTCACAATTACTCAGTAAAGGTAGTTTAGGAAGATCATATGATGCAGTGTTCCCGTTATTACATGGTCCAAATGGAGAAGATGGAACTATCCAAGGTCTTTTTGAGGTACTTGATATACCATATGTAGGTAATGGTGTGTTAGCTGCTTCAAGCTCAATGGACAAACTCGTGATGAAACAATTATTTGAGCATAGAGGTTTACCTCAATTACCTTATATTAGCTTTTTAAGAAGTGAGTATGAAAAATATGAAAATAATATCATTAAATTAGTTAATGATAAGTTAACATATCCGGTATTTGTAAAACCTGCTAATCTCGGTTCAAGTGTTGGTATAAGTAAATGTAACAATGAAGAAGAATTAAAATCTGGGATAGCTGAAGCATTCCAATTTGATCGTAAACTTGTCATTGAACAAGGGATTAATGCTAGAGAGATTGAAGTAGCTGTCTTAGGTAACGATTATCCTGAAACAACATGGCCTGGTGAGGTTGTTAAGGATGTAGCATTTTATGATTATAAATCAAAGTATAAAGACGGTAAGATTAAATTAGATATTCCAGCAGATTTAGATCAAGATGTTCAAATGACATTAAGAAACATGGCATTAGAGGCCTTTAAAGCTACTGATTGTTCGGGATTAGTTCGTGCAGATTTCTTTGTTACTGATGATAATCAAATTTATATCAATGAAACAAATGCCATGCCAGGATTTACTGCATATAGTATGTATCCAAACTTATGGAAAAATATGGGCTTATCTTACCCTGATTTAATTGCTAAATTGATTGATTTGGCTAAAGAACGTTATGAAGATAAAAAGAAAAATAAATATAAAATTGATTATTAGAGGTTTTAGTTATGATAAACGTCACATTAGAGCAAATTAAAAACTGGATAGATTGTGAAATTGATGAAAAACATCTAAAAGAAACAATAAATGGGGTTTCAATTGATTCACGGGAAATCAATGAAGGGTCGTTATTTATACCGTTTAAAGGCGAGAATGTTGATGGCCATCGTTTTATTACACAAGCATTGAACGATGGTGCTGGAGCTGTTTTTAGTGAAAAAGAGAATAGGTATTCTGAAGAGATCCAAGGTCCTATTATTTGGGTAGAAGATACTTTAATAGCCTTACAGCAATTGGCAAAAGCATATCTAAATCATGTAAATCCTAAGGTGATAGCGGTCACTGGTTCTAATGGAAAAACAACCACAAAAGACATGATTGAAAGTGTATTATCAACTGAATTTAAAGTTAAGAAAACACAAGGAAATTATAATAATGAAATTGGAATGCCGTTGACTTTACTAGAACTTGATGAAGACACAGAAATTTCTATTCTAGAAATGGGAATGTCAGGTTTTCATCAAATAGAGTTGTTATCTAACATCGCACAACCTGATATAGCTGTCATCACAAACATTGGTGAGTCACATATGCAAGATTTAGGATCGCGAGAAGGCATTGCAAAAGCTAAATTTGAAATAACAACTGGTCTCAAAACAAATGGTATATTTATTTATGACGGAGATGAACCTTTATTAAAACCTCATGTTACTCAAGTTAAAGATGCCAAATTAATCAGCATTGGATTAAATTCAGACAATACATATACTTGTCATATGAACGATGTGAAAAACGAAGGTATTCATTTTACTATCAACCAAAAAGAACATTATCATTTACCAATTTTGGGCACGCATAATATGAAAAACGCTGCTATTGCAATTGCTATTGGACATGAATTAGGCTTAAATGAAACAATAATTCAAAATAATATTCACAATGTGCAATTAACTGCTATGAGAATGGAAAGACATGAATCATCAAATAATGTAACAGTAATTAATGACGCATATAATGCAAGTCCAACAAGTATGAAAGCTGCCATTGATACATTAAGTGTCATGAAAGGTCGAAAAATTTTAATATTAGCAGATGTACTTGAATTAGGACTTAATAGTCAAGTGATGCACAAACAAGTTGGTGAATATTTGAAAGATAAAAATATAGATGTTTTATATACATTTGGTAAAGAAGCCAGTTATATCCATGATAGTGGTAAAATTTTTGTTAAAGAAGCAAAACACTTTGATCAAAAAGAACAGTTAATTCAGACGTTAATATCTCAAGTTAAACCAGAGGACAAAGTCTTAGTTAAAGGTTCACGGGGTATGAAGCTTGAGGAAGTTGTTGACGCATTGTTGTAATATAAAATCTAATTTTAAAGCATGCAATGAATGAGCATCTGTAAATTAATTTGGATGTTACTTTCAACGCATGCTTTTATTTTTTTAGTAAATCATGCAAAACGCTTACATTACATATTGCACGACCTTTTTGAAAGTTAAATTGTTTGATGAATTACATTGAAAACAGTAAATGTGTGAAATTGCTTTATTGCTATAATATTTTTAAGGTGGTACTATATAGAAGTTGATAAAACATAAGTGACCATATATGTAAAAAAGCATATTAAGAAATATACACGTAAAAGGAGAATTATTTTGCAAAATTTTAAAGAACTAGGGATTTCGGATAAAACGGTTCAAACATTGGAAGCAATGGGGTTTAAAGAACCGACACCTATCCAAAAAGATAGCATCCCTTACGCGTTAGAAGGAGATGACATCCTTGGACAAGCCCAAACTGGTACTGGGAAAACAGGGGCGTTTGGTATACCTTTAATTGAGAAAGTTGTAGGCCAACAGGGTGTTCAATCATTAATTCTTGCGCCAACGAGAGAGCTTGCTATGCAAGTAGCTGAGCAATTAAGAGAGTTCAGTAAAGGTCAAAAAGTACAAGTTGTTACAGTCTTTGGCGGTATGCCTATTGAAAGACAGATTAAAGCATTAAAAAGAGGCCCTCAAATTGTAGTAGGTACGCCAGGAAGAGTTATTGATCATCTTAATCGTCGTACACTTAAAACTCAGGGAATTCACACGCTTATTTTAGATGAAGCAGATGAAATGATGAATATGGGATTCATCGATGATATGAGATTTATTATGGATAAAATTCCAGCTGAGCAACGTCAAACTATGTTATTTTCAGCTACGATGCCAAAAGCAATCCAAGAATTGGTACAGCAGTTTATGAAAGCTCCTAAAATAATTAAGACAATGAATAATGAAATGTCAGATCCTCAAATTGATGAATATTATACAATCGTTAAAGAATTAGAGAAATTTGATACATTTACAAACTTTTTAGATGTTCATCAACCTGAATTGGCGATTGTCTTTGGTCGTACTAAACGCCGCGTAGACGAATTAACAAGCGCGCTATTATCTAAAGGATACAAAGCAGAAGGTTTACATGGCGATATTACCCAAGCGAAACGTCTAGAAGTATTGAAGAAATTTAAGAACGATCAAATAGATATTTTAGTTGCTACAGATGTTGCTGCACGTGGTCTTGATATTTCTGGTGTGAGTCATGTTTATAATTTTGATATCCCTCAAGATACAGAAAGTTATACTCACCGTATTGGACGTACCGGTCGAGCAGGAAAAGAAGGTATTGCAGTTACTTTTGTAAATCCAATTGAGATGGATTATATTCGACAAATTGAAGATGTCAATAATCGTCGAATGAAAGCATTAAGACCTCCACATCGTAAAGAGGTGCTTAAAGCGCGTGAAGATGATATTAAAGAAAGAGTTCAAAACTGGATGTCAAGAGAGAACGAGCCGCGTTTACAAAGAATATCAAGTGAATTACTTAAAGAATATGATAGTACAGAATTAGTAGCCTCTTTACTTCAAGAACTTGTAGAAGCTAACGATGAAGTGGAAGTACAATTAACATTTGAAAAACCGTTAGCACGTAAAAATCGCAGTAGTAAAGGCGGTTTTAGAAGAAGTAATCATAAACGTGGTAATGGTAAGTTTGATAATAAAAATAGACGATCAAAAGGTTCTAAAGGTCAATCAAGTAAAAAGAAAAATTCAAAGAAATTTGACCGTAGAGATAAGCAGCAAAAAAGTGGTAATCAATCACTAAAAGGTCGCACATTTGCAGATCACCAAAAATAAATTAATTAACTAGCCTGAGATAATATTTTTTGTCTCAGGCATTTTTATTTATACGGATTAAAAAGTACATATGTATTGAGCATAAATCTTATTATATATTAGGTGTGACGTGTCGATATGAATTTTTTCATTTTTGTATGGAAATAAATTATTTTTTAATAAATAATACATTGAAAATATTGGTCGCTGTTATTTTTTAGACTTTATTATCACTATGCTATAATGTGGGTAAATCTTGAAAAGGAGTACATTTATGAAAAATGATAGTACGTTTCATAGAAGTCCAATCCAAGCGCTAAAGTACTATTACATCACTAGTTGTATAGGTTTATTTATTTTGCTTATAATATTCAGTTTACTTTTGTATTTTAGTTTTTTAAATCATTGGTGGCCTTTTACATCATACATCTTTCTTGGGCTAGGTTTGTTATCGATTTTAAACACTTGTATATCTCCACTAATTAAATATAGATATCGTTATTATAAAATTCACGAAGATTTTGTCATTTTAAAAAGATTATTTATTTTTAAGAAAGAAGAATTAAGCAAAATAGAGAGAATACAATTTATTGATATTGGAACTAATCCGTTATCAAAAAAATTAAATCTTAATTCTGTAACTTTATTTACTGCAGGTCATACAATCTCATTTCCAATAATATCTGAGAAAGAAGCACAAAATATTCAACAACAAATACTATTGAGATTGAGAGGTGCCAATGACGATGTATAGTCCGCAAAAGCTACATCCAATTTCTTATATTGATGGCTTGATTAGTGTGATTAAATCAAATTTCATTGTAATTATCATCTTTTTATTTAATATAAAAGATTTTAAATATGATGATTTTTCGTCTTATATTATTCCAGGTATAATGACTTTGATATTTTCTATCGGCTTCATTCATAATATTATTAAGGTTTATAATACACGATATTGGATTGAAGAGGATCATTTTATATTAACTACTGGTGTTTTTAATAAGGAACGAAAAGAACTTAATATTAGTCGCATACAATCTGCAGATACGTCTCAAGGTTTGATTAATCAGATTGTTGGCGGTGTTGAACTCATCATTAAAACACCTAGTGATGGCATAGAGTTAGGGACAATTTCAAAAAAGCAAAGTGAAGTTATTGAACAAGAATTGCAATCTATTCAAGAACGCATGAATAACCAGGTAAATCAAGAAGCTAAAGAGTTAAATGAAGAGAACCATACTCAGACATATCAGCAACATGCCAAGCCTCAATATGCCATATTTAAAATGCCTTTTAAGCAACTATTATTTATGTCTATGACAAGTGGAGCTATAGCGCTTGCTTTTGTGACGCTATCCCCTATTATTGGCAGTCTCTCAAGTGTTATTCCATGGGATAAATTTGGTGAAGAAATATCTTCAGTATTTAAAACGATATATTTCATTGTCATTTTTATTGTCATACTAGTGTTATTATTAAGTTATATAATCGGAACTGTCATGTACTTAATTAAGTTTTATGGATATCGAGTTATTCAAGAAAATCATCAACTTAAAATTCAATATGGATTATTTACGAAGAAAAATATCACTGTACCAACTGACCGACTGCAAGGTGTACTTGAACATCAATCTTTTATACGAAAATTATTTGGTTATACATCTATACATTTCTATATTACAAGCGATATAGATGCCACTGAAGGGGAACCTACTGATAATGACGGAAGAATTATGATTTTACCGTTTATTCCAAGAAAAGAGGCATATAAAGTGATTAGGCCTTTAGTTCCTGAGATGACATTTAATCATGCTAAAATTGGCATGCCTTTAAAAGGATTTCATCGTCACTTTTTAATTCCTTCCTTATGTCTTATTGGTATGGGCATTGTTGGATGGTATATGTGGTCTTTATGGTCTTTAATTATAGCTTTATTACCAATCTCATTATTTTTTGTTTACGCTATACTTTATACACATTTTAGTGGTTTTTCTTTTAGCGAATCAGAGCTAGTTGTACAAAAAGCGTCTATATTAAATATTAAGAGGTTTTATGTTAAAAAAGAAAAAGTCTTAGGAATGGCTATTAGTCAACATCCCTTTCTTGAAAGAAGCCAACTCGCAAATTTTCAATTTGTTATTGCTAAAGGTAGTAGTAGGCAAAATATTGGCTTGAAGTTTAGTGAAGTAGATAATGTTCTTAAACTCAAAAATTGGTACATGAAAGGTGATACTCATGAAGTCTTATAAATATATGCACCAAAATGGTATTAAAGTAATGAGAATTAGTGGTGCTTTTTGGACACTTTTACTAGTGATAGCATTGTCTATTTTAATATTGCTTAATGAATTAAAATTCCATTTTATTAATACTAAAAATTTAATAATTGGAGCAATAATTTTAACTACAATAGTTTGTATTTTATTCATGATTCTAGTGCCTTGGTTTAAGTTTAAACATCTTAGATATTTTTTAGATGATAAAGAAATACATATTAGAGAAGGTATCATTTTTATAGATGTGCACGTCATCCCATACTTTAGAATACAAAATATAGATATTGTTGAGGGATTTATCATGAGAAAGTTCCAACTCGCTTCGCTGTCTTTATCAACTGCTGGGGGGAATTCTGAAATAGCTTTGATAGATATTCGAGAAGCGCAAAGATTAAAAAAACAAATTAAACAACAAAAATCAATAACGACAAATGTAGCTTCATCAGAAAAAATAAACGATGATATATTAAAGACTTGATAAAAGATTATTGATGATATACTAAAGAGGCGATACAAGTGATTTATGGAATAGGTATAGATCTAATAGAAATTAAACGAATTAAAAATCTTCAGAATCAAACAAAATTTATTGAAAGAATACTTACTATAGAGGAAAGGGACAAATTAAATCAGTATACACATGAGCAACGTAGGTTAGAATTTTTAGCTGGTCGCTTTACTGTGAAAGAGGCATTTAGTAAGGCCTTAGGTACTGGGTTGGGGAAATCAGTATCGTTTCAGGATATTAACTGTTACAACGATGCACTAGGTAAACCATGTATTGATTATCCTGGTTTGGATACACATGTGAGTATTACACATACTGAGAATTATGCTATGAGTCAAGTTATTCTTGAAAAAAACGAATGAAAATTAGATAGAATTTTTAATCATCAGAAATAAGATAAAGTAAGTAGTTTCAAGGAGGACATGTATATGTCAGAGAAGTTTTATAGAGCAACATATTTAAATGTGAATTTAGATGCAATTTTAGCAAATTATCAAAATTTCAATCAATTACACGCTAATAAAACTGTCATTTCAGTTATTAAAGCTAATGGATATGGATTAGGAAGTGTGAAAATAGCACAACATTTAATGCGTCATGGTGCAACATTTTTTGCGGTGGCTACACTTGATGAAGCAATAGAATTAAGAATGCATGGAGTTGATGCTAAATTATTAGTTTTAGGTGTTGTTCCAACAGAAGACATTGAGAAGGCTATACAGCATCGTGTTGCTTTAACAGTACCTTCTAAAGCATGGTTGAAGGAAACTATCAAGCAAATTCCTGATGATAACCAAAAAAATTTATGGCTACATGTAAAATTAGATACTGGTATGGGCCGAATTGGAATGAAAGATATATATGAATATAAAGAAGTGGTTGACCTAATTAATAAAAGAAATCATTTAGTTTTTGAAGGCGTTTACACACATTTTGCGAGTGCAGATGAACCTGGAAGTTCTATGAATGAACAATATACTTTGTTCAAAGAGATGGTTAATCAAGTTGAGAAACCAATCTATATTCATTGTCAAAATTCTGCTGGATCACTACTCATGGATGGTCAATTTTGTAATGCAATAAGATTAGGAATCTCTCTTTATGGATACTATCCTTCAGAATATGTTAAAGATAATGTAAAAGTTCATTTAAGACCGAGTGCGCAGTTAGTATCAGAAACGGTTCAAGTCAAAACGCTAAAAGCTGGTGAAACTGTTAGTTATGGACGTACATATACTGCTGCTGAAGAAATGACAATTGCAATTTTACCTATTGGGTATGCCGACGGATATTTAAGATCGATGCAAGGTGCGTTCGTCAATGTTAACGGGAATCAATGTGAAGTCATTGGACGTATTTGTATGGACCAAATGATAGTTAAGGTTCCTTCTCATGTAAAAACGGGTGAAAAAGTAATACTTATGGATAATCATGTTGATTCACCACAATCAGCTGAAGCAGTAGCGAATAAACAAGGTACAATTAACTACGAAGTATTATGTAATTTATCAAGACGTCTTCCAAGAATATATTATTATGATAATAATGAAGAGGTTACAAACGAATTGTTAAAATAGTATAGTCACTGATTAGGAAATTTGTTATTATAAAACTAAATTGATGCTAATATAACAACTTTTGGAATCAGATGGAGGTTCTTTTCATGTTATCTTTTAATCAAAATAGAAACCACAGTCTTGAACAATCTTTAAAAGAAGGTTATGCACAAATGGCCGATTTAAACCTCTCCCTAGCAACAGAAGCTTTCCCGATAGAGTGTGAAGCTTGTGATTGCAACGAATCACATTTAATATCTAATTCCAAGAATGAATGATTAGAAGAGGAGATGTTTATTTAGCGGATTTATCACCAGTTCAAGGGTCTGAACAAGGGGGAGTAAGACCTGTAGTTATCATTCAAAATGATACTGGTAATAAATATAGTCCAACTGTAATTGTAGCTGCGATTACTGGTAGGATTAATAAAGCGAAAATACCAACCCACGTAGAAATTGAAAAGAAAAAGTATAAATTAGATAAAGATTCAGTTATTCTTCTTGAACAAATTAGAACACTAGATAAAAAGCGTTTAAAAGAAAAATTAACATTTTTATCAGATAGTAAAATGATAGAGGTTGATAATGCCTTAGATATTAGTTTGGGATTAAATAACTTTGATCATCATAAATCTTAAATAAATATATGTAGTAAACATAAAAAAATATTGAAATAAAAGGCAATAACTTTATAATAATTAAGTGTTTAAGTAATATTAGGATATTTAAACACTCGTATAGGTGTCGGTATGTCTATTTATCTTTGATTTAAGACGTATCACTATAGTTATTATGAAAATGTATTTATTATAAAAGGATGTCTTGAGTTTTTAAGGCTTTAGGTTATCCATTCCTAAAGTCTTTTTTAGCTATCAACAAAGTTTTAACACCAAAAATTATGCTATTCGCAGAAAGTAAATAAAGGTTTCGTATTGTTATAAAACTGATGGGATATTGAAGTGGAAGTAAGGAGGCACATTTAGTGGAAGAATTCACAAAAAGTTATAAAGCCCTTGTTAAAGAAAGTTTAATAACTAACAATAAAACATTATTAATTAAGAAATGTGAAGCATTCACAAATGAAGTTATAAAGAAAGATGTTTTACCTGAAGATATAGTTGAGATACATAAAGATTATATTAATACATTAGATTTGGCAGAAGAAGATATTTTAGAAACGCTCGATGTGTTACAAGAAGTCGTTAAAGGATTTGGATATAGTTACCGAGATTACCAAAGACTTGTTAATAAGCTTCAAGTCCACGATAAAGAAATGGATTTAGCCTCAAGACTTCAACAGACTATGCTGAAAGCTGATATTCCACAATTTGATAGCATTCAAATAGGAGTGATATCTGTTGCTGCACAAAAAGTAAGTGGGGATTATTTTAATCTTATTGATCATAAAGATGGCACAATGAGTTTTGCTGTGGCAGATGTTATAGGTTCAGGCATTCCAGCAGCTTTAGCTATGAGTATGATAAAATTTGGCATGGATGCTTATGGACATTCACAACTTCCTAGTGATGGTTTGAAGCGTTTGAACCGTGTTGTTGAAAAGAACGTTAACCAAAATATGTTTGTCACAATGTTTTATGGGCTGTATGAAGAGATGAATCATCTTCTATACTGTAGCTCAGCTGGGCATGAACCTGGCTATATATATCGCGCAGAAACTGAAGCGTTTGAGGAAATTGGTGTGCGAGGAAGAGTTCTAGGTGTGAGCCCCAAAACACGTTACAGCCAACAAGAGATTCCTATTTACCTTGATGATTTAATCATTATTTTTACTGATGGTGTCACAGAGGCACGTGATGTAGAGGGGAATTTTATTGATAAAGATAAGTTGTTAGACTTAATTCAAAAATATAAGCATATGCATCCACAGGATATTGTGCAAATTATTTACGAAGCTATTTTAAAATTACAAAATCCTGCGAGAAAAGATGATATGACTATTTTAATTATAAAAAGAGTAAACTAAATTATAAAATGTAGATTAAATTTAATTCATGTAGGGTATAGGTAATTTTGAGTACATATGTAGGATAAAAACATCTGATAAAGACTAGGAGTGTATTAAATGAATCTAAATATTGAAACAATAACTCATGATGATTTTTATGAGGTTAAAGTTGGTGGAGAATTGGACGTATATACTGTACCTGAATTAGAAGAGGTACTAGTACCAATGAGACAAGAAGGAACACATGATGTTCACGTTAACTTAGCTAATGTGAGCTATATGGATTCAACAGGCCTCGGTTTATTCGTAGGCACATTAAAAGCATTAAATCAAAATGATAAAAATCTCTATATCTTAGGTGTCTCAGAGCGGATAGGTAGATTGTTTGATATTACAGGATTAAAAGATTTAATGCATGTTAATGAAGGAACGGAGGTAGAATAACATGCAATCTACACAAGATTATATTGAAATGCGGTTGCCAGCTTCTGCAGAATACGTAAGTTTAATACGTTTGACGCTTTCAGGGGTATTTTCAAGAGCTGGCGCATCTTACGATGATATAGAGGATTCTAAAATAGCAGTGAGTGAAGCGGTGACCAATGCGGTTAAACATGCATATAAAAAAAATTCTGAAACAGGTATGATTAATCTTTGTTTTGAAATATTTGATGATAGAATTAAAATCGTTATTTCAGATCAAGGAGAAAGTTTTGATTATGAAGCTACAAAATCACATTTAGGTCCATATAATGATAACGAAAATATTGATTTTCTACGTGAGGGTGGTCTGGGATTATTTTTAATTGAGTCTTTAATGGATGAAGTTACTGTTTATAAAGAATCTGGTGTAACAATCAGTATGATTAAGTATATAAAAAAAGAGCAGGTGCGAAATAATGGCGAAAGAGTCGAAATCAGCTAGTGAAGTATCACCTGAACAAATTAACCAATGGATTAAACAACATCAAGAAAACGAAGATAGCCTAGCTCAAGATAAATTAGTAAAACATTATCGTAAGCTAATTGAATCTTTAGCTTATAAATATTCTAAGGGACAATCACATCATGAAGATTTAGTTCAAGTGGGTATGGTTGGTCTAATAGGTGCTATTAATAGATTTGACTTATCATTTGATCGTAAGTTTGAAGCCTTCTTAGTACCAACAGTTATTGGTGAGATTAAAAGATATTTACGAGATAAAACATGGAGTGTTCATGTACCTAGACGTATTAAAGAAATCGGTCCAAGAATAAAAAAAGTTAGTGATGAATTAACAAATGAACTTGAACGTTCACCATCTATTAGTGAAATCGCACAACGCTTAGAAGTTTCAGATGAAGAAGTTTTGGAAGCGATGGAGATGGGTCAGAGTTACAATGCCCTGAGTGTGGATCACTCTATAGAAGCAGATAAAGATGGTTCGACAGTTACATTATTAGATATTATGGGACAACAAGATGATAATTATGATTTAACGGAAAAGCGTATGATATTAGAGCGTATTTTACCTATTTTGTCGGAGAGAGAAAGACAAATCATACAATGTACTTTTATTGAAGGTCTTAGCCAAAAAGAGACTGGTGAAAGAATTGGTCTTAGTCAAATGCATGTTTCACGTTTGCAACGTACTGCAGTAAAAAAATTACAAGAAGCTGCAAGACAATAAACGAGTTGTTAACAGTGTTGGTAATTAAATCCGTTATAATAGCCTGGAATGAATTTAAAAAATAGTTCATTTCAGGTTTTCTTATATTTGTATTTGTAAGGTTTGATAAAATTGAAAATTAGTATTAGTTATATGAAACGTTTGATACTATTCGAATGAATTTTATCAATTTGAATTATACCTCTATTTTTACTAGGCACTCTGATTAAAATAAAGCGCTAGAAAATCAAATTTAATTATTATGTTAAGATAAATAAGTAATTTTAAAGAAAAGCGTGGTAGAAAAAACAAATGGATAACAGTTTAATTGAAACAATTGTAAGTAAATATCAATTTTCGGAAAAACAAATTAAAGCAGTTTTAAAATTGTTGAAAGAAAACAATACGGTTCCATTTATAGCGAGATATCGTAAAGAAGCTACAGGTGGACTTGATGAAGTAGAAATTAAACAAATCAATGATGAATATAACTATATGTTAAATCTTCAAAAACGTAAAGAAGAGGTAATACATAATATTGAACAACAGGGTCTATTAACGTCAGAATTAAAGAAAGACATATTAACACAGACGAAGTTACAAAGAGTTGAGGATTTGTATCGTCCATATAAACAAAAAAAGAAAACACGTGCAACTGAAGCTAAAAGAAAAGGGTTAGAAGATTTAGCAGACTGGTTTTCACAATCAAAATTGGATTCAAAAATTGAAGATAAAGCCCGATTATTCTTAAATGATGAAGTGACTACAATTGAAGATGCAATAGAAGGGGCTAAAGATATTATAGCTGAACGTATTTCGGATAATCCTCAATATCGCTCTAAAATACTTAAAGATGTTTATAATCAGGGACTAATTGTTTCCTCGAAAAAGAAAAAAGCCGAAGATGAGAAACAAACATTTTCTATGTACTATGATTACAATGAACCAATTAAACGTATTGCAAATCATCGTGTTTTGGCGATGAATCGAGGAGAAAAAGAAAAAGTATTATCAATAAAAATTGATTTTGATACGACACGTATTCAAAGAGAAATAGAAAATGTTGAGATAAAAACTCAAAATGAGGCAACTCCGTTTATTAAAGAGGCTATTCAGGATAGTCTCAAGCGATTAATTCTTCCTTCAATAGAAAGAGAAATTAGAGGAGATTTAACACAAAATGCAGAATCTCATGCAATAGATGTATTTAGTGAAAATCTTAGAAATTTATTACTACAACCACCAATGAAGGGTAAACAAATTCTTGGAGTAGATCCAGCATTTAGAACAGGGTGCAAACTTGCTGTCGTCAATCCATTTGGTACCTTTATTGCTAAAGGTGTTATTTATCCTCATCCACCAATATCAAAAATTGAGTCAGCAGAAAAAGAACTAGTCAAGATGATAAGTGACTATGATATTGAACTTTTAGCGATTGGTAACGGTACTGCTAGTAGAGAAACTGAACAATTTGTAGCTCAAGTAATAAAAAAATATCAACTTCAAGCACAATTTATCATAGTCAATGAAGCTGGCGCATCAGTTTATTCAGCATCAGAAATTGCTAGACAAGAATTTCCAGATTTTCAAGTAGAAGAACGAAGTGCAGTTTCAATTGGTAGAAGAGTTCAGGATCCTTTAAGTGAACTTGTTAAAATAGATCCTAAATCTATAGGAGTAGGACAGTACCAACATGATGTCAATCAAAAAGATTTAAGTAGGGCTTTAACGTTTGTAGTGGAGACTGCCGTCAATCAAGTTGGTGTGGATGTGAATACTGCTTCTAAATCCTTATTACAATATGTATCAGGTCTCACATCAACTATTGCTCAAAATATTATTGATTATAGAGAAGAAAACGGACCTATAAAACATCATAAAGAAATTAGTAGGATTAAACGTTTAGGCGCAAAAACCTTTGAGCAAAGTATTGGTTTTTTAAGAATTGTTGATGGTAAAGAACCTTTAGATAATACTGCAATACACCCTGAAAGTTACGATGTTGCATATCGCATGCTTCATCAATTAGATTTAACTGCACAAGATATAGGTTCCGTTAAACTCAAAAACACGTTATCAAATGTTAATATTTCAACTCTTGTGTCTCAATTAAATATTGGTGAACCTACATTAAAAGATATAATACAATCATTGATTGCACCTAATAGAGATCCAAGAGATGAATTTGAAACACCTATTTTGAAGTCAGATGTATTATCGATTGAAGATTTATCTAAAGGCATGAAATTGAATGGCACAGTAAGAAATGTTGTTGACTTTGGTGCATTTGTAGATATCGGTGTTAAACAAGACGGGCTAGTACACATATCAAAATTATCTAAGAAATTCGTTAAAAATACAATGGATATGATAAGTGTAGGAGATATTGTAGAAGTTTGGATTTTAGATATAGATGAAAATAAAGGCAAAGTTTCATTGACAATGGTTAACCCAAATGAATAATTTAGCATTACAAAGCCTGACTGAAAGTATAGCGATAAAATATTTTGGCAAAGCTTTTAAGCACGAGGTATATTATAATAAGCGTTTACGTACCACTGGTGGTAGATATATATTAAGTAGTCATAATATAGAAATAAATCCAAAACAGTATGAAATGTTTGGAGAAAAAACTGTCATTGATATCATAAAACATGAACTGTGTCATTATTTTCTTCATTTATCTGGTGAAGGATATCAACATCGTGATAAAGCATTCAAAATTTTGAGCGCTAAAGTAGGAGCACCTAGATTTTGTACTCCAACAGAATCTTATCAAGATAGAGCTAATTATAAATATAGATGCATCTATTGTGAACAAGAATTTATTCGTATAAAGCGTGTGAATCTGGAAAAAATGCGTTGTGGACGATGTGGAGGTATTTTAAAACTTCTTCAAACTAGAAAGTGATAGAATTTATATTACCATTTTGTTTTGAAAATAGGTTGCTAAAATTGATAAAAGAGTACTTGTACTAATCTTATATAAATTTAACCTGAGCCATTTATAATGTCTCAGGTTTTTCTATGATATGTCTTGAAGATATATTTAAAAGTAGCCGAGTAAGGGCGAACAATTATTAAAATAAGATGTAACAGATATGTAATTTTATTTTGAATCAATGAGAAACCATTAAATTATCTCACAGTTTTTGATTTAATACTGAAAATTGAAATATTAACAATCATAAATTATACGTTTGATAATTGTTGTCTAACAAATTTATTATTAGGTGTCTTAATTAATTGTAAAGTAATAACCGATGATTTGAATATGATGATGTGACTTTTTTTATATTTTTTATTCTCAATATAAAAGTACTTTTAGTTAACTTTGACTTACGTTATGGTAGTAAAATAATTAAAAAGAACATACTTGTATTTGTTAATTGAAGTTTAAGATAATATTGTAGAACGATTTACGATGTAATGCTATATAATTCGTCTTGTGTATAGTGTTACAAAAAAATAAATTATAGGGTATAAAAGCATTGACAATGTAATTGTTGTGATATATCATAGTTATCGTTGTCTTAATAAGAGGTTCGATTATCAAGCGCTAATTAATTTTATTAATATAAAGTTAAATTATTATTGACAAAACGTAACAAAGCATTTACAATAGTTAATGTTCTCGATAATTAAGTTCTAATTATGCGTTTTGCCAGCGGTCGTGGCGGAATGGCAGACGCGCTAGGTTGAGGGCCTAGTGGGAGTTAATCCCGTGGAGGTTCAAGTCCTCTCGGCCGCACCAAATTGAATTTTATATCTACATGCGGGTGTAGTTTAATGGCAAAACCTCAGCCTTCCAAGCTGATGTTGTGGGTTCGATTCCCATCACCCGCTCCATTTTAT